>JBLJBF010000138.1:0-11358 GCA_047637855.1 Pseudoflavonifractor sp. | reverse complement strand
TACATACCATCATGCTGGCTGCCGACATTATCGGCGCGCTCTTCCCCGACAAGGGAATTTACTCCGTCATTTCCGCTGTTGCGGGTGCTTTGTTCGGTGTCCTTCTCATGTTCGGGATGCAGGCGATCATCAGCATCTTTGGCATAATGCCCATCAACTTCCTTGGCAGCCTTTCCACCGTGGGCAGCCTGATCGTCGTCACCTTCTGTGTCTTCCCCGCCATCGCGGTGGCTTATCAGTCCGGCTTTAAGGCCGGCACTCTGGTCTTCGCCCTCACCATGCTGGTGAAGCAGGTCGTCGCGGTGTACGGCAAGTTTACTGCGGGCGGCATCAACATCTCCCTCAACGCAGACGGCATGGCGCTCCTCTTCGCCATCATTGCCATGGTCGTCAGCGCCATGCTTCAGAGCAAGAAAAACGAGGGCAGCGCCGCCGCCGCCTTCTCCGTCTTTGAGGATAACATCAAGCGCATCCGCAAGAACATCGTCCTCCTAGCCCTTGCCGGCGGCATCGTGGCTCTTTCCACCACTTTGCTGATCATCGCCGAGGGTCCCGCCTCCCTGACCCTCATGGCGCAGGGCAAGTATACCGAGGCGGCAATCGTCGCCCTGGGCCGCTGCCTGGGCTTCATCCCCCTGGTCATGACCACCGCCATCATCTCCGGCGTATATTCCCCCGCCGGCACCAAAGCGCTGCACGTGCCCGCCATACTCTTCATCAACATGGGCATCATGGGCATGGTCGGTTCCTTCTTTGTGGGCGCCCTCATCATGGTGATCGAGGTTCTCCTCCTCGGTTTCATCGCCAAGGGCCTTGACAAATTCCCTGGCATGAAAGAAGTGGGCGACAACAGCCGCACCGCCATGAGCAAGGTGCTTGATCTGGCCCTTCTCCTGGGCGGCTGCCTGGCAGCCAACGCCATTGCCCCCACCCTGGGCTACATCTGGATCTTCGGACTTTACTTCCTCAACCAGACCGCTAAGAAGCCTGTGCCCACTATGGCCATCGGCCCCATCGGCGCGATCCTCCTGGGCATCCTGGTGAACCTGCTGCACGTAGTCGGGCTCTTTCCCATCGTCGCCGCCTGATCTTTGCTCTTTACAAAGAGCCCACACCGGTGTTAGTCTCGGTGTGGGCTCTTGTAAAAAAGTGCGGAGCAACCGGTAGTCGGCGGCTAAAATACGGAGGGAAACTCATTGGGGATGACATTTGAATGAAGGCAGAGGGAAATGAGCAGGTCAGAGATCTGCTGATGAAAAAATCGGGTCAGGCGGTTTCTTTTTTGGCGGGCGAGCTGCTGAAGATCAGTGCCGGCGGCCGGATTCCTACCTTTTCACAATTTGCCGAGCTGAGGGATTTCTCACGCGGGACCCTCCAAAACGCCATGGCGGCGCTGGAGCAGCTGGGTGCGGTTTCTTTGGAAAAGCACGGCCATATGGGCACTGCGCTGGTGGAGAAAAACACCGACCTCCTTTTGGCCTGCGCGGGGGTAAACTATGTATCCGGAGTGATGCCCCTCCCGTATACAAAGTGCTATGAGGGCCTTGCCACCGGGCTGTTCAACACCATCAGTGAGCGCAGCCATATCTCGGCGGACATCTCCTATATGCGCGGTTCGGAAAAGCGCATTCAGGCCGTCCTCTCAGGACGGAGCGACTTCGCCGTCACCTCCCGGCTTTCGGCGCGGAAGGCGCTGGAGCGCGGGATGGAAATCGAGCTCCTGCGGGATTTTGGCCCGAGGAGTTATCTGGAGGGCCAGAGCCTGATCTTCCGGGACAAGGAGGCCACGAAGATTCTCCCCGGGATGCGGGTAGGGATTGACGATACCTCGCTGGACCACATGGAGCTCACCTACGACGTGGTGGGCGATGTTCCGGTTACGCTCGTGCATATCAACTACAGCCAGATTTTTAACCTGCTGGAGCAGGGCGAGATCGACGCGGCGGTGTGGAACCTGGACACCGTGTTGGAACACCATCCCAACATCAATTATAAAAGGCTTTCTCTGAACCGAAATAACGACGAAAATACTGCCGTCCTAGTAGTGGCCCGACGCACTGCCATCCGGGCGGTTTTGGATGAATACCTGGACGTTGACGCTATTTTAGAGCAGCAGCGTCAGGTCATCGCTCACGAGAGATACCCCAACTACTGACACGCTGAAAACAGCCGTCCTATCCGCCCGCATTGCTGCACCGGCCAGAAGACTGACGAGGTGACTGACATTGAAAAACAGGATCTACGCCCACGAGCATTTGACCATCGATCTCTCCGGCGTCAAGGGGGATGCCGACTGCCGCATGGATGACCGTGCCCTCGCTTTGGCGGAGCTAAAGCGGCTGGCCGCGGCGGGGGTGTCGGCGATTGTGGATCAGACAGGCCGAGGGATGGGCAGGAATACCCCCTACACCCAGGCTCTGGCCCACGAGGCCGGGCTGCGGGTTGTCCACGCTACGGGGTATTATAAGGAGCCCTTTCTCCCCGCGGAGTGCTATGCGATGTCCTGCCGGGATATGGCGGACCTTTTCGTCCGGGAGCTGACCGGCGGTATAGAGGACACCGGCATCAAAGCCGGCCTCATCGGCGAGATCGGCACGGGGAAAGGGGAAATTGCCCCCATCGAGCGGCAGATTTTTGAGGCTGCCTCCATCGCCCACGCCGAGACCGGCGCGCCCATCTGCACCCATACCACCCTAGGCACCCTCGGTCTGGAGCAGGTTGCCCTGTTCCGGGCGTATGAGGTGGATCTCTCCAAGGTGGTGCTGAGCCACATCGACCTCTCAGGCGATGTCGGGTACATGCTTCGGCTCCTGGACACGGGGGTCAATATCGCCTTCGACACCGTGGGGAAGAATAACTACCAGCCGGACGAAGGCCGCATGGAGTGGCTCACCGCCCTATGCGAGAGAGGATACGCGCCGCAGATCGTGATGTCTATGGATCTGACCCGCATTTCCAACGTGAAAGAGTTGGGGTATGATTACCTGCTCACGAGTTTTGTCCCTGCGCTCCTGGCGCGGGGATTCCGCCAAGAATGGCTGGACACCCTGCTCTGCGCCAATCCCAGCCGCATTTACGCCATATAACAAGGAGTTTCGTATGGAAATTACGACTTATCCACTGCCTTCTCTCTCCATAAAGCAGGCAAAAGCTCTTCAATTCAAGGTGATCGACGTGATTACCCGCCACTTCAACGGGCGTGAGGTCCTCTCCCTGGGAGACCTTGGCGTGGTGCCGGGGTTGAATAAGCCCGTGGCGACGAAAAAAGCGGAGGAGGCCATTGCCGAGATCTTTGGTGCTGAACGCGCCCTTCTGGTGCGTGGCTCGGGCACCGGGGCTCTGCGCTGGGGTCTCCTCTCCATCCTGCGCCCGGGCGAAACCCTACTCGTCCATGAGGCCCCCGTCTACCCTACAACCCAGGTGACGGTCGAGGGGATGGGTCTCAGGCTCCTCCGGGCCGACTACAACGATCCCGCCTCCATCGAGCGGGTGGTCTCGGCCCACAGGGGGGAAATCAAAGGCGCACTGGTGCAGATTACCCGCCAAAAAATCGACGACAGTTACGATCTAGAGGCCGTGCTCTCTCAGTTGAAGCGCCTGATGCCAGAGGTTCCCATTGTCACTGACGACAACTATGCCGCCATGAAGGTAGAGAAGCTCGGATGCCAGGCCGGGGCCGATCTCTCCTCCTTCTCCTGCTTCAAGCTCCTTGGCCCCGAGGGGGTAGGCGCACTGGTGGGGGCGCGGAAATATATTGATCTGGCCGAGAAATGGCAGTACTCCGGCGGCAGCCAGGTGCAGGGGCACGAGGCGATGGCCGTCCTGCGGGGGTTAACCTACGCCCCCTTGTCCCTCGCCGTACAGAGCGAGGTAAACGAGGAGCTGGTACGCCGCCTGAACGCGGGAGAGCTGCCGGGTGTGCGCCGCGCCTTCCTCGCCAATGCACAGAGCAAGGTGCTTTTGGTGGAGTTTGACACCGAATGCGCCGCGGATGTGCTGCGCATTACTCCCGAGCTGGGAGCCGCTTCCCACCCGGTGGGCAGCGAGTCCATCTACGAGTTCGCGCCCATGATTTACCGTGTCAGCGGTACCTTCCGCGCCCAGGACCCGACGCTGGAGCGCAGAATGGTACGCATTAACCCCATGCGCAGCGGCGCGGATACGATTCTCCGCATCCTAAGGGAGGCCCTTGTGCGGGTGCAGAGAGGCGAGTGAGATATGTTTCTGCAAAAGACGATGAACGACAACCGACCCCTCATAGACTTCGCGTTTTCAGCGCACCGCAAGGGCGAACTGCTGCCCAATACCTACCTTCTGGACCTGGACGCCCTCAGCGCAAATGCCACGGCCATGCTCGCCGCGGCGCGTGAGTACGGCGTGTCCCTCTACTTTATGCTCAAGCAGCTCGGCTGCAACCGCGCCGTGGCTGAAAGGCTTGTGCACCTGGGATATCCCGGCGCGGTGGCGGTGGACGGCCGGGAGGCGCTGTACTATGCGCGCGCAGGCGTTCCCCTGGGCAATGTGGGCCATCTGGTCCAGATTCCGGACGGCGCACTCGGTGAGGTTCTGGACGCACAGCCGCAGATCGTTACGGTCTATTCCCTGGACAAGGCGCGCAGAATCTCCTCGCTGGCTGGAGCGCGCGGCATGGTGCAGGATGTCATGCTTCGGGTGGTTGGCCCCAAGGACCGGCTCTACTCCGGGCAGACCGCGGGATTCCCCCTGGATGAGCTCGATGAGGCCGCCGAGGTTTTAAAGGCCCTCCCCCACATCCGCGTGGCCGGAGTATGCGCTTTCCCCTGCTTTCTCTATGATGAGAAGGCGGACGATATCCTGCCAACCCCAAACGCCGAGACGGTACGCGCGGCGGCCCAGATTCTCCTGGAGCTGGGCTGCCCCATCGAGCAGCTCAACATGCCCTCCGCCACCTGCGCACACACCATTCCCAAGATAGCGGGCATGGGGGGAACCCACGCCGAGCCCGGCCACGGGCTGACCGGGACCACCCCCTGGAATCTGGAGCACGCCGGGGAGCTTCCCGCTTTAGTGTACCTCTCCGAGGTATCCCACAACTATGACGGCAGGGGCTACTGCTATGGCGGCGGCCATTACCGCCGGGGCCATATGTCAAACGCGCTGGTGGGGTCCACAGCAGATGGGGCCCAAATGATGCGTGTGACAGCCCCCGATTTGGACAGTATTGACTATCACTTTGCCCTGGAGAAGCCCTGTGCGGTTGGGGATACGGTAGTCATGGCCTTCCGCACACAGATCTTTGTCACGCGCAGCGACCTTGTTCTTGTGGAAGGTCTCGCCTCCGGCGCGCCCAGAGTAACCGCTCGCTACGACGCGCTGGGCAACAGGAAAGGATAACACCATATGGGAAGATTTATTGTGATCGTACTGGACGGCTTCGGCGTGGGCTATATGGAAGACGCCGCCGTCGTCCGACCGGCCGACGTGGGGGCCAACACCTGGCGGCACATTGCGGACAGGTCCCCGGGTTTGCGGCTGCCTCGGCTGGAAGAGCTGGGCCTGATGAACATCGCAGGCTTTGAGACCGCCTCCATGCACGCCTGCCCCACGGCCACATGGTCCAAAGCGGCCTTGACTCACCAGGGGGCCGACACCTTCTGGGGCCACCAGGAAATCATGGGTACCCGCCCGCGCCAGCCGGTGGAGGAGCCCTTTGGCATCCGGCTGGAAGCCACAAAAGAGGCGCTGGAGCAGTCCGGCTATTCTGTGGAAGTTTACACTGCCTCCAAGGGAGGGCGGCTGCTGGTGGTCAACGGTGCCGTGACGGTGGCCGACAACATCGAGTGCGACCCCGGCCAGGCCGTCAACGTTACTTCCGCCATCGACGACATCTCCTTTGAAGAGGTGGTGCAAATCGGGCGCATTGTTCGCCGCCAGGTATTTGTTTCCCGTGTCATCGCCTTTGGCGGACGGGGGGTTCATCTGCCCCAGATGCTCTCAGCCATTGAGGAAAATCCGGCGGCCGGCCTGATTGGGGTCAACGCCCCCGCTTCCGGCGTTTATAACGACGATTACCACTGTGTCCACATGGGCTACGGCGTGGACCCGGCCACCCAGGTGGCGACGATTTTGCCGGCGCGCGGAATTCCTGTTTTCCTGGTGGGGAAGGTCGCGGACATCGTGGAGAACCCCCGACCCGACCATAACTACTCCCTGGTACCCACCCCCCAGGTTATGGCCAAGACACTGGAGCTCGTCCAGCAAAACCCCAACGCATTTATCTGCACCAATGTTCAGGAGACCGACCTCTCGGGGCACAGGGAAAGCGTAGAGGAATACGCCCGCATTCTCAAAGAGGCTGACGCGGGACTGGAGCCCATTTTGGCCGCCTTGGCTCCGGAAGACATTCTCGTGGTCATGGCCGACCACGGGAACGACCCCACCATTGGCCACCCCCATCACACCAGGGAATACGTTCCCCTTATGGTGCGCGGCGGCGCGCTCCGCCCCGGACCGTTTCCCCAGCGCACGACCCTGTCCGACGTGGGAGCTTCTGTGGCCGACTATTTTGGCACCCCCGCCCCCGAAAACGGAAGCAGCTTTCTCTCAGACCTTTCACGATAAGGAGTTTCTATCCATGGATGCTTTAGACCTGCGCCTCCAGATCCTCAATCAGGCGGGCCTTCTTTCCGACGAGCATATCCGTACGGCGAACGCCCTGCGGAACCTTTTCCTCCGGCGCTACGGCATAGAGCTGAAGGAGGAGAACGCCTCCGCTTTCTTTACCCACTTCTGCATGGCCCTCCACCGCCTGGAGACCGGGGAGGCTATTGCTCCGGTTGACTCGCTTATTTATGATGAGATTGCAGATCAATACGATTATGAAAACGCCGGTCTGATCGCCGACGAGATCGAACGCTATGTGGCCGCCCTCCCCGAATGGGAGCAGGGCTATATGCTCATGCACCTGGTGGTCCTTCTGGGCAACATCCGCCGGGCCTATGATGAAGAAATCCTGCACGGGGAAGCAGCGCCTTGATTCCAAAAGGAATAAGAGTGAGGGTCACTCTTGTAGAAAAGTTCTTTTACCAACTGCATTTGGAACTCCGCATAATCGGGATCGACAGCAAGGCCACCATAGATAAACGCATTTCTTATGATGTAACTAAGCACATTATGGAGCGCACTTTTATTGCTATATGAGTTGTTAATCATTTCAATGAGTGGCATATCCCTGAAAGCTCCTTTATAATATTGGGGTTATGGTCCCCTATTTCTAATTCTTTAAGCAAATGACATAGATACGACATCGTTTTCTGCCTGAAAACATTGTCCTCTCGCGCCGGTTCTTCTAACAGTTTGCTCCTGGTATATTGGCTGCGGTTCATGCCCGCCCTTTTCGCTTGGCTTTCCAACCCTTGGCTTTCTTTCCGGGTCATGCAGACTACAAGTCGAGTCTTGCTATTCATACCAATTTCCCTATCTTATGTATTATATATAGGTGCTATTTTCTATAAATAATTACTAATATCTATAATGATTAGCTTTGGTGTTTTCCATACTTATCTTTAAATAATGGTGGCAAGGTAATGCACCAGTGTACATTCCCTCACTTGTATGTTATCTATTTGTAAAAAATAAAACCCAGCTCAGCTTTCCCTGTCCCCCTTCGGCTCTTCAGTTTTTGTGGAGGGCCGAAGGCGCATCCGGGCATAAAAATAGCCTTAGCAAGAATTTTCATCCCCACTCAGGCCTGCGGAATTTGAACTTAATCTCTATCTGCTTATTTTCATGAATGAGAACCCTTTCCACCAGCGCGGTCAGCATTTTGCGGTCAAGGGTCTCAAACTGGATCATCGCCTTGAGCTGCTGCCAGAGCTGCTCCTGCATGTCCTCCCGCTCCAAGTAGGCGGTCAGGTCTCTCCCCGTCCGTTCCAGGCGCTCCCGCTCCGACCGGGCCGCTTGAAATAACTCCTGAAATTCCTGCTCTGTGACGGTCCCCACCACTTTATCCCGGTAGAGGCTCTGGGCCACCTTTTTGTTTGCCTCCAGCTTTCGCAGGACCGAGTCAAGCTGCCGCCTTGTCTGCCGCTGTCCCTCGTTCCATGTGACCGACTTCCCAAGTCCCTCGGCGTCCAATTGCCGCGCCAGGAGCTGCAGCTGTTGGCGGATGGTTTCAATGACAAAGTCCTCTCTCATGTAGTGGCCGGTACAGAGGCTCAGTCTCCCGCCCCTGCGATAGCCCTGGCAGACCATGTAGGTACGCGTATCGCTCTCCCGCAGGTAGGTCATGGGCGCCCCGCAGTCGCCGCAGAACGCAAGGCCTGTCAGCAAATGCCCCTCCCCGGCCTGTGGGAGATAGCCGCGTACTGCAAGCATCTCCCGCGCTTGCGCGAACAGCTCCGGCGAGATAATGGCCTCGTGGGTATTTTCCACGGTCACCCATTCCTCTTGGGGCAGGTTCCTTTTCTTGTCCACCTTGTACCCTATTTTCTTGCTTCGGTTTTGGGTCAAATTCCCGGTGTAGGTGGGGTTCGTCAGAATCCGCCGTACAATGGCACCGCTCCACACTCCGGCAAATCTTATCTGGGTCGGGGCCGTCTGTTTGCACTCCGATGGCGTCGGCACGCCCCTTTCGGTCAGGCTCTTTGCCGTTCCGATCACGCCGCCGCAGGAGAGATAGGTCTGGAATACCAGCTGTACGATGCCCGCCGTCTCCGGGTCAGGAATCAGCCGGCCCTTTTGCTGGGGGTCCTTCTGATAACCGAACGGGGCTTGAGACCCGATGAAATAGCCGTTATTCTTTCGCGTGTCCAATGCGGTGCGCACCTTTCGGGAGATGTCCGCCGCATAGAAGTCGTTGGCCGCCGCCATAAACGGGAGCGCCATATCGTTGTTATTCTTCGCGCCGGTGTCTATACCCTCATTCACCGCGATATAGCGGACCTGTTTTTGCGGAAAATAGATCTGGTAGTAATACATGGTATTGATCTGGTCTCTCCCCAGCCGGGACAGGTCTTTGGTAATCACGGTGTCGATCTTCTTATCCTCGATGTCCCGCAGAAGCCGCTGAAACGCGGGGCGATCGAAATTTGTGCCGGTATAGCCGTCGTCTATGTAGATGTCTGTGACAAGCCAGCCTCTTTGCTCCACATACCGAACGAGAAAGTCTCGCTGGTTCGTGATGCTCTGAGATTCGACTTCGGAATCCCCGTCCTCCCGTGACAGGCGCAGATATAGCGCTACTTTCGGGGCGCCCATGCCGCCTCACGCTCCTTTACCGCACTCTGGAGCGCGAGGCGCATTTTCTCCTGCAGGGTAGGGGCGGCCTCCTGAAAGTTGCAAATTGTAAAATAGCATCGCACTTTTTTCATTATGATCAAACTCCAATTTACTAATTTTCTGTACGGACTTCACTCGTATCTATAAATATATAGATAATTCAGAAGATGATTACAGATTATTGAGTCGCTTGGAGTTGTGTGGAAGTTTCCCTTGTGTACTGCGTCGCCCGGTTTTCGTCGTTTCTCTCGGTCTTTAGCGCCCGCCCTTCCCGCGCTTTATGTGGAGACTGTCCTCACTGACGCGGGCCGCGTTCAACCAGCTTCTTCTTTTCTCGCCAAGCCATACCGAAAGCCGCGAAAGCCTGCCCTCCGAGCATGAAGGGCAGGCTTTGCTTAACTGTCGGCGGCCAGACTATCGTAGTGTCCTTAGATGCCTTAGACCCTGGGCGTCCCCTGCTTTGGCCGGGGTCGCCCAGGGCTCTGTTGATTTGTTGTTTTACTTCTCCGGTACTCTGAGTACATCGCCGGAGAGGATAAGAGAAAACCGGCTCTTGTTGTTCAGTCGCTCTAGCTCGCTCATAGGGCAGCCCAGCTTGTGGGATATGCTCCAGAAGCCATCGCCGTCCTGTACCGTGTAGGTGGTGTACCGCAAATTCTTCGGCACATCCGCTGTCACGCCATACTGGTCAAAGAGATAGGCCGCCCCGTCGATGTCCTGCTTGCCGGTGAGCGGTTTGCCCTCCTGGAAGTACATCCATTTGCCGGAATCGTTCATGGACCAGCCCTGCAGCCTGTCGCCGGAAATTGCCAGCTCCACAAAGCGGCGCAGCACCGCGGCCCCCTCGGCTCTTGTGGCCGTACCCTGCGCGTCATAGAGGTTTCCGTTTTTGCCGCTGATCACGCCCGCCATTTGCATCCGCTCCACAGCTTCCTTGGCGTAGGTGCTGATTTTTGCGTTATCTGCAAAGATATTTTCGATATGAACCTTCGGCAGCGTGAAGCCGGCGGTCTTGGCATAGTTGCTCATAATGACCGCCATCTGCTCACGGGTAATGGACTGACCCGGGGCAAACCTTCCATTGCCAACCCCGTTTACGATGTTGTTTTTGCTCGCCCACTCAATGTAGCCCATACAGCAGGCGTCGTCTTCCACATCGCTGAAGCTGCTCTTTGCGTAACCACTCACGTCGGCGTTTGCGAGCCTCCCCAGCGCTGTGACGAACATTCCTCTTGTCATGGGGGTATTGGGGCTGAACTGGGTCTCGGACGTGCCGCTGAACAGTTCACGGCTTGCCGCAAACTCAATATCTCCCGTTGCCCAATGGCCTGCAATGTCCGCAAATGCGGTGTTGGTCTCTCTATAGCCGATGCCGTAGGTAGAAAAATGAGAGGTGCTGAAATGCAATACCTTTTCCACACTGTCATAGACCGAGTTTACCAGCCAATGCGCCTTGCCCTTGCTGTCTACATACACAGCCCGTACCTTCTCCGCCATCTCATTTGCGCCGAGCGTATACGGGATGGTTACCGATACGCTGCCTGCGCCGAAGCTGCTGACCGCCTGGCTGTTGCCGTAGTTCACCTCGAGGTCAAATACCGGACGGCTCCCAATCGCCTTTCTCGCCTCGGCCGTCAGCTTACCGCTGTCCGTGGGGGTGGCGGTGATATTTACATCCGATTTTGCCTGTCTGTTGATTTCCTTTACAGCCGCCAAATCCATGCCCACTCTGATGTCGGGATTGTCCAACGCTACAATAACGCTCACGATTTTCTTTGCAAGGATGGTGTCCTGCACGGCCTTTGGCAGATTGACCGTGACATGAGAGCCGGTCTTGCTGCCGGCGTCCACACGGAAGACCACCGTGATGCCGTTTTGTTCCGCACCATTTTTCCTGGCCTCAGCCAGTGCCTTGTCAAAGGCATTGGTCACCGCCTTGTCGGTAAGGCTCACTGTGACACTGCCCTTGCCGTCCACTGTGCCGGGAACCTTGATTTCCCCCTGCGTGGGTGAATTCGGCTTGTCCGATGCGGGTAGAGTGACAATGACAGGGCTGCCGTTGTCATTTGAGGCGCTGCCGCCGCCGCTGTCAGAACCGCC
>JBLJBF010000137.1:0-2256 GCA_047637855.1 Pseudoflavonifractor sp. | reverse complement strand
GACCATGGCCTCAGCCGTAAAGACCATGCGCCCTCCCTCCCTGCTCTGCTTCACCGCGCCCACGTTGACCGAGGCATCGACGGCGTTACGGGCCATGTTGCCCACCTCGATGATCTCCCGGCTGGTCTGGCGGCGGGTATTCTGCTCCACCATATCGTTGAGCGCGTGGGACTGGAGCTCGGCGGAGAGATTGCAGGCCGTGCTGTAAATGTCGGTGAGCAGCTCCATATTCCGCTCCTCGCGAACGACAGCCTGAGCGAGCATTCCCATTGTGACCGATATGGTGCGCCCATCTCCCGCCGCCAACGTGCAGCAAAGGTCGGTGAGCTGGACGTCCAGGACGCAGACTGCCTCCTCCTCCACCCGGTCGGTCTCCATGATCTGAGAGAACGGGAGCTCGAAGTCTGCGGTGCAGAGTGTGCAATCCACGGCGCGGTAGCAGATACGCAGAGCCGCCTCGCCCTTGAAGATGAGCTTATTGCCGATGATCTTGGACTCGGTGCAGTTGAGAACGGCGCGACAGCGCAGGAGCTCGGCGGCCTCGGGCCGGCTGCCAGAGATGGACAGGTCATCTGTAAAGCTGAAGGGCTTTTCCTTCACGCAGGTGACCATATTGGCCCTGTGGTTTTCCTTGAGCTGCTCCACGCCCCCTGGGCAGTTGCTCTCGGCCCCGGTGCTCAGAAGCGCGGAGGAGGGACAGAATACCTTAACTGAAATGGCCAGATTGACGCGTACCAGAACCTTGCGGGGATTGATGGCCCTGGTATCAGCCGAGAGGACCCTGGGACAGGCCACCACGGTGCAGGCGGAGGAGATACCCGCGCCGTCGGCGGTGGAGAAGAAGGGGATGCTGACCTCGATGCGGCGGATGCCCTCCTCTCCGTCGGGGAGGTAGAGCACGGCGCAGCGGGCGGTGCCCGAGACCTCTACCCGCCCCTCCTTGGCCTCCTTGCTCTTGAGGCAGACGACGCCTTCGGTTTCTACGATGCGCAGGATATCGGGACAGGCGTCGGGGACGATCATCTCCATGGTCTCCTCGTGGGTGACGGTAGTGTCCAGAACCGTATCATAACAGGCCAATTGGGTGCGTGTGAGTTCAAGCTCCATATTGTTCCACTCCTTGTACAGGCTTGCGCCCTTTTCATGCTACAAGACTATATGTACAAGGGTGGGACGATATGACAGCTCGGCTCAGCGAAGTTTGAAAATAAGGCGCAGAATGCCGCGGAGGGATTTGGGGGACTTGACCACAATGATTTTCATAAAAATGACCTCCTACTCAGTCTTGAAGATAGCGCTCCAGCCTGCCGCGTCCCCAGTAGCCCAGAGCCGCGCCCGCCGCCAGCATCGGAATACTGCCTGGGATGAAAAGCAGGGCTGCCCCGGCGGCGCAGGCAGCCGCCGTCCAAATGGTTTTTTTCTCGGGTAAGCGCATAAAAATGCCGCCTCCTTCCTGTTTCCTGGTGTCTAAACCAGTATACGCGGAAGAAGGCGGTGTGTGATTGTTCATTTGTCTTCCCAGGGGTTACGCTGGGCGCATTGCCCATAGAGACGTACATAGCTCTCGTGGCGGCTGGGATGGATACGCCCCTCGGCCAAAGCGGCCAATACGGCGCAGCCCTTTTCTTTTACATGGGCGCAGCCCACAAAGCGGCAGCCGTCCAGATAGGGGGCAAATTCCCGGAAGGTGGAGGCCAGCTCCTCCTTGCCGCAGCCCTCCAAGGCCTCGGTATCGAAGGAGGAAAAGCCGGGGGTGTCGGCCACGATGGCGCCGTTTCCCAGGCGGAAAAGCTCCACATGGCGGGTGGTGTGGCGGCCCCGGCCCAGCTTGTCGCTGACCTCTCCCACCCGCAGGCGGAAGCCGGGCTCCAGCCGGTTGAGAATGCTGGACTTTCCCACGCCGGAATTTCCCGTAAAGGCAGATACCTTTCCGGCAATGGCAGTATAGAGGGCGTCCATCCCCTCCCCCGTCTCAGCGCTTACCCGGAAGGTGGGAAATCCGGCATCATGATAAAGGGTATAGAGGTCGTCGGCTCCGTCTAAGTCGCATTTGTTGATGCAGACGACACACTCGCAGCCCTTCCACGCAGCGATGGAGGCCATACGATCGATGAGATACGGATCGGTCACCGGAACGGCTCCCGAGGCTATGATGACCATTTGGTCGATGTTGGCCACCGCCGGACGCTGAAACCTGTTGCGCCGGGGCAAAATCTCGTCCACCCTGCCGCTGCCGTCGCTGAGGAGGGTGAACTC
>JBLJBF010000136.1:0-17659 GCA_047637855.1 Pseudoflavonifractor sp. | reverse complement strand
GAATAAACCGCCTGTAAAAGGCCCCCGAAAACCGCTTTTTGTACCGCTCCAGCACCCGCTTTGAAAGCCCCGGGTTGTCCTCCATCTCGAAGTGGAGGTACAGCGCGTTGCGCTCTCGCGTCCGCTCGATCCACTCCTTGTAGAACCAATGCTCCGGCCCCTCCGGGTTGCAGTTGAACCACAGCCGCGCCCCGCTGACCGAGCACCGGGCGCAGGCCTGCTCCACGAAGGACCGCGGCATCAGCGCCGCCTCGTCCAGCAGCACCCCCGCCAGCGTCACCCCCTGGATGAGCGCCGCGCTCCCCTCGTCCTTGCCGCCAAAGAGGTAGAAGGTATTTTCCCGCTTCCCCAGCCGTACCCGCGCTAGATTTTGGGACAGCTTCTCCTCACAGGTAAACCCCATCTCCCCCAGCCGCGCCCGCACCTCGCTCCACAGGTTGCGCCGCAGGGATACGATGGTCTTCCCGCACAGGCCGAACTTTTCCCCGTCAAAGCTGGCCATGGCCCAGGGAAAGAAGGATACCCCCATGCACAGGGTCTTCCCGCTGCGTACCGCGCCGTCACAGATGATGGCGTCCCGCTTTCGGTCGGTCTCGTCGTGCCACCACCGAAGTACCCGCCGCTGCTTGGGGGAGTACCGCACGACCTTCACTCGTCCTCCTCCCCCCGGCCCATTGCCAGCAGCAGGGCCTCGGCCCGCTCTTCGGCTCCCCCCAACAGGGCGGCCATCCGCTCCAGCACCTCCATCCGGTCAATAAGCCCCAGCTCTACGCCCCCGTTGGCCCCCCGCTTAAACTCGGTCAGGGCCGTCAGGTCCAGCGCGTCGATCTCGTCCACCCGCTCTTTTTCCAGGAAGGCCAGCTTCACCGCGTCGTTCACCCGGGCGTCGGCCAGCCCCCGCAGCCGCCGCGCCAGCTCCTCCATCCGCGCTCTCTTGTCCAAACTCATCACCTCATACCCTGCCGAAAACACCCCCCGGGAATTGCAGGCTTTCGTACACGCAGTAAAAAGATTTTTATTTTTGTGCAAAACAACGGCCTTTTGTCTGTCCGGGCGAATAGGCATGCAAAAACCCCCGCGCCGGCTCCTCATCGGAACCGGCGCGGGGGTCTCCCGCCGCTCTGTCTCGTTTTTACTTGCTCAGGCCCTCGGCCCAGGCGGCGTACTTGGCCACCTTCCCGTCGCATTCGGCCCTGTCCGCGCCGCTGGCGAGGATGTAGACCTTTACCTTGGGCTCGGTGCCCGAGGGGCGCACCACCAGGTCGGTGCCGTCGGCCAGCTTGTATTTGAGCACGTTGGAGCCTTTAAGCTCCATCTCCTCCACCTTGCCCGTCGCCACGTCGGTATCGGTGCCGTCGGCATAGTCCTTGCGCCCGGCGACGGCCACCCCGGCGATCTCGGTGAGGGGTCTGTCCCGCAGGTCCTCCATCAGCTTCTTCATCCTGGCCAGGCCGTCCAGCCCGGGCATCACCAGGTTGAGGGTGCGCTCGCCGTAGTAGCCGTACTTCCTGTAGAGGTCCTGGAGGGCGTCGTACAGCGTCTTGCCCTGGGAGGCGTACCAGGCCGCCATCTCGGTCATCACCAGCGCGGCGGTGACGGCGTCCTTGTCCCGCACGTAGTCGCCGATCATGTACCCGTAGCTCTCCTCGTAGGAGAAGATGACCTTGCCCGCCCCGGCGCTCTCCAGGGCGTTTTTCTTCTCTGCCATGAATTTAAAGCCGGTAAAGGTGTCGTAGCAGGTCACGCCGTTGGCCTGGGCCACCTTCCGGGCCATCTCGGTGGTGACGATGGTCTTGAGGACTACGGCGTTCTCAGGCAGCTTGCCCGCCCGCCTGCGGGCGCCGATGAGGTAGTCGAGGGCCAGCACCCCGGTCTGATTGCCCGAGATGGTGATAAACTCACCTTCGTGGTCGCGCACCATGATACCCACCCGGTCGGCGTCGGGGTCGGAGCCCAGAATAAAGTCCGCCCCCTCCCGCTTCGCCAGCGCCACCGCCAAAGCAAAGCTCTCCGGGTTCTCCGGGTTGGGGGAGGCGACGGTGGGGAAGTTCCCGTCCACCACCATCTGCTCGGGCACGCACAGCACGTGCTTGACCCCCAGGCGCCTGAGCACCTCCGGGATGAGCTTGTAGCCCGTGCCGTGGAAGGGGGTGTACACCATCTTGAAGGTGTCGGCCACCGCGGCGATCGCGGCGGGATCGTTTGCCTGGGCCATGACATTGGCGAGGAATTTCTCGTCGGTCTCCTCCCCCATGACGGTGACCATGCCGCTCTTGACGGCCTCGTCATAGTCCATGCGCCTGATGGAGTCGAAAATGTCCAGCTCCTCCATCTTTTTGGCAATGGCGTCGGCGTGGTGGGGGGGCAGCTGGGCACCGTCCTCCCAGTACACCTTGTAGCCGTTATACTCCTTGGGGTTGTGGCTGGCGGTGACGTTGACCCCCGCGATGCAGCCGTACTCCCGCACGGCGAAGGAGAGCTCCGGCGTGGGCCGCAGGCTCTCGAAAATCCGCACGTGAATGCCGTTGCCCGCCATGACGCAGGCGGCCTCCCTGGCAAACTCCTGGGAGTGGTTGCGGCAGTCGTAGCACAGGGCGACCCCCCGCTTCGCGGCGTCCCCGCCCTCGGCCAGGATGACCTCCGCGAAGGCCTGGGTCGCGTGGCGGATGACATGGATATTCATCTGGTGCAGGCCCACGCACATGGTCCCCCGCAGCCCGGCGGTGCCGAACTCCAAAGGGGCGAAGAACCGGCTCTCGATCTCCTTCTCGTCCCCGGCGATGGCGGTCAGCTCGGCCTTCTCCTCCGGGCTCAACGCAGGGCTGCCTAACCATTTTTCATAGACTTCCTTGTAATTCATACCCGTTCCTCCTCGTCATTCTCTCCGCCCTCGGGCGGGGCAAGTAAAATCGCCTTTGCCTCCTCCAGCCGGCTCTCCGGCACCCACAGGGACACGCCGTCCAGAGCGAAGCCGCTGTAGACCCGGTTTACCAGGCCGGTGGACCCCAGATTGGTCAGCACCGGAATCCCGCAGGATTCCAGCAGGGAGATCGTGATGCCGGAAAAACCGGCGAAATCCGCGTCGGTCTCCAGCAGTGCGGGAGCCTCCGGCTCCCCGTCGGGCAGTACGGGCCAGCTGGCCTCTTCCATGTCTGCGCTCCTCTCCAGGGCCGTCATTTATGATAGGCGGAGCCCTCGGTGATTTTAAACGCCCGGTAGATCTGCTCCAATAGCATAACACGGGCGAGGTGATGGGGAAAGGTCATTTGAGACATTGACAGCTGAAAATCCGCCGCGGCCTTCACCTCGGGGTGCAGCCCGTAGGAGGAGCCGATGAGAAAGACCATCTGGCTTCTCCCCTGCCCAGCCCAGGCGGTCAGCTTTTCGGCCAGGGCCTCGCTGGACAGCTCCTTTCCCTCCACGCACAGGGCGGTCACCGCGCCCCCCTTGGGGAGCCTTGCCAGGACCGCCGCCCCCTCCTTGGCCAGGGCGGCCTCGATCTGGGCGGCGGAGGGGTGCTCGCCAAGGCGCTCCTCGGGCAGCTCTGTGAGCGAGAATTTGCAGTATCCGCCCAGCCGCTTGGCGTATTCAGCCGCCGCGTCGGCGTAGAATTTTTCCTTCAGCTTGCCCACGCAGATGACCTGTACGCCGAGCATGGCCGCGCCTCCTCTCAGGGCGTGACCGGAAGCGGAGCCAACGCGTGAGCATGCTCACCCACCCGGTAGCTTCTCCCGGTCTCGCTGCGCGGGGCAACCTCTACCAGCACGTCCCGCCCGGTGTCCACCCCCGCGGCCTCCAGCCGGGTCTTTACCGCGTGGTAGGCCCTGGCCGGGGTGTTGTTCTCAGCCGACAGATGGGCCAGCACCACCGTGCTCGCCCCCTCCTCTGCCGCCAGCAGGGCCAGGGCCGCGCCGTCTTCATTGCACAGGTGGCCGTGCCCGCCCAGAATACGCTCCTGCAAATAGTAGGGATAGGGGCCGGAGCGCACCATCTCCACGTCGTGATTGGTCTCGCACACCAGCAGATGGGCCCCCCGGACACCGCGGCGCACCGCGTCGGTCACCTCGCCCAGGTCGGTGGCGACGGCAGCCCTGAGGCCCCCGCTCGTGACGGCATAGCCCACGCTCTGCTCGGTGTCGTGCTGGGTGGGAAAGCTCTCCACGGCGAACCGCCCCACCTCAAAGCCCTCCCCGGGGGAGAAGGTGTGGAGGCACTCGTCCAGAAAGGCGATGCGATAGGCGAGTTGCCGCCCGGCGGCGTGGCTCGCGTAGACGGGCAGTGCCAGCTGCTTGGTCAGTGTGGCGATGCCCGCGATATGGTCGCTGTGCTCGTGGGTCACCAGAATACCCGCAAGGTCGCCCGGCTCTATGCCCAGCTCCCGCAGGGCCTTGCAGATGCGCCGTGCCGAGATCCCCGCGTCCACCAGAATATGGGTGTGCCCGTCGGTCATCAGCAGGCAGTTGCCCGACGAGCCGCTGGCCAGAGTACAGACTTCAAACAAGGGAAGGCCCTCCAGTATGTAAAATCATAGGGCGGCGGCAATCCGCCGCCGCTCACATCCTGTCAAATAAGTCCCGCAGGACTTATTTGACAGGATGTGAGCACTTTTTGAAACACCGTAAGAAGTTTCAAAAAGTGGTTTTCCTGCACGTGAAAGGAAACCCTGACGGTTTCCTTTCACACTATCTTTCCCTCCGAGCCCTCAGGCTGGGAGGTATATGACAATCAAGGGCGGCGGCAATCCGCCGCCGCCCTCTTTCGCACTATGCCATTTGCAGCTTCTGCTCCTCGTCGGGCAGCACCACCACGCGGATGGCGGCGCCCACGCCCGAGAGCTTGCGCACGATATCCTCGTACCCGCGCTCAATGTGATGGACGCAGTCGATCTCGGTCTCCCCGCAGGCGGCGAGGCCGGCGATGACCATAGCGGCTCCCGCCCGCAGGTCGCAGGCGCGGACCGGTGCCCCCGTCAGATGGGGCACGCCCTCGACGACAGCCACCTTGCCGTCCACCTGAATCTGCGCGCCCATGCGGCGGAACTCGTCCACATAGCGGTAACGGCTGTCCCATACGCCCTCGGTGAGCACGCTGGTGCCCTCCGCCAGGCAGAGCACGGCGGCAATCTGGGGCTGCATATCGGTGGGAAAGCCGGGGTAAGGCAGGGTCTTCACGTTGGTGCGCACCAAAGGCTTGCTCCGGCGTACCAACACCGCGTCGTCCAGCTCCTCCACGCTCACGCCCATCTCCAGGAATTTGGCGGTGATGCACTCCAAATGCTTGGGGATCACGTTTTTGATCAAAACCTCTCCGCCCGCGGCGGCGACGGCGGCCATGTAGGTGCCCGCCTCGATCTGGTCGGGGATGATGGAGTAGGTCCCGCCCGACAGGCGCTCCACGCCCCGGACCTTGATGACATCGGTGCCCGCGCCCATGATGTCGGCCCCCATCGAGTTGAGGAAGTTGGCCACGTCCACCACATGGGGCTCCTTGGCGGCGTTCTCGATCACCGTGGTCCCCTTGGCGAGGGCCGCGGCCAGCATCACGTTCATGGTAGCGCCCACCGAGACGATGTCCATATACACCTGGGCGCCGGTCAGCTTGCCCTCTTTGACCTGGGCGTTGATATACCCGCCGCGCACGTCCACCTCTGCGCCCATGGCCACAAAGCCCTTGATGTGCTGGTCAATGGGCCGGCCGCCGAGATCGCACCCGCCGGGCAGGGGCACCTGGGCCGAGCCGAACCGCCCCAGCAGCGCGCCCACCAGGTAGTAGGAGGCCCGGATCTTCCGCGCCAGCTCGTGGGGCACCCTGGCGTTGCGGATACGGGAGCAGTCCACGTCCACAGTGGTGCGGTTCACCGTGCGCACGTCGGCCCCCAGCTCCTGCAATATGGTCAAAATCATGGTTACGTCGCCGATCTGGGGAATATTTTCAATGCGGCACGCGCCGTCTACCAGCAAAGCCGCGGGGATGATGGCCAAGGCCGCGTTCTTCGCGCCGCTGATCTCAATTTCACCGTGAAGCGGTCTCCCGCCAGTTATCACATACTTTGTCAATCCGACACCTTCTACCTTCCCTCCGGGCGCACTCCTCCCGGGGCATCAAGCCGCGGCTGCGCCGGGCCTTTCTATCTCTAGGCAAGCTCTGCCATGTATGAACCATGTCCCGCGCCTGGGCGCAGACATAACATTCTACTTTATACTCCGCTATTATACCATAAAATTTTGCAAAATCAAAGCAATTTTATGTTCTGCGCGGATAGGCGCTTTTTTTCATTTTTTCTGCCGCTTTCCGCCCGCCAGCCGGCGGCTTCGGGCCGTATCCTCACTATACCCGAACTTTCTTCTTTTTATTCGGCCGGCCTGTTTTTTTAAGCGGAGCGCTGCAAAACTGGGTGGAGCTGGAAACCTTTTTCCGCCTGGCGTCGTCTAAATAACACAAGGCAACCTTAAGGTAACTTTAAGAATTTGTTACCTGTTTGTTGTTGTGTTCCCACTTTATCCCCGATAGAATAGGTGGGAAACAAGCATAGGAGGAATCAAAATATGGCTGAACTGGAAACCCCTGTTGTGGAGACGACGCCGAGCGCACCCGCCGCCCCGAAGTCGATCGCAAAAAAAAGGAAGAAGAAAAAAACCATCCGCAACACCATCATCGCTGTGGTGGTTCTGGCCGCTCTGGGCGTGGGCGGGTATTTTCTCTACGGTTTTCTGACCAAAAAGGAGACCGTGAACAGCCAGATGCAGACGGACACAGCCAAATACTCCAGCATCCAGAGCATGGTGCAGGGCAGCGGCAACGCCATGGCGAAGGAGTCGGCCGCCATCGCGCTGACCCAGGGCGGCACGGTGGAGGAGGTGCTGGTAAACGTGGGCGACAAGGTGTTCGCCGGACAACCCCTCTACGTGATCCGCAGCCAGGCCGCCGAGGACGCGGTCAAGGCGGCTCAGGAGCGGGTGGCCAATCTCCTAAAGGATTTGGACGCGCTTCATAAGCAGGTCTCCAACCTGACGGTGCGCGCGCCCTTTGCCGGAAAGCTCGCCGAGGTGAGCCAGTTCACGCAGGGCAACATGATCGCGGAGAACTCGGCAGTCGCCACGCTGGTCAACGACAGGAAGCTCAAGCTCTCCCTCTATTTCAGCTATGCCTACGACGGCGCCATCTACGCGGGCCAGACGGTGGACGTGTCCATTCCGGCGGTGATGCGCAGCTTCACCGGCACGGTGGACGCCATCCACAGGGTCCATTACATCACGCCCGAGGGGGCCGACCACTTTGAGGTGGTGGTGTCCTTTCCCAATCCCGGCACCCTGGCCGCGGGAATGTCCGCCACCGCCTCCCTTGCCGGGAGCGACGGCGCCCCCATCTACCCCTACCAGAACGGCCAGACCGAGTATTATGAGAGCCGCAAGCTCGTGACCGAGGCCGGTGGGCCGCTGCTGTCCTCCAACCTTCTGCAGTACGCGGACGTGAAGGCGGGGGACGTGCTGCTGACCCTGTCGTCCGAGACCCTGGACGACAGCATCCGGGCCAAGCAGACCGAGATCGACGCGGCCAACGAGAAGCTGGCCGAGGCCAGGAAGGGCCTGGAGAATTTTAACGCCACGGCCCCCATCGACGGCACCGTCACCTCCTGCACCCTGTCCCCCGGGGCCGATGTGAAGAGCGGCGACACCGTCATCACCATCTCCAACGACGCGTCCATGATTGTCCAGATCACGGTGGACGACCGCAACATCTCCTTTGTCAAGCCCGGCATGACGGTGAACTTGAACACCTGGGACAACGGCAACGTGTTCACCGGCGTCGTCACCAAGATCGACATGAGCCTGAGTGGCAACAGTATGGGCAGCGGCATGACCAACTATCCGGTCACGCTGGAGGTAGACAACTCCTCCGGAACCCTCTTCGCCGGTATGTGGCTCAACTATTCCTTCGTCACCAGCCAGTCGGACAACTGCATCGTAGTGCCCATGCAGAGTGTGAAGTACGTCCCCGGCGAGGACGGGAACACCTCGGCAGTGGTCTTCATCCAGGCCGAGACCCGGCCCGAGAACACGGTGGACGTGGAGATCCCCCCCTCCGACCCCCACAATCCTCCGGCCTATCCCGCCCAGAGCGACGGGTTCTACGCCGTACCTGTGAAGACGGGCCTGTCGGACGACTATAATGTGGAGATCGTCGAGGGCCTGACCGGCGGCGAAACCGTCTTCGTGAACTACTATGTCGAACAGGCATGGAGCTAGGGTGACGCCATGCTGATTGACATTAAGGACCTCTATAAAATTTATCATGAGGGCCTGGAGAGCGAGGTCAGGGCCCTGGACGGGGTGAGCCTGTCCATCGACCGTGGGGAGTTCGTGGCCATTATCGGGCAGTCCGGCTCGGGCAAGTCCACCCTGATGAACATCCTCGGCTGTCTCGACCTGCCCACCTACGGGGACTACACGCTGGACGGCGTGGACATCACCGAGCGGAGCGACCGGCAGCTCGCACACATCCGCAACAAGGAGATCGGTTTCATCTTTCAGGGCTACAACCTGATCCCGGCCCTCACGGCCTATGAGAATGTGGAGCTGCCCCTGATCTACCAGGGCGTTCCCCTGGGTAAGCGTGAGGACATGGTGATGGAGGCCCTCCGGCGGGTAGCCATGGAGGACCGCTGGAAGCACAGGCCCGCCGAGATGTCGGGCGGACAGCAGCAGCGCACCGCCATCGCCCGGGCCATCGCCACCCGCCCCCCCATCATCATGGCCGACGAGCCCACTGGCGCGCTGGACTCCAAGACCGGTCTCCACGTATTGGATATCCTCCACCAGCTCAACGAGGAGGGTACCACCATCATCCTTATCACGCACGACACCAACATTGCCGCCACCGCGCGGCGGGTGGTGCGCATCTCCGACGGGCGCATCATCTTCGACGACAGCAGACAGGAGGCGGGGATATGAATTTAGCACAGGCGATCAAAATGGCGGCCAAGTCTATCTTCTCCAACAAGGGCCGTTCGGCGCTGACCATGCTGGGCATCATCATCGGCCTGGCGGCCGTGATGGTGCTGGTGTCCTACGCCCAAGGGCAGAATATGGCCATCAACGCCTACTACGAAAAGATGGGCACCAATATCATCAATGTCTCGGCCTATGAATGGGGCCGCTCCAACAACAACGTGGGCAAGAAGCTGTACGACTACTGCCTCAAGCTGGACAATGTGGCCGGCGTCTCCCCCATGGGGTACATCTACTCAAGCCCCACCATCAAGTACGAGTCCAAGACCCTGTCCCAGAACCAGAACAACGGCATGGGCAAGATGGCGATGAGCAGCATGGGCGGGGGTGGCGGCAGCAATCAGGACAACTACCCCCAGATCTATCTGGGCAACGACAAGTTCGGCCTGTGCAACGGGTATACCATCTCCAAGGGCCGGGATCTGAGTTATCTGGAGATTGAGAAGCTGAGCCAGGTCTGCGTCCTGGGCTCGGCCACCGCCGAGTTCCTCTTCTCCTTCGCCGACCCCGTGGGCAAAACCATCACCATCAACGGCCGCCCCTTCCGGGTGGTGGGGGTATACCAGAGCAAGGCGTCGGGACTGGATCTGGGCAGTTCTCAGGACGCCTACTGGATGGAGGACTCGATCAAGCGGATGGACCGCATGATCCTCCTGCCCCACACCATGACCCGCTACTTCAATGATAACCAGCCCATCAACGAGTATGTGGTCAAGGTCAAAGAGGCCGACGCCACCAAGGAAGTCGTCACCAACCTGAGGGGCTTTCTCTCCAGCATTATCAACACCAACTACGGCGGTCTCTCGGTCTATCCCCAGGATACCTGGAAGAACCAGACCAACGAGGCCAACGAGATCCAGCAGCGCTTTCTCGGTGGTATCGCCGCCATCAGCCTGCTGGTGGGCGGCATCGGCATCATGAACATCATGCTGGTCACGGTCACCGAGCGGACCCGGGAGATCGGCATCCGAAAGGCCATCGGCGCCGAGCGGCGGAGCATCATCGCCCAGTTCCTCATCGAGGCCGCCATGATCTGCGGCATCGGCGGTGTCTTCGGCATCGGCGTGGGGTATCTGGGTACGCTGCTGGTGGGCAAGCTGTCCTTCGGCACGATCCTGATCCCCAGCCCCATTCTCACCGTCGGGGCCTTCCTCATCTCGGTGGCTCTGGGCATCATCTTCGGCCTCTACCCCGCCATCAAGGCCAGCGGCCTCCAGCCCGTGGACGCTCTGCGCGCGGAATAAAACAGAAGCGGTGAGCACCCGGGAGCAGGTGGATAGCGACGCAGCGGAGCGAAAAGGCAAAAGGGGCGCAGCCCCCGGCGCGTTTTTGCGCAGTCGGAGAAGCTATACGCCGTCGCGGAGGGTGCGAACCGTGACAGCAGAAGCGCCGAGCTGCCGATCAGGGGAGATAAGACGGGAGCGCAGCCAAGAGCCCAAGAAGGCCCCAAAGGGGCCGGATGGGTCTTGGCGCAGTCGTACGGCTTATCGACCCGCCCGCAAGGCGTGCGAGGCGTGACAGGGAAGAAGCGCGGAGGCGTGCGGAGCAGGCGGATAGCGACGCAGCGGAGCGAAAAGGCAAAGGGGGCGCAGCCCCCGGCGCGTTTTTGCGCAGTCGGAGAAGCTATACGCCGTCGCGCAGCCGCTGCAGCGTGACAGAAGCGTCAAACCCCGCCCGTAACGTGTGTGAAACGTGACTTATAAAGGAGAGAATCCCATGAAACTAAAACGTATGCTTGCGGCCCTTCTGGCGGCCGCACTTCTGGCGGCGCTGCCGGTCCTCCCCGCGGCGGCCGCTATGCCCTCGGGTGCCTTTGTGGATGTGACCGACCCCGCCGTGACCCAGGCCACCGAGACTCTGCGTCTGCTGGGCATCGTCAACGGCGGCGGCAACGGCTACTTTTATCCCGCCGGGAACCTGACGCGGGCCGAGTTCTGCAAAATGGCGGTAGAGACCATGGGTCTGGGCGCCAAGTCCGAGGCCCAGAAAAACCGCACCATCTTCATGGACGTACTGGGCGACTACTGGGCCAGGGGATACATCAATCTGGCCGCCTCTCTCCCCGTGGGCGGAGAGGGCGGCGGGATGCTGATGGTGGGCGCGGGCGACAGCAAATTTTACCCGGAATCGCGCATCACCTACGCCGAGGCCGTGACCATTCTGCTGCGGGTACTGGGGTACGGCGCCAACGAGCTGACCTCCGGCGGCGCATGGTATGACGGCGCGCTGGCCACGGCCAGGTCCATCGGCCTCACCAAGGGGTTCGTCCTGTCCGCGAATGACCGGATCACGCGGGGTCAGGCCGCCATTCTCTTCGAGCAGATGATCTTCACCCCCAAGAAGGACGGCAAGGACCCCTACCTGACCGCTGCGCTGGGCGGCAGCATTCTGAAAGAGGCCGTCATCCTCTCTCTGGATGCGACTACCGACGACGGCGTCACCGGCGCGGTGCTCACCACCGGGGCCGAGACTGCCTACAAGACCGGCCACGCCCCCTTCCCCGCCGCCCTGACCGGGACACGCGCCAAGCTGGTGCTGGACCGGGACGGCAAGATTATCGCCATCCAGCCCTCTGCCGCCGGGACCACCAGGACGGTGAGCATTGTCACCGCTGAGGCCACCTATTTTACCGCCGCGGGCGGCGAGCGGGTAGCCATCGCCCCGGACACCACAGTCTACAGATACACCGGGGGCAGCAAGGACAGCGCGGGCAGCACCTACGGGAAAGAATATCTCAAGATCAAGCCATCCACATTAGCCGTTCTCTGCTATGCCGCCAGCGGCAGACTGGAGTACATCTTCCTCACGTCGGCCAACACCTCCGAGACCGCCACCGTCGCCAAGGCCACGGGCGGCAACCCCTTCGCCTCGCTGGTCGGAAGCGATACGGGCTACCGCGTCGTCAAAAACGGCCTGAGCGCCACCCTTGCCGACGTGCGGCAGTACGACGTGGGCACCTACGACAGAGCCACCAAGACCCTCTACGTCTCCGACCTGCGGCTCACGGGCGTGTATGGAAACGCCTCTCCCAGTCCGGTCACCCCCCTCACCGTCACGGTTCTGGGCGCCGAGTTCAAGGTGATGCCCAGCGCGGTGGACAACCTGGCGGGCTTTAAGATCGGCGACACGGTCACCCTTCTGTTCACCGCCGACGGGCAGGTGGCCGGGGCGGTGACCCCCGCCGAGGCCAAGAGCACCGCCGTGGGTATTGTGACGAAGATCAGCGGCACCGAGGCCACCGTCGCCTCCCTGGATCTTCTGAACGAACAGGGACAGCCCCGGACCTTCAGCGGTGAGACCGGTCTCACCGCGTACAGCGCGGCCAGACTCCAGGGCCAGCTGGTCACGGTCTCCTCCTCCAGGATCGGGCAGATCAATCTCACCCGTCTGGCCGCCAGCGGCGCGGCGGGCAGCCTGGACGTGAGCGCCCGCACGTTGGGCGGCGCGGCCCTGGCCGAGAACGTCCGCCTCTACGAGCGGGTGGGGACGGGGGCACCCATCGAGATCACCTTCGCCCACCTCACCCGCACCACCGTCCCCGCCGCCAATATCACCTACGTGGGCAAGGACTACGCGGGCCGGGTCAACATCATCGTCTTTGACGACGTGACCGGCGACCGGTACGACTACGGCATGGCCGAGCTGGGTACCGTTTCGGGCGGCACCGCCGATCTGCCCACGGTGAATGCCACCGTCAGCGTCAGGAGCAGCGCCGGAACCAGCGCGCGTCTCATCAGCGCAGTCAACATCACGGAGGGGCAGCTCATAGGCGTCGCCGCCTCTCTGGAGGGGATCGACGGCACCAATAAGCTGGCGGCCTGGGTGGAGCTCAAGGCCGTAACCAAGGTCCCCCGCTCGGCCTTCGACCTGTACGACACCGACGCCGGGGCCGACAAGTTCACCCCGGTCGGCACCGTCACCACCAGCAGCATGGTCCTCCCCATTGCGGGCAACGTGGCCTGCTACAACAAGCTCACCAAGCAGTGGTTCCCCTCTCTGGACGAGGCCCTGGCCTACTCCAGCAGCCTGACCGTCTACTACGACAGGGCGCCCCAGCAGGGCGGCAAGGTCCGCCTGGTCGTGGTGGAGTAACCGCATAAAAAAGGATGGCCGGTTGGCCATCCTTTTTTTATGCGCGCGGGAGGTCTGAGCACCGCCCCCACATTACAGCGCCGCGGGGCTTCTCCTGTCGGCCGGCGTGACCGGGAGCCGTCTTTTATGTCAGACTCAGCTCGCCGGTGACCCCGTCCATAAAGAAGACGCCCGCGTCGGTGGTCACCCGCCAAACCGGCTCCAGCGCCATCCGCCGGCCGGAGCCGGTGGTCTGGTATCCGGAGGTGAGGTCCTCAATTCTGGTGAAGACATGACCGCCCTCCCGCATCCCGACCATAAAGCGAATGAGGGCGGTGGACACATCCATGCCGGTCGCTCCGCCCCCCTCCCGCACGGGGAGACCGATGAGGCGGGTGCCCTTGATGGCGGTCAGCGCGCCGTCCTGATAGGTCAGCTCGGCCGTGCAGGGAAAGACGGGCACCCCCTCCCAGGTCTGGCGGACCGTGACCGTCTCCGGCCCGGCGTCCACGATCTCGCAGGGATACCCCCCGCCGGTGAGCAGCTTTACCGCGTAGGCCGCCTCGCCCCCCGGAGCGGAGTAGCTCCCGCTCGTAAAGGTGAAGGCAAAGCTGCCGTCGCTGCGAAACCAGCCGTCGCCCCGCTCGCCGGCGTAGGCGGTGAAAACGCCATCCTCGGTCTTGCGCGCGGAACCCAGCAGATAGGTGGCCAGCGTCTCCTCGCTTTCCCGGCTGCGCTCGGCCCCGCAGGCGGTCAGGCTCCGTTCGCCGGGCAGCGCCCCGTCGGCCACCACATAGCCCTGCCGACGCAGCACCTCTACCGCGCCCGCACGGCTCTCCTCTAAATACTGCCGGGACTGCTGCTCCCGATAGACCGTCTGCACCAGGAGAAAGCCATTCATAGCCAGCAAAATGAGGATAATGATGTTTTTTATCTTAGACCATTCCATCGGTATCCTCCTTTCACAGAGTCGAAGGGGACGGCGGGGACACGGGGCGGGCGGGCGCAGGTCGCCCCTGCTTTCCTTTCGGGGGGGGTGGTATGGTATTTGTAGGGGCGGCCCGTGGCCGCCCGGGCTACTCCGCGATCCAGACGGGCCGGACAGTCTCGGCCGTGCCGCTGTCCTCATAGACCAGGCACAGCTCTTTCCCGGGGGCGTTGAGGGCTCCCATGGCGGCTGCGGCCTGGAGCTCGGGCAAAACGGCGACCGACTCCTCCGTGGCGGTATAGGCCCGCAGGAGGAGGTAAAAGTCGCTCACCCGGCCGTCCCGGACGGTGAACCGGGCGGCGTACCCCTCGGCCCCCAGCCGGACGGCCACGCCGCCCAACTGATACCCGTAGTCCACCTGCCAGCCGCCGCCCGACAGGGCGGTGATCCCCATGAGGTAGATCCCCGCCGTCCTGGCGTCGCCCACGAGGGCCCCCGCGCTCCGCTGGGCCAAAGGCTGGGTGACCTTTACCAGATCCAGCGCGGTGGGCCCGTCCCCGCCGTCCCCCACGGGGTATTTGGGGTCGTCGGCCGAGGTGCTGTGGTACTCCACCACGCCGCTGTCGTAGACCACCAGCGTGTCGTCCACCCCCTCCTTGACCACCTGCTTGCTGCCCGCCACATAGCTGGTGTTGACCTGGGGGTGAAAGCCCAGGGCCTCGATCATGGCGATCCGGGCCTGGTCGCTCTGGCCGCCGCTGACGGGATTGGCCGCCCGGTAGGCGGGCTTTTCCATGGGCTGGCCCGTTTTGGCCAGCATCACATAGGGGCCGAGCTTGCCGTACCCCTCCCCCCTCTTGTGCTCGAAGGCGAAGGTAAAGCCGTTCACATTGGCGGCGTAGGGGGCCACGGCGGTCTGGAGATGTCCTTTCAGGGCAGACCCTGTCCGGCAGGCATAATACAGGCCCGTCGTTTCATTACTATAGTAGAGGGTCATCTCCCCCGTCCCGTCCTCGGCCAGCAGAAGCCGCCGTGCGCTCACATCCATCAGGGCATTGCCCGGCCCGGCCTCGGTCCAGGCGTACAGGACCGAGAGGGGGACCTCCCCCTGAAAGTCGAAATAGACGCTGTACTGGCCCGTCAGGGCGGCGCGCCAGGCGGCCTCGGTGGTCTGGACGGGGCTCTCCCCGCCGCCCAGCGCCTCGCCCAGAATGACGAACATCTTGTTGGAGAGGCGCTCGACTGCGGCAACGTCGTATTGCAGGCCGTAGGTCCCCAGACCCGGCAGGTGGACGGCCATGCGCAGGGGGCACAGCTCGGCCGGGCGCCCCCCGTCCTGGTCGGTGGAGACGCCGGCGGGGCCGCCGCCCAGCAGACCGGTCAAATGGCTCAGCCAGCCCGTCGGCGCCAGATTCTGCCCCAGCTGGCCGCGGAGGGTAAGGTAAGCGGCGCTGACCGTCAGGAGTACGATCGCCAGGTTCTTGCCCCACTCCAGAAGGCGCTTTTTCCCCTTATTTCCCATGGCCCGGCCCCTTAATCTTCAGCTCGATGCGCACCGTGAGCCCCGGCCCCTTCTTGTCCACCAGGCGAATGGTCCCCTCATGCCCCTCCACGATCTCTCTGGCGATGGAGAGCCCCAGCCCCGTGCCGCCCGATTCCCGGGAGCGGGCCTTGTCCACCCGGTAGAACCGCTCGAAAATCCGGGAGCGGTCCTCGGGCGGGATGCCGATGCCGTTGTCGGCCACCTCCATCCACACGTTCCCGCCCCCCTGCCCGGCCGAGATCTCGATTTTGCCGCCGTCGGGGGTGTACTTAATGGCGTTGGCCACCACGTTCATCATCACCTGAACCAGCCGCTCCCGGTCCCCCCGGATATTGGGCAGTCCGGCGGGCAGGTCCAGACGCAGGCTGTGGCCGTGCCGCCGGGCGTCCAGCAAGACGGCGTCGTAGACGCCGCGGATGATCTCCTCGAAGGAAAACCGCTCCAGCCGCAGCTCGCTGCGCCCGCTGTCAAACCGGGAGAGGGTGAGCAGGTCCTGCACGATGCGGGTCATCCGGTCCGACTCGTTGAGGATGACGCCCAGAAAGTTCTTCTCGGTCTCGGCCGGCAGGTTGGGCGCGTTGTCCACCAGCGTCTCGGCATAGCTTCTGATATTGGTGAGGGGGGTGCGCAGCTCATGAGAGACATTGGCCACGAATTCCCGGCGCATCTCCTCGGTGCGGCGCTGCTCGGTCACGTCGTGGATGACCACCATGACGCCCAGGGCGGTCTCCCCCGAGATGGGGGCCAGCAGCAGCTCCAGAATGCGCCCGCCGATCTCCCGGGTGCCGCCCAGGTGGCCCTGCTGCCGCACCGCCAGAACGTCGGACAGGGTGGCGATATCGCCGAAGAGGGAATCGTACCCGCTCTCCTCGCTGTCCGCCTCCAGTCTGCGGCCCAGCATCCGCTCGGCGGCCGGGTTGGACTGCACCAGCCCCCCCTCCCGGTTGAACGCCACCACGCCGTCGGTCATGTGGAGAAAGAGGGTGCCCAGCTTATTGCGCTCGTTGCCCACCTCCCGCAAGGTGTCCTGCAGCTGGCGGGCCATATTGTTGAAGGCGCCGGTGAGGACGCCGATCTCGTCCCGGGAGGCCACCTCGATCTGATAGGAGAAGTCCCCCTCGGCCATCCGCTCGGCCCCGGCGGTCAGCCGCTCGATGGGGGTGATCATGGTCTTTGACAGGAGGATGGAGAGAAAGACCGAGATGATGAGGCCAAAAATCAAGGCCTCCAGGATCAGCTTGAACAGCTCGCTGTTCAAGTCCCGCATGGTGACCCGGTTGTCCCGCACGTAGATGATATAGCGGCTTTCCCCCCGCTGGAAGGGGACCGCCACGTCCATATAGTCGGCGGAGGGGTCGCTCTTGTTGCCGCCGGTCTTATCGCCCGGATGATTCATGGCATAGGTGATGTTGTTGGTGAGCTCCAGCGTGGGGCCGCCCGCGTCGTCAGAGCCCGCCAGGTACTCGGCGGTCTCCCCGTCCAGAATGTAGTAGTTGCGGTTGCGCTGGTCCACCCCCATGTCGCCCACGTAGGCCTCCAGCAGGCCCCGGATGAACGCCTCGTCGCTCTGCCCCTCGGCCGCCGGGGCCTGCAGGTCGCGGGCCAGGTCGTTCCCCTGGGAGAAGACCAGCGCCATCTGCTTGTAGAAATCGTGGAGGTAAAAGGAGGAGACCGAGTTGATGAGGAACGCGCCCACCACTGTCATCAGGGACACGATGAGCAGCACCATAATGAGCATCAGCTTCATGTGCAGGCTGCGAAGCATGGGCTTTCCTCCTTTCCTTTCCGTATTTCGTTCAGATCGTTCTGCGTACTCCGCTATCCATCCTGCTCCACATGAAACAGATAGCCCAGGCCTCTCCTCGTCACAATGAACGCCGGGCAGGCGGGGTCGTCCTCGATCTTCTCGCGCAGACGGCGGACGGCGACGTCCACAGCGCGGACGTCGCCCACATAGCCCTCATAGTTCCATACGTTCTCCATCAGCGCCTCACGGGAGAAGACCTTCCCCGGCTCAAGGGCCAGGAACTTGAGCAGCTCGTACTCCCGCTGGCTCAGATCCAGGAGCTTTCCGTCCTTATAGGCGGTAAGCAGCTCCTGGTCGAGGGT
>JBLJBF010000135.1:0-9900 GCA_047637855.1 Pseudoflavonifractor sp. | reverse complement strand
GTGCTACTGTATGCTCAAATAAAAAAACCGGGAGGGTCATCATGAATTTCAAAGACAAGCTCAAGCGCACGGCGGCAATGAAGGCGTACGACTATGTGGACAGGGACCCGGAAAACAACATCCCAAAGCTGCTTGACAAGCTGGCGGAGGTGGATGACTCGGACACGGTGTCAAAACAGGCGAGAATCATCAAGGAGGCCTTTCTGACGCCGGACGGCAACTGGAGAAAGCTGATTCTCAGCCTGTGGAGCGACATTGACGACCATCAGCGGCGCAGGCTCTTCGAAACGACGGCGGTCAACGGAACGCTGATCGGGTCACGCATCCAAAAGGAGTATGCGGAGCGCTTCGGCTGCAACATCCCCTGGACGATCCTGATGGACCCAACCAGTGCCTGCAACCTCAAATGCACCGGCTGCTGGGCGGCGGAATACGGGCACAAGCTCAACCTGACGCTGGAGGAGCTGGACGATATCATCAAGCAAGGCGAGGAATTCGGCTGCTACGTCTACTTGTACTCCGGCGGCGAACCCACCGTGCGCAAGGCGGATCTCATCACGCTCTGTGAGCGGCACCCGGAGTGCACGTTCCTCGCGTTCACTAACGGCACCTTGATCGACGAAGTGTTTGCCGACGCCATGCTGCGTGTGGGCAACTTTATCCCCGCGATCTCGGTTGAGGGCTTTGAGACGGACACCGATTTCCGCCGGGGCGAGGGCACCTTCCAACAGGTGATGGCGGCCATGGAGCTGCTCAAGCGCAAAAAGCTGCTGTTTGGCATCTCCTGCTGCTACACCTCCAAGAGCGCCGAGCTCATCGGGAGCGAGGCGTACTTCGACGCCATGGTGGAGTGGGGCGCCAAGTTCTGCTGGTTCTTCACCTATATGCCTGTGGGACAGGACGCCGTGCCCGAGCTGATGGCGTCGGCGCAGCAGCGGGAATATATGTACCGCCAGCTCCGCGGGTTCCGCGAGACAAAACCGCTGTTTACCATCGATTTCTGGAACGATGGCGAGTTTGTGGGCGGCTGCATCGCCGGCGGCAGGTGCTTTTTGCACATCAACGCCAACGGCGATATCGAGCCCTGCGGCTTCATTCATTACGCGGACTCCAATATCCGTACCAACAGGCTTTTAGACGCGTTCCGGAAACCGCTGTTCATGGCCTACCACGAAAACCAGCCGTTCAACAGCAATATGCTGCGGCCCTGCCCGGTACTGGATAACCCGGGCAGGCTCGCCGAGCTGGTAGAGCGCTCCGGCGCGCATTCCACAGACGTCATCGCCCCGGAAAACGCCTGCGACTACTGCGGAAAGTGCAAAGACAAAGCGGAAAAATGGGCCCCGGTTGCCGCCAGGCTCTGGCAGGAGCGCGGAAAAGGCGGGAATTAACCGGGAAAGAGGAAAACGATATGGCGAAATGTTTAACATCCGAGGCCGTAACGTTGGGACACCCGGACAAGATCTGCGACCAGATCGCGGACGCCGTGCTGGACTCCATTTTGGAAAACGAAGCGACCGCACGGGTCGCCTGCGAGGTTACGGCCTGTACCGACCGGGTCCATGTCATGGGCGAAATTACCTCCGGATTCAAACCCGATTATGAGAAAATAGTCCGGGCTGTCGTCAGAGAGATCGGGTACACCCAGGCCCACACCGGGTTTGACGCAAAGCACTGCAGAGTAAGGGTGGACGTCCATGACCAGTCCCCGGATATCAGCCGGGGCATCAGCCGGAGCGAGGCGATGGATTCCGGCGCGGGCGATCAGGGGATGATGTTCGGCTACGCCTGCGGGGATACCGAGTGCCTTATGCCGCTGCCGATCACGCTGGCGAACCGGCTCGCCCGGCGGCTGGAGCGCGTGCGGCGGGAGGGCATCGTCCCGGAGCTGCTGCCGGACGGGAAAACGCAGGTCACCGTGGAATACGCGCAGGGCAAACCGAAGCGGATCTCCGCCGTCATTCTCTCGGCCCAGCACCGCGAGGTAGCCGATATGGACGAGCTGCGTAACGTCATACTCGAGCAGGTGATACAGGCCGCGCTGCCCCCGGAGCTGACGGATGAACAGACGGTGTACTATATCAACCCGACCGGGCGGTTCGTCATCGGCGGCCCGGCGGGCGATACGGGCCTGACGGGGCGTAAAATCATCGCCGACACCTACGGCGGCGCCTCCCGGCACGGCGGGGGCGCGTTTTCGGGAAAGGACCCCTCCAAGGTGGACAGGACCGGCGCGTACATGGCGCGGTATCTGGCGAAAAACTTTGTCGCGGCGGGGCTGGCGGATCAGTGCGAGGTGCAGCTTGCCTACGCGATAGGTCTGGCCGACCCGGTCTCCGTGGAGGTTGAGACCTTCGGAACGGGTCGCGTCCCGGACCAGCGGCTGACGCAGTGGCTCCAAAAAAATATCGACCTGCGCTCCGCCGCCATCATCGGTCGGTTCGGGCTGCTTCGCCCGATTTACAGACGGCTCGCCTGCTACGGGCATTTTGGGGAGAATGCGTTCGATATGCCGTGGGAACAACTTGATCTCTCGGAGGAGCTGAAGCAAGGCTTTTAAACCCGCCGATAAAAAAAGGAACCGCAGCAGTAACCCAATTTAAACAGGACGCGGCGGTCATCGCTGCCGCCTCCTCTCTGGAGAGGATAAGATGAATCCAAAATTTGCAAAAATGATTCGGATCGCAACCCTGCCGCCAATTATGGCACTCGTGATGATCCTGCTTCTTTGGGATCAGTACCCCCCCGGACACGCCGTCGCGGCACTCCTGTTTTTATGTGTGCTGCCCGTACTGGCCTATCCGCTGTGCAGCCTGATCCCGTCGCTCAAGCGGCGCGGGAGGCCGCAGCAGAGGAAACTTGCCGTTCTACTGTCCATCGTCGGTTACGGATTGGGCACAGTATTTTGCCTTTTCTCACACGGAAGCAGTACGGAGCTGCTGTCCTATCTCAGCTATGTGATCAGCGCTGTCCTGATCGCGGTATTCACCCGCTTCTTAAAAATAAAGGGCAGCGGGCATGCCTGCGGAACCGCGGGCCCGGTCATGCTTCTCGCGCTGCGGCTAAACGCCTGGTATCTCCTGGGTTTTCTGCTGATGATACCGATTTATATCAGCTCCATAACGCTCAAGCGGCATACCCTTGCCGAGCTTATTTGGGGGACGCTGTTTTCAACCCTCGCAGCACTGATTCTATCGCGCCTTATCTTGTGAGGCATCCCTGGCGGGCAATCCACTTTGATTTACCTGGGAACGCGGCAGCCATAAATTAGTTTCTAAGGGGAGCGAACCATGGGAGAAAAATTCAGAAAGCGCCGGCGGGAAGAAATACTGAGGGCGTCGCAGATCATCTTTGAAAACGAGTCGAGACAGACTACCGCGCCCCAGATAAACGGCACACTGCGGAGCTTTGCGCTTCGTGTTCCCGAACAGACGAGCACGTGCAGCGGGATCGTCATCTTTGGGAGACGGATCCGTTCTCTCGTCTTTACTACGGATGTGGCGGTCATACGAAACGTGAACGCGGACGCGGTGTTTGCGGTCTACCCCTATACGCCCCAGCCCATCATTAGCGAGATGCTGATCCATGCGGCCGACATCCCGGTGTTTACAGGCGTCGGCGGCGGGCTTACCCAGGGACGTAGAGTGGTTAGCCTTGCCATGTATTCGGAGATGCAGGGCGCGGCGGGGATCGTTGTCAACGCGCCGACCGCAAACAGAATTGTCCATGAGCTTCACGAAGCTGTGGATATTCCCGTGATCGTAACGGTAGTCAGTGCGGACGGGATAGAGGAGCGCGTCCACAGCGGTGCGTCCATCGTAAACGTGGCCGCAGGCGCGAGCACTCCGAAGGTCGTGGGTCAGATACGGGAAAAATTCAGGGATCTGCCGATTATAGCGACAGGCGGCCCGACGGACGAGAGCCTTTCCGCGACCATTGAAGCCGGAGCGAACGCGATTGTATGGTCGCCGCCGGGAAACGGAGAGGTCTTCCGGGAAATCATGGATGCCTACCGCAGCGGCAAAGAGCACCTGTGATTTTTGACCGGTCGGCCTGGTTCGATAAGCCCGTCAAGGTGGGATGCGGTCAGCTGCACCGTGCCGTCAGGATGACTGCCGTAGTTCCGGCCCTCACGGCCCTAACGCAATGCCGCCTGCGGCTGCACAAGCCGCCCTGTCCTCCACGACATTCACTGGACGACCCATGAGATACGTGCAAAAAAGCCCCCCATCTGCCGCACTGCGGCAGATGGGGGGCTTTTGTTCCGTTACAGCTTCATGGCCACGTCCCAGGCCCGCCAGATCACCGAGCGGAGGTTGCCCACCTGGGCGCAGTCGCCCACCAGATGCACTCTCTTCCCCTCCGCCGCCAGGGGCGCGGGGACATAGCCCGCGCTGGAGATCACGCTGTCACAGGGGATCTCGATCTCCTTCCCCTCCTGGACGCAGAGGATGGAGCCGTCCCGCACCGCCTTCAGCGTGGCGTCTAAATACACGGGGATCTTGTGCAGGGCGAAATACTCCCGGAGATAAGAGCTGTTGGCGAGGCACACCCCCGTCTGGGACACCAGGTCGTCCTTCATCTCCACAAGGATGGGCTCTTTCCCTTGGAGGGCCAGCTCGTAGGCGATCTCAGACCCGGTCAGGCCGCCGCCGATGACGGCCACCCGCCGGCCCACCGCCTTGCCGCTCAGGAATTCACAGGCCTCGACCATCTTTTCATAGCCGGGCACGCTTTTCAGCAGCCGGGGCGCGGAGCCGGTGGCGATCACGATCTCCTGCCCCGCGAACTGGGACAGGTCCTTGATTTCCGTATGGAGATGGACTTCGATTTTTCGCACGTCCATCTGGCGGCGGTACCACTTCAGCAGCTCCCGCAACTTGCCCTTATAGCTCTCCGCGCTGGCGGCCACAAAGGTGCCGCCCAGGCAGTCTGACTTTTCGTAGATGACCGGGATATGTCCCCGGTCCTGGAGCACCATGGCGGTCTCCATTCCGCCGATGCCGCCGCCGATGATGGCCACCCGCTGGGGCCGGTCGGTCTTTTTGATGTAGTGCTTATCCGTCTGCATGGTGCGCGCGTTCACGGCGCAGCGGGCCAGGTGCAGAGAGTCGTGCAGCTCCTGGTCGTTCGGCACGCCCTTGTAGTGGCACATATTGAAGCAGCCGTTATGGCAGAGGATGCAGGGGCGGATGTCCTCCTCGCGGCCCTCCATGAGCTTGGTCACCCACTCCTGGTCGGCCAGGAAGGGCCGGGCGAAGCCCGCGCCGTCCAGCTTGCCCGCCGCGATGGAGGCTGACGCTGCCGCGGGATCCAGCCGTCCCGCCGCCACCACCGGAATATCCACAAACTGCTTGATGTGCTCCACATCCGCCAGATTGCAGTTTTCCGGCATATAGACGGGCGGATGGGCCCAGTACCAGGCGTCATAGGTGCCGTTGTCGCAGTTGAGCATGTCGTAGCCCGCGTCCTGAAGGTACTTCGCCGCCCGCTCAGACTCGGCCATGTCCCGGCCGGCCTCCACATAGTCCTCGCCGGGAAGAGCGCCCTCGCGCATCCCCTTGGTCTTGGAGAGGACGCTGTAGCGCAGCGACACGGGGAATTCCTTCCCGCAGGCCGCCTTGATGGCCTGGACGATCTCCACCGGGAAGCGATAGCGGTTTTCAAAGCTGCCGCCGTACTGGTCGGTGCGGTGGTTCACATAGGGCAGAGTAAACTGGTCCAGCAGGTAGCCCTCATGGACGGCGTGGACCTCCACTCCGTCCACCCCCGCGTCCATCAGCAGCTTGGCGGTTTTTGCGAAGGCCGCCACAAACTCCTGGATTTCCGCCACAGTCAGCTCCCGGGAGGGGACCTTGTCGCTCCAGCGGTTGGGGGCGGGGCTTGCCGAGGCGGTGATCTTGTCCAGATCCATAAAGGGCTTGGAGACGGCCCGCAGTACGGGGTTGGTATAGAGCGTCTCCATCAGGGAGCTGACGGTAAAGGAGCGGCCAAAGCCGGCGGTGAGCTGGACAAAAAGCTTGGCCCCGGTTTTGTGGAACTGGGGCAGCCAGGCCTTCAGGTCGCCGTACATCTTCTTGTTCTGGTAGAGCCAGCTGCCGAACATGGGGTTGTAGACCGGCTGGCACCCGGGCAGCAGAAGGCCCACGTTGTTTTCCGCCACCTTCAGGATAAACTCCGCACCCGCCTGATCGAAGTGGGGTTTTTCCATCCAGCCCAGCAGATTTGTCCCGCCCATGGAGGTCAGGACGATGCGGTTCTTCATGGTCACGCTGCCGATGCTCCACGGGGTAAAAAGCGCGCTGTATTCCTGTTTCATTCTAATTTCCTCCCTCTATCCTTCCACGGTGACGCTGCCGTCCGCGCCCACGGAAATCTGCATGCCGTCCTTGACATAGGCCAAAAATTCCTCCCCCAGCTCATCCACCACCGGCATGGCGGACTCGGTCCAGTTGGCGGCCAGAACGGCCCCGGAGGCGGCCAGGGAGTCGATGGTCTTGGAGAAGAGCAGACAGGCGGGCTGCTTCCCCAGGGCGCAGGCGGTGTACAGCACCATCCCGCCGGTGGTGGAGCCAATGGTCTCCGGGAGGCACAGCGCCTTGTGCAGCATGGATTTCTTATAGAGGTCGGGGTTATTCTGGTCGCCGCATTTTACCTGCTTATCCCCAAACATCAGGGCCATCTGATAGCTGGCCAGGGTGTTGAAGCCGCCGCCGGACACCAGCGCCTCCGCCCGCACCGCGCCGGGAATCACTGTACGTCCCTTGAATACCCGTGTCATGCGTTCTCCCTCCCCGTAATGATTTCCACAATTTTCTCCTCGGTGTAGTAACGGGCGCTGGAGTAGGTCCTCAGCTTGTTGGAGGAGGTGATGACGGGCATGGCCTTTGACAGGGGGTTATTCATGTACATCAGCGGGCAGATATAGCTGAGGACGATTCCTGTCTTCTTCAGCCGCGGGGCAAACTCTGTGCCTTCAAACTCCTTGATGACGCCGGGGGCCGCCGTAAACACGGTGGGGATGGCCACCCTGTCCTTGCCGGCCTTGCGCAGCTCCTCCTCCATGCGGACGGTCCACTCCTTAAGCTGAAGGAAGGTCATATGGGGGCAGCCCATGAAGCAGAGCTTGGGCTTGGCGTCCCTGTTCTTCCAGATGACGGGGTAGCTCTTCTCCACCCGCTCCAGCTCCGCGTCGTCCACGATATAAGTATGGGCGTCGGGGCGGAGGAGGGCCTGCCCGGCCTCCGCCGCCTCGGGCGTCAGGTTTTCCACATGGTAGAGACCGACCGAGCCGTTGGAGGCGGTGGCCGCGCCGAAATCCTTGAGGTAGGCGATGGCATCGTCGTTGAGCTCCGTCCCCAGCCAATGGTCCAGGCCGATCAGATAGGGCACCTGTTCCATCACTTTCTTCCCGATCGCGGAGCCCAGAAGCTGGGCTTCCGGCTTTTTGGTGGTGCGAATCTCCACCCGCCAGTCCGCCTTGCGCCCCTCGTCGGTGAGCAGGCCGAACTCAGGCACCACGCCCGCCACCGAGCCCATGAGCTCCAAAATACCCGAGTTGCGGTTGCACCTGGCACCCAGCACGCTGTTGGCGAAGACGACGGCCGAGGACTCCGCCCAGGAGAGGACCTCGCCCCGCTTGGGGGTGTTCCCCACCTCGGGCAGGTAGTTGGTGCAGGTGTAGGCCTCGCCGCTCATCAGCCCCAGCTTCCGAAGCTGTTCCTCGTAGCGGCTCTGCTGCTTATACATGATTTTGAACACCAAGTCCTGCAAGAGCGAGGAGGGGACGTTCTTATCCAGGGGCAGCGGGTCGGCAGAGAAGGGCTGCTTGCTGACTGCCCCCGCCTGGAGCAGCTGGTCGTAGAGGTCGTACACCGGCCCCATGACCCCAATGCCAAAGCTGATGACCGTGTGGCCGTAGTCGCTGGTGATGGGAACCAATCGCTGGGCATGGAACGTCTCGCCGTACATGACGAGGGTTTTCAGAACCTTTGCCATCGTCTCTCCCTGTGAGCCGCCAAGGATCGCCTGCTGTTCCTCTGTCAGAAGCATATGGATTCTCCTCTCCGTATTGTCATGCCGCCAGGGGTATGATACACTTGTAACGTTATTACTTTATTTGGGTCTTGTCAATCGATTCGTGAAAAAAGTGACAATTTTCAAAATTGTGTTCGGGGGTGCTTGTATGATAAAGACAAATGCCAATGGAAACCCCTATGTAAAGGCCTGCATTCTGGACGCGCTCCTGGCTCTTATGGACGAAACTCCCTTCCAGGATATCACCGTCAGCGACATCACACGGCGGGCCAAGGTCTCCAGAATGGCATACTACCGCAACTATACCTCCCGAGAGGAGATCCTCACCGGGCAGCTGGAGAGCATCGTCGGCCAGTACGCCCTTTTTTCACAGCTCTCTCCCGGGATCGAGCACCACATCACCCCCAAAAACATCGCCGGGGTGTTCGAGCGCTGTGCGGAGCAGGAGAAGTTTATTCTCAAATGTGACGACGCGGGCCTGGGGTACTATATTCTGGATACAATCACCGGCTATCTGCTCACCTACTTCGTGAACGACCGGCACGAGACCATGCGGGAGTATATTTTGTACGCCTACGCCAGCGCCCTCTACGCCACCGTTGTAAAATGGCTGAGGAGCGGGATGGGGGAGCCTGTTGCGGAGATGGCGGATATGCTCTACCGCGTTTTCGGCGCGCACGTATGAAGGTTCCGGCCGCACATTGTTTGAAAAAGGCCGCCGGGGGCGGTAATAGAAAGCGGAGGGTACCCGGGAGGGTACCCTTTATGCTGGAACAATACGCCGTTTTTAGACATATCATGCATTGGTAATATAATGCTCTCCAATCGTCTGAACCGAGGGAGAGCATGCGCAAGGACGACCGAGGCTTTCCCGTTGAGAATTTGAGGAATGCCAATTGCAGGCCCTATCAATCTGCGCATTTATTGCTGTAATGGCAGCTCCGGCCGTTCTGCTTCTTAGAAACAATAGCGGCGCCGGTGCAGATCAGGGATGAACGCCGGTATTGGAACGCCCTGCAACCAAGCAACCAACAAATCAATAAGCCATGTTCTAAACTGGCGTGGAGGTTATTATGAGCAATACAGCTCTTCAGATAGAACGAACCGCCGCAGGCTCTGTAGCTGCTGACGCAAATGTGCTGTTCGATTCTGTCCTATATTCCAGCGGCAGTATCGGCTACAATCCCGTCACTGGGTTCATCACCTTTTATGAGGCCGGACAGTATAAGCTGGACTGGTGGGTAGCCACGCAATCTTCCGTATCAACCATAGGGTCTGTATTCGCGCTGGATTCCTCGACAGGCGATACCATAATCGGCAATTCGCCGCTCAAAACGGGAGAGGTGCTCGGAGTTGGCGTGATAGAGGTTGTAACGGCGCCTGCAACCGTAGGATTAAAGAATATCAGTGCCGCAACAATTTATTATTCAGCAATTGTGCCGGTCAAAGCATCTTTGTCCGTAATCGGGATAGATGAGATGGGAACAACCGGCCCGACCGGCCCGACCGGCGGCACCGGGCCCACGGGTGACACCGGGCCCACAGGCGGCACCGGCCCCACGGGCGATACCGGCCCCACAGGCGACACCGGGCCAACGGGTGACACCGGGCCCACAGGCGGCACCGGCCCAACAGGCGGCACCGGCCCCACGGGTGACACCGGCCCCACAGGCGGCACCGGGCCAACGGGTGACACCGGGCCCACAGGCGGCACCGGCCCAACCGGCGACACCGGCCCCACAGGCGATACCGGCCCCACGGGCGATACCGGCCCCACAGGTGACACAGGCCCTACAGGCGACACCGGTCCCACGGGCGACACAGGCCCTACAGGTGACACCGGGCCCACAGGTGACACCGGCC
>JBLJBF010000134.1:0-18678 GCA_047637855.1 Pseudoflavonifractor sp. | reverse complement strand
CTACGTACATCTCGCTGTGGACGCCCAGATCCTTCAGGTCGGACCGGGCGATGAGAGAGCCCACGGCGTTGGGCATACCGCCGATGCCCAGCTGGAGGCAGGCCCCGTCGGGGATCTCGGGCACAATGAGCCGGGCTACGGCCTGATCCACCTCGCCGGCGGGGGCGGCGGGCATCTGCCCGAGGGGCGAGCCGCTCCCCTCCACCACCATGTCCACCTGGGAGATGTGGATTCCCGTCTCAAACCCGCCCAGGCAGACGGGCATATTGGGGTTGACCTCCACGATGATACGCCCGGCCACCTCACACAGGGCGGCAAGGTAGGTGGCGCTTAGCCCGAAATTGAAGTAGCCGTGGCTGTCCATAGGGGAGACCTGGAACATGGCCACGTCTACGTGGCCGATATTCTCCCGGTAATACCGGGGCATCTCGGAAAAACGGATGGGGCTGTAAAAACCGATGCCCGCGTCGCAGAGCCTGCGCTCTATCCCGGAGGAGTGCCACGAGTTCCAAGTGACCCGCTCCGCCGCGTCGGGCAATTTGGTAACCTCGGGCTGCCATAGGGCCACAGCGCCCCGGAACTTCAGGTCGGTCAGGTCCCGCTCGGCCGCCATACGGCCGGCAAGCGCACGGTCCAGGTCTACGGGATGGCCGGTGCAAAAGCCATAATCCACCCAGTCGCCGGATTTGACGAGCTTGACCGCTTCCGCCGCCGTGACAAGCTTGCGCTGATAGTCAGTCTGATATCCCATACCCATACCTCCGATTGTCAAAAATATAACAAAGATAGTATGCCAGCTTTTCAGCCCATTGTCAAGCCCGGAGAAAACCTTTCCCAAAGATCTCGCTGGAGTTGGAGGCCAGGAAAAAAGCGGAGGGGTCCTCAGCCCTCAAATGGCGGCGCAGAAGGACGGCCTGATTCCGGCTGAGGACGGTGAGAACCACCCAGTGGGTCTCGTGGGTGTAGGCACCCTTGCCCTCCCAGATGGTGGCGCCCCGGCCCAGCGCCTTGGTGATGTAGTCACAGGCGATCTCGGGGTGGGAGGTGATGATGTTGAGCATCTTGCGGCGGTTCATGGATTCAATGACATTGTCCACCAGCACCGACTTGAGGGCCAGGCCCAGCAGCGAGAGGAGCCCGGTCTCGATATCAAAGAGAAACAGGGCGGAGGCGGCGATGAGGAGGTCGGAGCAGAGGAGGGCCCGGCCCACGTCCATACCTGAATACCGCTTGAGGATCATGGCGGCGATGTCGGTGCCGCCGGTGGAGGCGTTGAGATTGAAGAGGATGCCCGAGCCCAGGGCGGGGAGGAGCACGGCAAAGAAGGCCTCCAGCATCCGGTTGGAGGTGAGGGGGGCGGTGAGGGGACACAGCCACTCCAGGACCTGGATCAGGCCTGAATATACAAGGGAGCAGTAGACCGTCTTGATGCCAAAGCTCTTATTGAGGAAGAAAAAGCCCAGCACCAAAAAAAGGGTGTTGACAATGGAGTTGAACGCGGCGGGGGAGATGTTGGGAAAGACAGCGCCCAGCAGCACCGACATGCCGGATACTCCCCCCATGGAAAAGTGGTTGGGAAATTTAAAGAAATAGACCCCCACCGAGACCAGCGCGGCCCCCAGGGTCAGGACAAAAAACTCCACGGCGGTCTGCCTGGGTGTAGGGCGGTCTGCCATGCTGCATCAGCTCCATCGGTTGATAGATAGCCCCGGACGGGGGGCGGAACGGTCTCAGTATAACAGGCCTTTTTTGGAATAACAAGAGGGGAGCGGGCGGATTTTGCGGCGGGGCGAAAAAGCCGCGCCCCCTTGGGCAAACGCCCAAGGGGGTTCCTGGTTATCTCCGGGTGAGAAGGGCGCCCCAGACGTCGTAATTGAGGGCCGGGTCGTCCACATTGGGAATGATGCCCAGCCGCCAAAGGGAGACGCCGTTGACGCCAAACATGGCGGCGAGCCGGACCTTTTCCATGACGCTTCGGGCGTCCTCATACCAGACGCGGTAGGTCGCGCCGCCGTCCCCGGTGTATGTGAGGTAGGGGTTGCGGTACACATCGGACCAGCCCCGCACCGCGTCGCTCTGGCGGAGACGGCCGGTCAGCGTGTCCGTGCCGGGAGAATATAAGGTGGCGGCGGTGATCTTTCCGGCGGTGTCGATCTGATAGCCCGCGCTGTCGATGGCTATGGCGAGGGCGATCTTGCTCTTGTCCGCCACGCCGGTGTCAGGGTCGGTAATGGCGGCCAAGGCTTGTGCCACCTTGGGAAAGGGGGTCACCGGGTTATTGGTGGCCGAGGAACCCACCACGGGGGTGGCCAGGTCCTTATAGTCGTGGGCCATGAGAATGACCTTGTCGCAGACCGCGCCCAGGGCGCGGTAATCGTACCCCTTGAACCAGTCGGGGGGCTGAACCGCCACCCAGAGAGACTTGCCCGCGGGCAGGGCGGCGCGCAGGGTCGTCATAAAAGCCGTGAAGGCATCGCGCTTGTCCTCGCGCAGGCCCTCGAAGTCGATGGTGACGCCGCTGTACGGCCCCAGGCCGGCCACAATGGCGGCCGCGGCCTGGGCCCGGGAAGCCTCGCTGTCCAAAATAGCGGCCAGGTCACTGGTAACGGTGCCGTCGGGCAGGGTGAGGGGGTCCCCCGTGGAGGAAAATACGCTCAGATTATAGGGGACGCCGGCGGCCTTGAAGGCGTCGGTTGCCAGAGCGGCACCGGAGGGAAGGGCCCAGTCATTCCCACCCGCGGCAGTCTGGTTCAGGAAAGGCCCCGAGAGGGGGTCTACGTCCAGCCGGGCCCAGCCCACGCTGACGGCGTCCATCCGGGCGGCCATGCCGATCTGGGCGTAGGAGCCAAAGGCGTAAAAACCGTGGAGCCAGTCGATCTTAGCGGTATACCGCTCGTAGACACGCACCAGCATGGCGGCGGCAGTCTCCCGGTTGGAGGGGTCGTTGGGGAAGAAGTATGTCTTGCCGTCCTGGGGAACGCCGTTGATAATGCCGAACCGGTAGGCCAACGCGATGTAGCCCCGGTTCCTGGTCACGTCGGGAAAGGGGAGGGACGCGCCCGCCATAGAGGCGGCCAGCTGGTCGTAGTCCAGCGCCCGCACCAGCATGACGGCCATCTCCTCCCGGGTGATGGACTCCTCCGGGCGAAAGGCCCCGCCCGGCTCCAGCGCGCCGTGCCGGAGAGCGGCCTCGATCCAGCCGGCGGCCCAGCTGGACCCTGTATCGGAATAGGAGGGGGCTGCGGCGGCCATTTCCCAGCCAAACATCCTGCACAGAATGGTCACGAAGGATGCCCGGTCCATCCGGTGGCCATAACCAAAAACGCCGCCCGGCAGCCCCTGCATCAGATTGTACTCAGCCGCCTTTTCAATGGAGGTAACCGACCAGTCGTCGGGCGGCACGTCGGAATATCGGCTGCCCGCCGCCGCCGCCGCGGGCAGCGGGCAGAGCAGCACGGCAGACAGAAGAGCTGCAGTCAATCTGCGAAACATGGAAGATGCCCCCAAATCACTTATATAGATGGAAAAACCAAAACCCAGTATAGCACAAAGGAGGTGGAAGAACAAGGGGGCGGGAACGGGGAAACACCGAGCATCTTGGTTGGATTTGGTCAAGCAGTATAATTTTTTTTAGCAAAACAAAAAATTTTTATAAAAAAGTAATGACATTTACAAAAAGTCTGCTATAATGAGGACAAAGAAATTGACAGTCCCTCCGACTTGCTACTTGCAGTACGCTCTTTTTTACGGTACAATATAAAACAGGCCAAATGTCTTTTCGACAAGGAGAAGGACGGGCGGTTTTTATATGGTACAAAGACATGAGGAGAGCGGAATATGGAGCTACTGGAGCAGCGCATCCGCAAGGATGGAAAGATCAGGGAGGGCGGCGTCCTGAAGGTGGACAGTTTTCTGAACCATCAGATGGACATCAACCTCTTTTGCGAGATCGGCAAGGAGTTCCACCGCCTGTTTGCGGTGGACAGGGTCACCAAAATATTGACCATCGAGGCGTCGGGTATCGGCATCGCCTGCCTGACGGCGCAGTTCTTCGGCGTGCCGGTCATCTTCGCCAAGAAGAACAAGACAAAGAACATTGCCGGGGACGTATATACGTCCAAGGTGGAGTCCTTCACCCACGGGAAGGTGTATGACATCATCGTCTCCAAGGAGTTTCTGCTCCCCAGCGACCGGGTGCTTATTATCGACGACTTCCTCGCCAACGGCAGCGCCCTTCAGGGCCTTATCAAGCTGGTGCAGGACGCGGGGGCCACTCTGGTGGGCGCGGGCATCTGCGTGGAAAAAGCCTTTCAGCCCGGCGGCGACCTGGTCCGCGGCATGGGCGTCCGGCTGGAGAGCCTTGCCAGGATCAAGCACATGAGCGTCGAAGATGGCGTGGAGTTTTGCCAGACAACGGAACCTTGACAATGAACCAACCTGCTGCCACAGTCGGAAGTCAACCGGTCAGCCCCAATGACTGATCTCGGCCTTGCGTGATGAGTGGACCGGAGCGTGAATTTTTTGCGCAGACCGGTAAAAAGTGGGGGGAGTTTGTCTCTGTTTGCGGGGTTATCTGTGTATTTCGTAAATAGAATGGCGCTCTCCTCTTCTTTTGGAGCAGGGCGATTTCTGGTCATACCCGGTGAAAGCCGAGTTGATAGATACCTGATAAACTTTTTATTTTAGGAGGAACAGAAATGAAGAAAAGATTGCTTGCAGTGCTCCTGAGCGTCGCCATGGTTCTGGCGCTGGCCGCCTGCGGCCCCGCCGCCCCCTCCGGCTCCGGTTCGGCCGCACCTTCCGGTTCTACGGCCCCCTCCGGCTCCCCCGCTCCCTCCGCCTCCACCGCTCCCACCCCCGCGGGCAAGAGCATTAAGGTCGGCCTCATCTGCATCGGCGACGAGAACGACCAGGGCTACACCTACAACTTCATCCGCGGCAAAGAGGCGGCCACCGAGGCCCTGAAGGCCGAGGGGATCAACGTGGAGTGGATCGTCAAGTACAACATCGGCGAGAACGCCACCTGCGAGGACGCCAACATCGAGTTGGCCGAAAAGGGCTGCAATCTCATCATCAACAACTCCTTCGGCTTTGAGGAGTTTATGCTTAAGGTGGCTCCCGATTATCCCAAGATCGAGTTTGTCGCCTGCACCAACCTGGGCTCCTCCTTCTCCGAGCTGCAGAACGTACATAACGCCTTCGCCAACATCTACGAGGGCCGCTACCTGGCCGGTGTGGCCGGCGGCATGAAGCTGCAGGAGATGATCGACAAGGGCCAGATCAAGGCAGACCAGGCTCTCATCGGCTATGTGGGCGCCTTCCCCTTCGCAGAGGTTATCTCGGGCTTTACCTCCTTCTATCTGGGCGCCAAAAGCGTTTGCCCCAGCGTCACCATGAAGGTGAAGTACGTCAACTCCTGGTCCGACGCCACTGAGGAGAGCAACGCGGCCATCGCCCTGTGCGACGAGGGCGCCAAGCTCATCTCCCAGCACTCCGATAACTCCACCCCCGCCACCGCCGCCCAGAGCAAGGGCGCCTTCCATGTGGGCTATAACAACGACATGACGGGCGTGGCCCCCGCGGCCTCCCTCCTCTCCACCCGCATTGACTGGTCTCCCTACTTCCAGTACGCCATTAAGGCCGTCGTCAACGGCGAGAAGTTTGCCAAGGACTGGACCGCCGGCTACGGCGAGGGGTCGGTCGTTGTGACCCCCCTGAACGAGAAGATCGCCGCCCCCGGCACCGCCGAGAAGCTGGCCCAGGTGGAGAAGGACCTGGCCGCCGGCAAGGTCCATCCCTTCCAGGGCCCGTGGACCGGCACCGGCACCGCCTATGGCGCGGCTGCGGCCGACACCAAGACCATGCCGGCCAACGACTATTACAAAGAGTCCGATGTGGCGGGCGGCGGCACCTCTGCCCCCTCCTTCTACTGGATCATCGACGGCATCTCAGCAGCGAGCTAACGCTCCACATATAGGAATGGGGGCGCTGAAGAGCGCCCCCATTCCTATCAAGAAAGGGTGAAACATGTGGAAACCGCCTGCGCAATTGAATTGAGACATATCACCAAGCGCTTTGGCAAGGTCCTTGCCAATGACCGGATCGACATGAAATTATACCGCGGCGAGATCCTTTCCCTGCTGGGTGAGAACGGCAGCGGCAAGACGACCCTGATGAATATGCTCTCCGGCATCTACTATCCCGATGAGGGCCAGATCTTTGTGGACGGCACGCCGGTCGCCATCTGCTCCCCCAAGGACGCCTTCGACCTAGGGATTGGCATGATCCACCAGCACTTCAAGCTGGTGGACGTGCTCACGGCCTCCGAGAATATCGTCCTGGGCCTGCCCCAGAAGGGCAAGCTGGACCGAAAGAGCATCTCCAAAGAGATTGGAGAGATCTCCGCCAAGTACGGGTTCAACATTGACCCGGACAAAAAGATATACGATATGTCCGTGTCTGAAAAGCAGACCGTGGAGATTGTGAAGGTCCTCTACCGCGGCGCCAGCATCCTCATTCTGGACGAGCCCACTGCCGTGCTCACTCCGCAGGAAACGGAGAAACTCTTCGCCGTCATGCGCAATATGAAGGCGGATGGGAAGGCCATCATTATCATTACCCACAAGCTCCACGAGGTCATGGCGATCTCTGACAAGGTCTCGGTTCTGCGCAAGGGCCAGTATATCGGCACGGTAGATACCGCCCTCTCCAACCCTCAAAGCCTGACCGACATGATGGTGGGCCGGGCCGTCAGCCTGGACATCGACCGCCCCGCTGTGGAGAACCAGAGCCTCCGGCTGGAGGTGAAGGGGCTCACCGTGGTGGACCATGAGGGGGTCAAGGCCCTGGACAACGTGAGCTTTACCGCTATGGGCGGCGAGGTGCTGGGTATCGCGGGCGTGGCCGGCTCGGGCCAGAAGGAGCTTTTGGAGGCAATTGCAGGCCTCCAGCGGGTGAAGAGCGGAAGCGTTCTGTATTACCCGCCTCTGGCCGACGGGGAGAGCGCGCCCGAGGACTGGAAGGGGGAGGAGCTCATCGGCAAGACCCCCCGGCAGATCAGTGAATTCGGCGTGTCCATGTCCTTTGTCCCGGAGGATCGGCTGGGCATGGGCCTGGTCGCCAGTATGGACATGACCGACAATATCATGCTCAAGAGCTACCGGGAGAGCAAGGGCCCCCTGGCCGACCGCAAGACCCCCAAAGCGCTGGCCGAGCGGCTGATCCGCGAGCTGGAGATCGTCACCCCCGGCGTGAGCACGCCGGTGCGCCGCCTGTCGGGCGGCAACGTGCAGAAGGTGCTGGTGGGCCGTGAGATTGCCTCCAGCCCCACGGTGCTCATGTCGGCCTACCCGGTGCGGGGGCTGGACATCAACTCGTCCTACACCATTTACCGCCTCTTCAACGAGCAGAAGGAGAAGGGGGTCGCCGTCATCATGGTGGGCGAGGACCTGGACGTGCTGCTGGAGCTGTGCGACCGGATTTTGGTCCTGTGCGGCGGCCAGGTCTCCGGTATTGTGGACGGGCGCGGCGCCACCAAGGACGGCGTGGGCCTGATGATGACCCGCGTGGGCGGAAAGGAGGAAGCATGATGGCAGCCACACCTGTGAACGACAATTCGACCAACGCCGCACTGGCCTGTCCCATTCGGAACACCCCCTTTGTGCGCCTTGCCAAGCGGGACACGATGTCCGGCAAGGCCGCCTGGGCCATACGCGGCGCGGCGCTCCTGGCCGCACTCTTCCTGGGCGGACTTATCATCTCCATCTCCACCTACGGCGTCCCCTCTCTCGGGGCAGTTTTTGCCAACATCTTTACAGCTTACGGCACCTTGGTGGGCGGAGCCCTGGGTACGCGCATCTCCATCCTCCAGACGGTCAAAATGGGCATCCCCCTCCTGGGCACGGCTTTGGCCATCGCCCCCTGTTTCAAGATGCGGTTCTGGAACATCGGCGCTGAGGGGCAGATCACGGCGGGGGCCACCTTGGCCACCTTCTTTGCCCTCTTCTGGGCCGATAAGCTGCCCGGGCCGACGCTGCTGCCGGTTATGGCGCTGGCCGGCATCGTGGGCGGCGGCCTGTGGGCGCTGGTGCCCGCGTTCTTCAAGGCCCGCTGGGGCACCAACGAGACGCTGTTCACGCTGATGATGAACTATATCATTATCGGCGTGGTCAAGTGGCTCCAGGGCGGCCCGTGGGAGAAGCTGCCCCGGGGCAGCCAGCAGATTGCCCAGTTCGGGCCCGCCGCCCAGCTGCCCAAGGTGGGCGGCGTCTACTGCGGCTGGATCATCGTGCTGGTGTTGACCGTGCTCATGTTCCTCTACATGAAATACACCAAGCAGGGCTATGAGATCGCCGTGGTGGGCGAGAGCGAGAACACGGCCCGGTACGCGGGCATGAACGTGGGCGGCATCGTCATGCGCACCATGTTTCTCTCCGGGGCCATCTCGGGGCTGGTGGGCTTTATGCTGGTGTCCGGCGCAAACGGCACCCTGTACGACGGTGTGGCCGGCGGTGTGGGCTTTACCGCCATCACGGTGGCCTGGCTCTCCCAGCTCAACCCCTTCGGCATGGTGGCGGTCACCGGGCTGCTGTCCATATTGAAGAAGGGCGCGGGCACGCTTCAGACCGAGATGCAGGTCCCGGCCTCCATCTCCGATATCATGACGGGCCTGGTGCTCTTCATTATGCTGGGCTGTGAGTTCTTCATCAACTACCGGCTCATCTTCCGGGGCAGTGAGCAAAAGGAGGCGCAGGTATGAGCTTAAAGCATGTGCTCAATTTGATTTTTTCCGCCATTATCACCGGCGCGCCGCTGCTCTTCGGCACTGTGGGCGAGACGCTGTCCGAGAAGTCGGGCAATTTGAATCTGGGCGTCGAGGGCATGATGTACATGGGCGGGGCCTTCGGCCTGGGCGCGGTGTTCTATTACGAGCGCATCGTCGGTGTGGCAAACGGCCCCCTGGCCGTGGTCATCGCCATTCTGGCCTCCTTCGCGGCGGGGGCCTTCGGCGCGCTCCTCTTCAGCTTCCTCACCATCACCCTCCGGGTGAACCAGAACGTCACGGGCCTTGCCCTGGCCATCTTCGGCACCGGCGTGGGCCAGTTCACCGGAGAGCTGATGCGGGTCAAGGCGGGGGGATTCGTCTCGGTGAGCAACGCCCTTAAGCTGGTCTTTGCCGACTCGCCCTTCCCCAAGGCCCTGCAAGACCTGCCCGTGGTGGGTCAGCTTCTGTTCAGATACAATATTTTTGTCTATCTGGGCGTGGTGATGGCGGTGGTCATCGCCTTCTTCCTCAGCCATACCCGGAAGGGTCTCTACCTCCGGTCTGTGGGCGAGAGCCCCGCCACCGCCGATGCGGCGGGCATTAACGTCACCCGCTATAAGTACCTGTCCACCACCATCGGCGGCGGCATCTCGGGCATCGGCGGCATGGTGTACGTGATGACCATCGCCGGCTGTGTGTGGAACCACGAGGGCCTGGCCGGCGAGGGCTGGCTGGCTGTGGCGCTGGTTATTTTCTGCCTGTGGAGTCCTCTGCGCGCCCTGTGGGGCAGCGCCCTCTTCGGCGCGCTCATGATTTTGTACCTGCGGCTGGAGCTGCCCTTTATCCCCGGGCAGCTGTATAAGATCCTGCCCTACCTGGTCACAGTCATCGTCCTGGTGGCCGTGAGCATGAAGAGAAAGCGCGAGAATCAGCCCCCCGCCAGTCTGGGGCTTGCCTACTTCAGAGAAGAGCGGTAACAAAAAAGACGCCCCCGCCCACACCGTTCGGTGCGGGCGGGGGCGCTGCTGTTTCCTTCTTTCGCCATAGCGGGCAAAAAACAACGACAAAGGCCGGGCGCCTGCTCCTGACGCCCGGCCTCCGCCGAAGGAAAGAGGATACAATGAAATGAAAAGAAACTGTCTCTTGCAAGGTCTATCATACCCGAGAGATGTTAACAGGAAAAGCGAAAATTGTTACAAGAGATTTAAATCTTTTAAGATTTATGTAAATCTGCGCCGCATCCCGCGGCGGGGCGGGCCGGGACAGGTTATACCTAAAAAAGGTGGACAGGCCCGGCAGTTTTGCCTGCCGGGCCTGCCCTGAGGATGGAGGATGAAATGAAAAAGAAAATATCCCTTGCAGATGTTATGTTACCAGCCCATTGTTAAGAAACAAAGCAGCAGTTGTTACAAAAGCCTTAAATCAAAAATAAAAACCCTCGAAATGCGCCGCTATCGTCGGCGCAGCCGGGCAAAGAATTCCCGCAGGAGCTGGGCGCACTCCTTCTCCAAAATACCGCAGTAGAGCTTGGGCTTGTGGTTAAACCGCTCCTCAAAGAGATTGAGGACCGAACCGCAGGCCCCCGCCTTTTCGTCCCCCGCACCGTAGTACACCTCGGCCACGCGGGCGTTGATAATGCCCCCCGCGCACATGGGGCAGGGCTCTAACGTGACGTAGAGCCGCGCTTTGTGGAGCCGCCAGCCGCCCAGCCTCTCGCAGGCCATCCGGATGGCGGCCAGCTCCGCGTGGGCGAGGGCGTCGTGGTCCTCCTCCCGGCGGTTGCGGCCCCGGCCCACGATCTCCCCGTCCCAGACCACCACGCAGCCCACGGGCACCTCTCCCGCGTCCATCGCTTCCCGCGCCAGAGCCAGCGCCTCGCGCATATAGTCCTCGTGGGTCATGTGCATCCCTCCCAAACAGTCTAAATCATTGTATCTTTTTTTTAAATCCGACGCAAGACGGTGGAAAAAAATAAGAAGATATGGTATGCTGGTAAAAATCTAAAGCTTTGGATGTGGTGTTGTGGTTGAGGTTTTTCTGATCGCGCTGAGCCTGGCGCTGGACGCTTTCGCCGTGTCGGTCTCCAGCGGCATTTCGGTGAGAGGGTTCTGCTGGAAGCACGCGGTCAGGATGGGTCTCTATTTCGGATTTTTCCAGTTTGCCATGCCGCTGGTTGGCTGGCTCCTGGGCAGCGGACTGAGCGTGTATATCGAGGCGGTGGACCACTGGGTGGCCTTTTTTCTTCTGGCCCTCATCGGCGGGCGCATGATATGGGAGGCGGCCCACAAGGATTGCAGCGTGCCCGACAGCAGCGGCCCGACCGACCTGACGGCCAGACGCCTGGTGGTGCTGGCGGTGGCCACCAGCATCGACGCGCTGGCTGTGGGCGTGTCCATGGCGATGGCGATTATGGACGTAAACATTCTCCTGGCGGCCGGCATCATCGGCGTGGTGGCCCTCGTCCTCTCGGTAGTGGGCGGCCTGCTGGGCAAGCGGCTGGGCTGCCTGTTTCAGAAGCGGGCCGAGATCGTGGGCGGGGTGGTGCTCGTCCTCATCGGCGCGAACATTTTATTTGAGCATTTGACGGGGGGCTAGGCCATGGGGCTATGGAACAGCCTGGGGCTGGACATGGCGCGCCACCGCCTCATCGCGCTGGTGGGGGGCGGGGGGAAGACCACCAGTCTCTACGCCCTGGCACACGAGGCCCGGCAGGCGGGGCGGACGGTCATCGTCACCACCACCACCCATATGGTGCCCCATCCGGGACTTTTTCTCACGGGCACGTCGTCTCCCGCCACCCTGCGGGAGCTGCTGGCGCGGTACGGCATCGTCACCGTGGGCACGCTGACCCGGGAGGACAAGATGACCGGGGCCGAGGACCTGTCCGCCTGCAAGGCGGAGGCCGACCTGGTCGTGGTAGAGGCCGACGGGGCGCGGCTCCGCCCCCTCAAGGCGCCGGCCGACCACGAGCCGGTTATTCCGCCCGAGGCCGACGCGGTGATCGCCCTCTGCGGGGCGGACTGCCTGGGGCAGAGAATCCGGGAGGGCTGTCACCGGCCTGAGCAGGTGGCCGCGCTGCTGGACAAGCCTCTGGATGCCGTTCTCACCCCCGCCGACGTGGCGCGGGTGCTGCTCAGCTCCCGAGGCGGGAGGAAGAGCGTTGGGGACAAGCCCTTTCGCTGCATCATCAACAAGGCGGACACGCCCCAGCGCCGGGCCGGAGCGGAGGAGATCGCGGGGCTGCTGGCGGCCGTGGGTGTGACCTCCGCCATCACGTTTTATACGGAGGAGGAGCAGGGAGGACTATGCTGGTTTTGATCAAGGGCGCGGGCGACCTGGCGACGGGCACCGCAATTCGGCTCCACCGGGCCGGGATGCAGGTGGTCATGACCGATGTCGAGCGGCCCACCGCCGTGCGCCGCACCGTGGCCTTTTGTCAGTGCATGTACGACGGGATTGTCACGGTGGAGGACATTACTGCCCGCCGGGCGGCGGACGCGGCGGAGGTGCGGAAGAGCCTGGACAGGGGAGAGGTTCCCGTCCTGGCCGACCCGGAGGCCCGTATTTTAAGAGAGCTTCCCTTCGACGCGGTGGTGGACGCTATTTTGGCCAAGTATAACCTGGGCACCCGCATTACCGACGCGCCTGTGGTCCTGGCCCTGGGCCCCGGGTTTACCGCCGGGGTGGACTGTCACGGCGTGGTGGAGACCATGCGGGGGCACGATCTGGGGCGGCTCCTCACTGAGGGGAGCGCCGCGCCCAACACGGGGGTCCCCGGCGACATCGGGGGCTATACCACCCAGCGCATCATCCGGGCCACGGCCGACGGCATCTTTGAGCCTGTGGCCCAGATTGGGGAGACGGTGCGGGAGGGGGACCTGGTGGCCCGGGTGAGCGGCGTCCCGGTCTACGCCCAGATGCCGGGCCTGGTGCGGGGGATGCTCCCCGCCGGGCTGGAGGTAAAAAAAGATATGAAGGCGGGGGATATCGACCCCCGGTGCAAGGCGCGGCACTGCTTTACCGTCTCGGACAAGTCCCGCGCCATCGCCGGCGGCGTCCTGGAGGGGCTGCTGCACTTCTCGGCGCCGCGGCGCCATCATGACGAAACTACTGAAGGGAGATAAGCGATGGAACGGCTGATTATCTGCGGCGGAGGGCATGTGGCCCTCTCGCTGGCACAGATCGGGGCACTGCTGGAGTTCGACGTGGTCGTCATCGACGATCGGGCCGAGTTCGCAAACCCGGAACGCTTCCCCATGGCCGAGACGCTGGCCATGCCCTTTCCCGAGGCGCTGGACCATTTGGGCAGCCGGAAGGACGACTACTATGTCATCGTCACCCGGGGGCACGCCTGCGACCGGGACTGCCTGGCCCATGTGCTGCGCGGCGAGTACGCCTACGTGGGCATGATCGGCAGCCACACCAAGGTGACCTACACAATGAACGCCCTGCGGGATGCGGGGGTGCCCCAGGAGGTGCTCGACGGCGTCCACTCGCCCATCGGCCTGAATTTGGGCGGCCAGACCCCGGCCGAGGTGGCCGTGTCCATCGCCGCCGAGCTGGTGCAGGTCCGCGCCGCGAAGGGGCCGCGGCCCGCGCCCGGCCTCCACGGGGAGCCGGGGGTGCTGTGCACCATCGTGAGGAAGACAGGCTCGGCCCCCCGGGGCGTGGGGGCCTGGATGCTGGTGCGGCCCGACGGCAGCATCGACGGCACCATCGGCGGCGGCGCGGTGGAATTCCGCGCCATTCAAGACGCGCTGGCGCTCCTGACGGATGGCGGGCCACTCCTGCGGAAAAGCTATGATCTGACCCCCAAGGCCGCCGAGCTGGGCATGGTCTGCGGGGGAGAGATAGAGGTAGAATTTACGGTAAGAAAGTAGGGAGAAAAATGAAGGAAATTTTGATGTTTATGATGGAGACCTGCCCGCACTGCAAGCTGGCCCTGCGCTTTCAGAACGAGCTGCTGGCCGAGCATCCCGAGTGGAAGGATATCCCCCTCAGGATGGTGGATGAGCGCGTGGAAAGGGCCCTGGCCGACAGCTATGACTACTACTACGTGCCCACCTACTACGTGGACGGCGTGAAGGTCCATGAGGGCCACGCCGAGCGGGAGGATGTGGAGAAGGTGTTCCGCACCGCGATGGGAGAGCTTGCGGCCGTGTGACGCGGCAAAAAACAACCAGGGGCCGTATCGCTTGCGATACGGCCCCTGGTTTATAGTTGAAAGCGATGGATTGTGTGCCAGTTCGCAGATTGGCGCGGCAATTCCGGGTTCCGTTTTTTCCCTCGGGGGAACGCGCCTACGCGGCGAGCGCACCGCCTTTTACGCAAAAAACGGTGGAAAAAGCGCCGGGGCCTCGGCCCCTGGACCCCGGAACTGCAAGTTGGGGCGCAAGGCCCCCGAATGCCGCAATCCTTCGGTACAAGCACCCCAGTTAGCCCGGCACGCGGAACCGCCGCTTGTTCCACAACGCGGCTCGGGCAGGAGCGCGCACGGCGGCGGGGTGAGGTCGCCCCGCCCTACATGGCATGGCACGCAGGCACTGCGTGGCGGCATCGGCTGCACCCGTTGAATGGTAACAATTCGCAAATTTGGGGGACTGTCGTAACGTGGGAAGGCGGAAGCCCTTCTGTATATTATAAAAGAGGCGAAGGGAACGGATTGCCGGGCCGGTGTGCGCATGGACCCCGCAATGAGGGGGGAAATGCGGGCCGATAAGGATATCGGCCCCTACGGGCGCCATGCCGAGGAAGAAGTACACATTCCGTGGCGGCGTGGGCAAGCCCCGGCTCCCTACGGTCCCGTGAGATCCCCCGGGCGGTCCACGTCCTGAAGCTCCCGCCGGCTGTCGGCCTCCACCAAAAAGAGGGCCTCGGGGTGGGCCACAATGACGGCCCCGCCCCCCAGGTCGCCGGTGAGGGCGGCCAGCTCGTCATAGTAGGCAGGGGGGAAAAGGCAGGGGTTGCCCTTCCGGCCCTGCCAGCTCAGGGCCGCGATCTTTTCCGGCATGGCCTTGAAGGCGGTAATTACCCGCTTCACGCTTTGGACGGTGAGCCAGGGCTGGTCGCACACGGCGAAAAGCACGCCGTCGCACCCCGCCATCTCGGCCATTCCCAGGCGGATGCTGGCCGAGATGCCCTCGTCGGCCCCCGTGTTGAGCACGGTGCGGTAGCCCTTGGCCGCGGCCAGGGTCAGGAGGTTGGGGTAGCAGCTCACCACCACCGCCCGGTGGAACAGGGCAGCGGGATAGGCGTCCATAGCCCGGTCGACCAAGGGCCTGCCGTCCACGTCGGCAAAGAGCTTGTTGCCGCCAAAGCGGCTGCCCGCGCCCGAGGCCATCAGAATCAGGCCGACCTTCATCCGCGCCAGAACTGGGCGGGCCCGCGGTGGACAAAGCGCCCTGCGCGCTCCTTCATCAGGGCGCCGCCCACCACCACGGCCTCTCCGTTCAGGAACACGGTGTCGGCCCTGCCGGTGACGGCCAACCCCTCGTAGGGGTTGTAGTCCACCGCCTGGGTCTGGGCGGCTGCCGAGATGGTCCACTTCGCCTGGGAGTCCCACACCACGACGTCGGCGTCGCTCCCCACGGCCAGCACGCCTTTTTTGGGGTACATGCCAAACAGCTTGGCGGGCTGCTCGGACAGATAGCGGGCCAGCTCCACCTCGGTAATGCGGCCCTTCGCCACCCCCTCGCTGTACATGAGCACGGCCCGGTCCTCTACCCCCGGCAGGCCGTTGGGGATTTTGGAAAAGTCGTCTCTGCCCAGGGTTTTCACCCCGTCAAAGTCGAAGGAGCAGTGGTCGGTGCCCATGGTGTCGATCTCGCCGGACTTGAGAGCGCCCCACAGGGCGGCGCTGTTTTCAGGGGCGCGGAGAGGCGGGGAGAGCATATATTTGGCGGATTCGAATCCGGGGAGTAGATACTTGTCGTCATTCAACAAAAAGTATTGAGGACAGCTCTCTACATACAACTCCTGGCCCCGGGCGCGTGCGGCGCGCACCACCTCCAGCCCCCGTAAGGTAGAGAGGTGGACAATGTTCACAGGGTAACCCGCCATCTCGGCCAGAGCCAGCCAGCGGTTCACCGCCTCGGCCTCCACCACGGGGGGGCGGGAGAGGGGATGAGCGGCGGGGGAGAGGCTGCCCGCCGCCCGCTGGGCCTTGATGCCCTCGTTCACCAGATCGCCGTTCTCGCAGTGGCAGCCCAAAATGCCCCCCTCGGCCCCCACGGCCTGAATGATCTCGTAGGCCTGGGCGTCGCTGATGCGGAGGTTATCGTAGGCGAAGTAGACCTTGTAGGAGGTGATGCCGGCCGCCGTCATCTGGGGCAGCTCGTTTTTAATGCGCGCGTCCCAGTCCTTGATGGTCATGTGGAAGCTGTAGTTGCAGGAGGCCCGGCCGTCGGCCCGGCCGTGCCAGGTGTCCAGCGCGGAGGTCAGGGAGTGGCCCCGCAGCGGCTCGGAAAAGTCCAGCACGGTGGTGGTGCCCCCCACCACGGCGGCCTTGGTACCGGTGACCCAGTCGTCCGCCGTCTCGTTGGGAAGGCCCTTGTTCATCTCAAAATGGGTGTGGGTGTCGATAAAGCCGGGGAAGATGAGTTTGCCCGTCACGTCCAGGACCTGGCTGTCCCCCTGGGGCAAGTCGGGGCCAAGCTCGGTGATCTTGCCGCCGTCCATCCGCAGATCGGCCGCGGTGAGGCCGGTGGGGAGGACGAGGGAGCCGCCGCGGAGAAGAATTGACATATTCGTCACCTCAAAAATAGAATGGGAGAAAAAAGGCGGGCAAGCCCCTGTGGGGCCTGCCCGCCGCGGCTTACGGGCGGATGGAGCGCGCGTCGAAGGCGGTCAGGAGGGCGTCCATGTCGGGCCGCACCAGCATGGGCTCGCCCGCGGCCTTGATGCCGTTGGCCACGTCCTTCAGGCCGTTGCCTGTGACAATGCTCACCACGGTGGAGTCGGGAGAGATGAGGCCCTTTTCCAGGGCCTTCTTTACCCCGGCGGTGCCGGTGACCCCAGCGGGCTCGCCGAATACGCCGCAGGTGCGGCCCAGCAGGCGCATGGCGGCCAGGATTTCCTCGTCCGAGACATTCACCACCACGCCGTTTGATTCCCGGATGGCCAAAAGGGCCTTATCCGCGTTGCGGGGCACGCCCACGGCGATGGAGTCGGCCAGGGTGTTCTCCTCCATAGGGTACCAGGGGGCGTCCTCGGCAATGGCCCGGTTCAGGGGGCAGCAGCCCTCGGCCTGCACCGAGATGAGCCGGGGCAGCCGGTCGATAAATCCCGCGGCGTAGAGATCCTTCAGGCCCTTCCACGCCCCGGCGATGGTGCAGCCGTCACCCACCGAGAGGGCGATATAGTCGGGGACCTGCCAGTGGAGCTGTTCCATGATCTCCAGGGTGACCGTCTTCTTCCCCTCCATGAGGTAGGGGTTGATGGCGGCGTTGCGGTTGTACCAGCCCCACTTCTCAATGGCGGCCTCGGAGAGGGAAAAGGTGTCCTCATAGGTGCCGTCCACACTGATGACGGTAGCCCCGAAAATCTGGAGCTGGGCCACCTTGCCCTTGGGGGCGCGGGAGGGGACGAAGATATAGGTCTCCATCCCCGCCGCGGCCGCGTTGCCCGCCAGAGAGGAGGCGGCGTTGCCCGTGGAGGAGCAGGCGATGGTGGCCGCCCCCGCCTCCTTGGCCTTGACCACGGCCATGGCGCTGGCCCGGTCCTTGAGGGAGGCGGTGGGATTCAGCCCGTCGTCCTTGACATAGAGGGTCTTGAGACCCAGAACCTTGGCCAGACGGTCGGCCCTGTAGAGGGGGGACCAGCCCACCCGCAGGGGGCTGGGGGCGCTGTCCGGCTCTACGGGGAGGAGGGGGCGATACCGCCACATGGAGAAGTCGCCGCACCCGGCCAGGCTTTCCCGGGAAAAGACCGATTTGATCTGGTCGTAGTCGTACTCGATCTCCAGCATTCCGCCGCAGGAACAGGTGGTGAGATTGGGATGGGCCGCATAGGTCAGGCCGCAGCGCACGCATTTGGCGTGGAGGACGTTTTTCATCGCAGGACCCCGGTGGCCTCGTTAAACGCGGTGATGAGCTCGTCCAAGGCCACGGCCTGGCCGTGGACATCTTCCCATACGCTGCCGTACCAGAGGTCGTTAAGCTCCTCGGTGGTGCGGCCCTGCTGCTCGACCCAGGTGTAGTACTTCAGGTTGTGGACCCGCTTTCTGCCCTGATAGCCCAGCTCCTCCATGTTGTCGGTGCGGATGCCCAGCATATGGAGGTGGTGGTCCACCGCGGCGTCCGCGGCGGTGTAGGGCCCGTACTGGTCGGCCAGCTCCTGGACCCGGGAGCCGTACATATCGGCGCTGTCGGTGAGGACGGTGGCCACCACGTCCTGATTGGTGAACTCGTAGAATTTGGCCATCTTGATGCAGCACAGCACGTTTGCGCAGCCCGAGATGCCAAGCCACGAGAGCTTCTGCAGGGTCTCGTCGTCCACCCCGGCCTCCTCCTTGAGGTATTTGAGGCCCGCGGGGTCGTTAAAGAGGCGCAGGAGCCGCTGGGAGTCCTCGTCGTCGATGTCAATGACCATGTCGGTGTTTTTCACGTTGTGGATCCAGGGCACATGCTTGTCGCCGATGCCCTCAATGCGGTGGCCGCCAAAGCCGTTGTTCAAAATGGTGGGGCACTGGAGCGCCTCGCCCACCGCCAGCTTCATGCGGGGGTAGACCTCCTTGAGATAGTCGCCGCAGCCGATGGTGCCCGCGCTGCCGCTGGTGAAACAGGCGCCCGCCATGCGGTCCCCGGGGCGTTTGACGTGTTCAAAGACGGTGGCCACCGCGTCGCCTGTGACCTGGTAGTGCCACAGGTGGTTTCCCATCTCCTCAAACTGGTTGAAGACCATGCACTGGGGATCGA
>JBLJBF010000133.1:0-6873 GCA_047637855.1 Pseudoflavonifractor sp. | reverse complement strand
GAGCCGATGGCGTTGAAGTCCTCCCCCACCTCGGTGGCCTTGACCACCACGATGTCCTCGGGCAGGCGGGTGTTGACGGCCAGGGGGAGCCGGTCGCAGGGGATGCTGGAGCCGGTGCGGAAGTTGGCAATATAGGTCTCGGCGTGGACGCCTGCGTCGGTCCTGCCCGCGCCCACGCACTTGACCGGGTGGCACACCACGGTGGCCAGGGCCTTCTCCAGCGTCTCCTCCACCGAGGAGGCGTTCTTCTGGACCTGCCAGCCGTGGTACGCCGTGCCGACGTACATTAATTTTAACGCAATATTCCTCATAAAGCTTGAAACTCTCATTAAGATTTCATAAAATTTGGAAGACTCACAGGCCAAACCGCCCCAGCGCGTACACACCCGCGCCCAAAGTCAGGACAAGCGCGATGGCGGCCAGGTCGGCCCCCGTGTACTTGAGCTGGCGCAGCCGGGTGCGGCCCTCCCCGCCGTGGTAGCAGCGGCACTCCATGGCGATGGCCAGCTCGTCGGCCCGGCGGAAGGCCGAGATGAAGAGGGGCACCAGCAGGGGGATGAGGGACTTGGCCTTCTGGATCAGGTTGCCGGTCTCAAAATCGGCGCCCCGGGCCTTCTGGGCCGACATGATCTTGTCGGTCTCCTCGATCAGGGTGGGGATGAACCGCAGGGCGATGGACATCATCATGGACAGCTCGTGCACCGGCACTTTGATGATCTTGAGGGGGCTCATCAACCGCTCCAGCCCATCGGTGAGCAAAATGGGGGAGGTGGTGTAGGTGAGCAGGAAGGTGCACACGATGAGCATGGTGATGCGCAAAACCATAAAGACCGCCGCCCAGACCCCCTCCGCCGTCAGCTTGAGAAAGCCCCACTGCCACAGCGCTGGGCCGGGGGTAAAGAAGAGGTTCAGGACGCCCGTAAAGATGACGATGAACAAGATGGGCTTGAGTCCCTTTAAAATGACCTTGAGCTTGATGCGGGAGAGGGCGACCAGCGCCCCCAGCGCGACCAGCAGTATGGCGTACCCCACCAGCTGCTTCGCCAGAAAGAGGGCCACGATGAAGGCCACGGTGCAGATGAGCTTGGTGCGGGGGTCCAGCCGGTGGAGCAGCGTGTCGCCGGGGAAATACTGGCCCAGAGTGATGTCCTTAAGCGCCATTTACACCGCCCCCTTTCCCAGCTTGGCCAGAATGGCGGCTTTGGCCTGACCGATGGTGTAGACCGACGGGTCGATATCCACACCCAAGGCCCGCAGCCGGTGGAACACCCGCGTCACCTGGGGCACGCCAAGACCCATGCCCACCAGCTCTGCCTCGTGGGCGAAGACCTCCCGGGGCGTGCCGTGGAGGGGGATTTTTCCCTCGTCCACCACCACCAGGCGGTCCACCGTCCGGGCCACCTCCTCCATGGAGTGGGAGACCAGAATAATGGTGGCGTTTTTGGCGGCGTGGTAGTCGTGGATGTTGCGCAGGATGTTCTCTACCCCCACCGGGTCAAGGCCCGCCGTGGGCTCGTCCAGAATGAGGACCGAGGGCTCCATGGCGATGACGCCCGCAATGGCCACCCGGCGCTTCTGTCCCCCCGACAGCTCGAAGGGGGACTTCTCCAAGGCCTCGTCGCTCAGGCCCACGAAACGGGCGGCCTCATGGACCCGCCGGTCAATCTCATCGGCGGGAAGCTTCATATTGCCGGGGCCGAAGGCAATGTCTTTGTACACCGTCTCCTCAAAAAGCTGATACTCCGGGTACTGGAACACCAGCCCCACCTGGAAGCGGATCTGGTGGGTGCGCGCCTTGCTGGCCCAGATGTCCTCCCCCTCGAAGAGAACCTTGCCCGAGGTGGGCTTTAAAAGGCCGTTGAGGTGCTGAATAAGGGTGGATTTACCTGACCCGGTGTGGCCGATGATGCCCAGATACTCGCCCCGGTAGGCGGTGAAGTCCACGTTCAGCAGGGCCTCCCGCTCAAAGGGGGTGCCCGCCGAGTAGACATGGCTGAGCTGCTGTGCTTGCAGAATGGGTTCCAAAATGGCAACAGTCCTAACGTAATAGATGGTGCAGCTCCCCGTAGGGGATGCCGCCCGGGGTCATGTGGCTTTTTTTAGTTTTTCAATTTGCTGCGCAAGAGATTCCACCTGCTGCTCCAGCGCGCGGATACGGGCGCGGTGGCAGGCGAAAAAGCCGGTCACTGCGCCGGCGGCGGCAGAGGTGATAAGAACGGCGGACAGGCTGTCGTTGAGAAAGGAAACGCCTTGACCGGCCATAACATTGAGAAGGAAAAACACAATAGCAGTGCCGAGAAGTCCGCGGGAGATCCCGCGGCCGTATGGAGTGTCATTCATAGAGCACCCTCCTATCGTAACACCTGGCAGAGCGCCTGGGCGCACTCCTCGTCGGTGAGGGCGTCCAGGGGGAGGTCTACCCCCTCCTGGCGCAGCTGCCAGCACAGCTCCACCGTCTCCGGAACGGTGAGACCAACGGCCCTGAGCTCCTCCACGCGCTGGAAGACAGATTTGGGCGGCCCGTCCGCAATGATTTTGCCTTTGCTCATCACCACCAGGCGGTCGGCCTGGGCGGCCTCGTCCATGTGGTGGGTGATGAGAACCACCGTGATGCCGGACTCCCGGTTGAGGCGCCGGATGGTCGCCAGCACCTCGGTCCTGCCAATCGGGTCCAGCATGGCGGTGGGCTCGTCCAGCACGATGCAGCGGGGCCGCATGGCGATGACCCCCGCGATGGCGATGCGCTGCTTCTGCCCGCCCGAGAGGAGATGGGGCGCGTGGCTGGCGTACTCGCTCATGCCCACCAGAGCCAGGGCCTCGTCCACCCGCCTGCGTATCTCGGCGGGGGGGACGCCCAGGTTCTCGGGCGCAAAGGCCACGTCCTCCTCCACCACGCTGGCGACGATCTGGTTGTCGGGGTTCTGGAAGACCATGCCCACTGTCCGGCGGATATCGAGGAGGCGGTCTTCGTCAGCGGTGTCCATGCCGTCTACCCAGACCTTGCCCCCCGAGGGGAGGAGGATGGCATTCATCTGCTTTGCCAGCGTGCTCTTGCCCGAGCCGTTGTGGCCCAGGACAGCCACGAAGGAGCCCTCCTCGATGGTCAGGTCCACCCCGTCCAGGGCGGAGGGGGTGCGCCCGCTCTCCTCCACGGCATAGGTGAAACGCAGGTCTTCGGTTTTAATAATTTGATCCATAAGATACCTCTTTATCGGTCGGCCGCCCAGCGGCCCGCGGCGCCGCAGGGGAGGGCCAGGCCGCTCTCGGTGACGCGCAGGCCCAGCTCGGCGCTCTCGGTGTGGCCGCCGTGCTTTTTGGTGACAATGCTCTCCAGGATATAGGTAAGCACCGACGGGGCCAGACCTGTGGTGTAGGAGTTGATGATAAAAAACAACGGCGTATCCGACAGGACGCCGGACACCAGTTCCACAAAGGGCCAGAGGTTCTCCTCCAGCTTCCAGATCTCCCCGGAGGGGCCCCGGCCGTAGGAGGGGGGGTCCATGATGACGGCGTCGTACTTTTTGCCCCGGCGGATCTCCCGCTCCACGAATTTGGCGCAGTCGTCAATGATCCAGCGGATGGGGGCGTCCTCCAGCCCGGAGCTCTTGGCGTTCTCCCTGGCCCAGGCCACCATGCCCTTGGCCGCGTCCACATGGCAGACCTCGGCCCCCGCGGCGGCGCAGGCCACCGTGGCCGCCCCCGTGTAGGCGAAGAGGTTGAGCACCCGGACGGGCCGCCCCGCGGCCTTGATGCGCCCGGCGGCAAAATCCCAGTTGGCGGCCTGCTCGGGGAAAAGGCCGGTGTGCTTGAAGTTCATGGGCTTGATGTTGAAGGTCAGGCTCCCGTAGCTCACCGTCCAGCGCTCGGGGGTGTGCTTGATCTCCCACTGCCCGCCGCCGGTGGAGGCGCGGGCATACCGGGCGTCGGGTTTCTGCCAGCCCCGGTTGCTGCGCTCGGTCTGCCAGATGGCCTGAGGGTCGGGCCGCACCAAAGTATGCTTTCCCCAGCGCTCCAGCTTTTCCCCGCCGCCGCAGTCGATGAGCTCATAGTCCTTCCATTGGTCGGAAATCCACATATCGGTTTTCTCCGTCTTATCGCAATTTTAGTCTTAATCATGGTATTATACCACAAAGGCAAAGCCTTTTGTGGTATACGGCATCGCCGCCGGTTGCCCCGTAAGGGGCGAGGCGGACGCGCCAGAATTCCGGTATAATAATCGCTTAGCGGTTATTATACCATTTTGCGGCAGGTGCGTCAATTGCGACAGAGGGCGACGGCGTTGACAGGGAAAGGGTTCTTCGGTACAATGGAAAAAAAGGAAAGGGGTGAGCGCCATGGCAAGCTGTACCTGCTGCAGCCAGGACTGCCTGGATAAGCTCTGCGCCCATAAAATACCCGTGTTTTCCTCTCTGGACAGCGAGCAAATGAATCATTTCTCCTCTCTCGCCCGCCACTACCAGTACCGCAAGGGGGAGACCATGGTTCTGGAGGGGGCCGACCTGAACGCGCTGGTCGTCCTGAACGAGGGCAGCGCCAAGGCCTACAAGCTCACCCCCGACGGGCGGGAGCAGATTTTGTACGTCTTTTCCCAGGGGGACTTCTTCGGGGAGCGGAATCTGCTGGGCGGCCGGACCAGCGCCTATACCGTGGAGGCCCTGGAGCCGGTGCGGACCTGCACCTTTGGTCGGGAGGAGTTCTACGACCTCCTCCGCTCTAACCCAGACATCGCCATCAAGGTCATCGAGGAGCTGGAGAAACGGATGGAGCGGATGGAGAACGCGGTGCAGAGCATGGGGGTGCGCAGTCTGGACAGCCGCATCGGCGGCCTGCTTCTGGACTTCGCCGAAAAGTACGGCGACGAGACCCCCGAGGGGGTCCTCATCCGTCTGCCCCTGAGCCGGGAGGGGATGGCCAACTTCCTCGGCATCGCCCGGGAGACCGTCAGCCGCAAGCTGAGCCAGCTGGAGACCGACGGAGTCCTCCGCACGGTGGGGAACAAGGCGATCCTCCTCCTCAAGGGCGAAGAGCTGCGGACAATGGCCGGAAAAATCGGGTAAAATTTGATTTCAATCACAGCCCTTTCCCTCCACATCGGCTATTCTTATATCATAGAATACCGATAGGATAAAGGGGGAGTTTAAATTGGGAGAAAAAATCCTGGATCTGGGCAAGAGCGTCTATGAATTATGTGCCGCCGACCCGGAAATCCTACCCATATTGGCGGGTCTGGGGTTTCCCGACATTACCAGGCCCGGCATGCTGGCGACGGCGGGCCGGTTTATGACCATTCCCAAGGGCGCCGCCCTGAAAAAGCGGGACCTGGACGGGATCAAAAGGGCCTTCGAGGGCCACGGTTACAAAATAAAGGAGGGGACGATATGAGCGCGGAGATCAACAACAGGGAGTACCGGCAGCAGGTTCTGCAGGAGCTGATCGGTCAGCTACACGACGGGAAGACGGTGGAGGAGGTCCAGGACCGCTTTGCCGCCGTCTTCGGCAACGTCTCGGCCGAGGAAATCGCCCAGGCCGAGCAGGCCCTTATCCAGAACGGCCTGCCCGTGAGCGAGGTGCAGCGACTGTGCGACGTGCACGCCGCCGTCTTCAAGGGCTCCATCGAGGAGATCCACCGCCCCTCCGACCCCGCAAAAATCCCCGGCCATCCCCTCAACACCCTCTGGCGGGAGAACCGCGCCCTGGAGCAGCTCAGCGGCGAGCTGGAGGAGCTACTGGACGGGGGCGGCGCGGGTCTGGCTGGGGGCCTGGAGCGCCTCGCCCAGATCGACCGCCACTACGCCAAAAAGGAAAACCTCCTCTTCCCCTACCTGGAGCAGTACGGCGTCACCGCGCCCCCCAAGGTCATGTGGGGCGTGGACGACGAGATCCGGGCCGAGCTGAAGGCCATCCGCCAGGCATTGGGCGGCCAGGCTCCGGACGGCGCGCTGAGCTCCCGGATCGAGGAGCTGCTCCACCGGGTGGACGAGATGATCTTTAAGGAGGAGAACATCCTCTTTCCCATGCTGCTGGAGCATCTGACCCAGGACGAGTGGAAGGTCGTCGCCGCCGAGAGCGGGGAGCTGGGGTACTGCCTCATCGAAGAGGTGCCCGTCTGGAGGCCGGAGGCCGGGTATAAGCCCCAGGCCGAGCGGGCCGAGGAGGAGCCGGGCGTCGTCACGCTGCCCACCGGGTTTCTCAGGGTGGAGGAGCTGGTGCGCCTGCTGGATACGCTGCCCATGGACATCACCTTCGTCGGCAAGGACGACACGGTGAAGTATTTCTCCCAGGGGGCCGAGCGGGTCTTCCCCCGCACCAAGGCCATCATTGGGCGCAAGGTCGCCAACTGCCACCCGCCGGCCAGCGTCCACATCGTGGAGAAGCTGGTGGAGGACTTCAAGAGCGGGGCCAAGGACCACGAGGACTTCTGGATCAACATGGGCGGGAAGTATATCCTCATCCGGTACTTCGCCGTGCGCAGTGAGGGGGGCGAATACCTGGGCGTCCTCGAGGTCACCCAGGACATCAAGCCTATCCAGGCCATCCAGGGCGAAAAGCGCCTGGTGGAAGAGCACAACTGAGAAGAAAGGAAGTTTTGTGTATGAAAGCTACCATTGACAGAGACGGCTGTATCTCCTGCGGCCTGTGCGCCGCCACCTGCCCCGAGGTATTCCGCATGGCCGACGACGGCCTGGCCGAGGTCTGCGTGGACGAGATCCCCGGCGAGGCCGAGGGCTGCGCCGTCGAGGCCCAGGAGGGCTGCCCCGTGTCGGTCATCACGGTGGAGTAAAAAAGAACAAAAGATGGGTGCGCCGCAGAGTTTCCTTTCTGCGGCGCACCCATCTTTTGCCTGTGTGACGGCGCGGGCAGGGCAGGGGCAAG
>JBLJBF010000132.1:0-3214 GCA_047637855.1 Pseudoflavonifractor sp. | reverse complement strand
CCCCTCACAGGAGGGGTCGGGATAGTGGCCGGAGAGCGAGACGCCGGGACGTACCCGATCAAGGTGGGTACAGGGGTAGTTCAGCACCGCACCGCGGTTGGCACAGTGGCGGATGGGAAAGGTGACACCCCGCTCCTCCAGCCGCTCCAATGCCCGCAGGAAACGGGTGAACTGGAGCATGGTGTATTCCTCGCTGCCGTCGGAGTCGGAAAAATGTGTAAAGACCCCCTCGTGCTCAAGCCCCGGCAAAGCGCAGAGACGGGCTACCGTTTCCACGGAGCCGTCCGTATGCCCCTCGTCGCAGAGAAAACCCAGGCGGGACATACCGGTGTCCAGCTTGACATGGATCTTCAACTTCTTCCCGGCCTTCACCGCCGCGTCTGAGAGGGTCTGGGCCGAGTCCAGGTCAAAGACAGTCTGGGTCAGATTCAGGCGCAGCAACTCCCCGGCGTAATCGGCGGGGGTACTGCCCAAAATCAAAATGGGGGTCGTGACCCCCGCGCCGCGCAGGTCGGCAGCCTCGTCCACGCAGGCTACCGCCAGGTACTCACACCCCAGCTCTTCCAGCTTGCGGGCTACCCGGACGGCGCCGTTCCCGTAGGCGTTGGCCTTGACGATGCCTAAAAACCGGCAGCCCGGGGACAGCATGGCCCGGAGGGTGCGGTAATTGTGTTCCAGATTGGAGAGGCTGATCTCTCTCCAGGTGCGCTTCTGCTCTGTCTCCATTCGTCTACCTTCTTATCTGTGAGATACAACGTATAGTATACCATATCATAGCGCCCGGAAGAAAGTAGCCGCGAAGATTTTCTGCTCTTGATTTCTTTTTGATTTGAGGCCGGAATAGCAGAACCAACCGCAAAAGGCCGCGTAATATGAGATGAGGTGAAGACCGTGGATACGCGAGAACTGTTTGCTAGACTGATCAGATGCGAGGCCGGTGGGGAGGGCCTCAACGGGATGCGGGCTATGGCCACCGTGGTAATGAACCGGGCCAAGGTCGTAAATGGGGAGTACTTTCGGGTCTGCCAGGGGGATTTGCGCAAGGTCATCATGCAGGCCTGCCAGTTCTCCTGCTACAAGACCGTCATCGGCGGCAAGCCCCACAATCAGAACGTGTGGGTGCTCACCCCGGAGGACATCCACTTCCAAGTGGCCGACTGGGCCATGAATGGCGGAACCTTTACCGGCGTGGGCTCAAGCGCCCTCTGGTTTATGAACCCCTTCAGCCCCGATTGCCCCGACTTTTTCCCCTACAACAAAATGGGATACTGGTTTACAAGAGTAAATCAACACTGTTTCTTCAATCCCACAGAGGCCTACGCACTAACCTGAGATGGAGGTATTTTTATGAGCAACAGCATTAATTGGATGGGAAATAAGGTGCTGGATTCGGGCACGCCCCGCCAGCCGGGCGCCTATTCCTCTCCTCCGCAGGCACAGCAGGGCCGGGCGGCCCCGCCCCCCGCATCCTACATACCGCCCCCCGAACAGATCCCCATGACCTACGTGCCCACACCGACCACACCGCAATCGGCCCCCATGTCCGCCCCAGGCGGCACCATGTCATCCGACGGGGTGGACCTGTCCACCGTTCAGGGGCCTCCTCCCGCCGCCGAGGAGGGGTTTATCCCCTACTACCTGGCCAGCAACATCGGCCGGGCCGTGCGGGCCGAATTCATCGTAGGCACCAGCCAATATGTGGATAAGGCGGGCGTTATCAAGGAAGTGGGCGTGAACTACTTCGTTTTGTACGACACCAACGCCAGGGCCGACATCATGTGCGACCTCTACTCGGTCAAGTTCGTGACCATTCCACGCTGAATTTGGCCGGCTAAGGGGCGGTACGGCGTCCCCGCACGTCACCCTTTTTCCGCACGTATGACTTTCTTGATGCCGTGCTCCGCCTTTGCTCTGGGCAGCATCAGCTCGTGGCCGCAGCCGCCGCACTTCAGGCGGAAGTCCATCCCCACCCGGAGCACCTTCCAATTTTTACTTCCGCAGGGATGGGGCTTTTTCATCTCCAGGATGTCGCCCACCTGTATGTCCATGCCACCCCGCCTTTCCGCGTCTTTTTCTCTATTATAAGTTCCCGGCCTCTCCCTGTCAATTCACGGTCCGGCGTCGCATATAGTAGCCTATGGAAAAAAACAGGCCTCGGCCGAAGGGAATGGTCAATTTGACTTATACTTTTTTACCGGAGGGCCGGCTTCTTCACACGCCGGAGAACGCAGCCGCCTGCGCCACCAAGGCCGGGATCCTGCAGGCCATGGAGCGCCGCCAGCTTTTGGAGGGCCGGGTCATCCTCTGCGACGCCGAACATAATCTGCTGGTCTCTCTGGGGGAGTTCACCGGCGTCATCCCCCGCGCCGAGGCGGCCATCGGTATCGACGACGGGAGCACCAAGGAGATCGCCATCCTCTCCCGGGTGGGAAAGCCTGTGGCCTTTTTTGTGGACGGCGTGGAGCGCGGGGACGGGGTGTTCCGCCCTGTCCTCTCCCGCCGCAGGGCTCAGGAGTCGGCCCGCGCCTGGCTGCTGGACACCTTGGAGCCGGGGGCCGTCATCCCGGCCACCGTCACCCATCTGGAGCCCTTTGGGGCATTCGTGGACATCGGCTGTGGCGTCCCTTCCATGATCGGCATCGAGAATATCTCGGTCTCCCGCATCCCCAACCCGGGCGAGCGGTTCCAGGTGGGACAGGAGATCTTCGCCGTCGTGCTGGCGGTGCAGAGAGAGCAATCCCGGGTCCTTCTCTCCCACAAGGAGCTGCTGGGCACCTGGGCCGAGAACGCCGAGCGTTTCTCCTGCGGGATGACGGTGCCCGGCCATGTCCGGAGCGTCAAGGAGTACGGCATCTTCATCGAGCTCTCCCCCAACCTCTCGGGTCTCGCCGAGCCACGGGGCGATCTGCGGGAGGGGGACCGGGTGTCGGTCTATATCAAAGCCATCCTCCCCGAGCGGATGAAGATCAAGCTGCTGGCCATCGAGCGCCTTCCTCCCGAGACGGCTCCGCCGTCCAAATACTTCATCACCGGGGGGAAGCTGGCCCGCTGGCGCTACGCCTCCCCCTGCAGCAGCAAGGCGGGGATGGAGACGGTATTCGAATAGAGAATAGGCGGGCGCACTGCGCCCGCCTCAGCCTGTCAAAGAAGTCCTACGGAACTTCTTTGACAGGCTGCTACACTTTTTGAAACACCGTAAGAAGTTTCAAAAAGT
>JBLJBF010000131.1:0-2157 GCA_047637855.1 Pseudoflavonifractor sp. | reverse complement strand
CGCCCAGCTCCAGGGGGCCCATGGGGTGGTTGGCGCCCAGCTTCATGGCCTTGTCCACGCCTTCCACACTGGCGACACCGGTGTAAACCAGGTCAATGGCCTCGTTGATCATGGGGACCAGCACCTTATTGACCACAAAACCGGGGGCCTCGGACACCTCAACCGGCTCCTTGCCGATCTGAACCGAGAGGTCGTGGATGCTCTGATAGGTCTCGTCGGAGGTCTTCGCGCCCCGGATGACCTCAACCAGCTTCATGACGGTGGCGGGATTGAAGAAATGCATGCCCACAAAGCGGTCCTCCCGCTTGGTGGCCGAGGCAATGGCCGTGATGGAGATCGAGGAGGTGTTGGAGGCCAAAATGGTCTCGGGCTTACAGATGGCGTCGAGCTCCGCGAAGATGACCTTCTTGACTTCCAAGTTCTCCACGGCTGCCTCTACCACCAGGTCGGCGTCGGCGGCCAGGGAGATGTCGGTGGTGAAGGTCATTCTTCCGGTGATGGCGGCCTTGCCCGCCTCGTCCAGCTTGCCCTTGGCGACCAGCTTATCAAGGCCCTTGTTCAGCCGGGATTCAGACGCCTGGATCAGCGCGTCGGAGATGTCCCGGACCACCACGTCCATGCCGTTGCGCGCAAAAACCTGTGCGATATCGAGTCCCATGGTGCCGCCGCCGATAACTACGATCTTTTTCATATATAGTACCTCCATATAATAAATTTTTGTGGAATGCGGCGGCCGAAGGCCGCCCTGTCAGGCGCGGGCGTTTCCCGCAGGGGTTGCGGATATTACGGGCGTGTCCTCCGGGGGGAATCGCTCCCCCCCCGGATGCGGGCCGGGGTTTCCCCCCGCTCGGCCCCCCATCCGCCCGATGGGGCGGACTTTGGGTCGGGCCTGCCGGTTACCGATTTTTAAAGTGCTTCTCCGCTCTCTTCTCCAAAAACGCGCCCATGCCCTCATTCTTGTCCTGGGTGCCGCAGGTGACGCCGAAGGCCTCGGCCTCGAAGGCGGAGCCGGTGGCGATATCGGTCTGCATCCCCATGCGGATGCAGCGCTTGGATTCGCACACAGCGATCTGCGCGTTCTGGCTGATCGCCCCGGCCATCTCCATGGCCTTCTCCATCAGCTCCTCCGGAGGATAGACAGCCGAGACAAGCCCGATGCTCTGGGCCTCGGCCGCGCCGATGACCTTGCCGGTGAGGATGAGCTCCATCGCCTTGCTCACGCCCACGATACGGGGCAGGCGCTGGGTGCCGCCAAAGCCGGGGGTGATGCCCAGGCCCACCTCGGGCTGTCCGAACTTGGCCTTCTCGCTGGCGAGACGGATGTCGCAGCTCATGGCAAGCTCGCACCCGCCGCCCAGGGCAAAGCCGTTGATGGCCGCAACGACAGGCTTAGAGAGGTTCTCCAGCTTGAGGAACACCTCTCCGCCCCGCACCCCGAACCGCTTGCCGTCGATGGAAGAAAACTCCTTCATCTCGGCGATATCGGCCCCCGCCACAAAGGCGCGGCCCGCGCCGGTGAGGATGACCACGTAGATGCTCTCGGTGGCCTCGATCTGATCCAGTGCCGCGTCCAGGTCGGCGAGGACCTGACTGTTGAGGGCGTTGAGCGCCTCGGGCCGTTCAATAGAGAGTACCCCAATGTTGCCCTGCTGCTCCAGTTTCACGAATCCCATCTTTAGTTCCTCCTAATTCTAAATGTTATTTTTTTAACATAAGTCTGTCTGAAAAAACGCAACAGCGCATCTTAGCCGTCTTAAGGCGCGCGCAATTGCGTTCCGGGCAGGACGACTGGCCTTCCAGTCGAACCCTGTAGCCTAGTATAGCTCTTTTCCCGGTAGCATGCAAGCCATTTTGGCGGGGAAACTATGCTATATTTCTCTTTTCCTTTCAAAAGCCTCTGTCTAATTTACACAAAACACCGCGGGGTTTTTCCTGAATAGGTTCTCACCTTTTCCTGAATCAATCTTCATGTATTTTAACAGCCCTTTTCGCCTTTGGCAAGAGGAAACCGCGTTTTTTTATAAAAGAATTCGGTCCGCCGCCTCTACAGAGTGAGTTTTCCGAGCCAATCGGCCAGCGGCAGATACAAAATCGGCAGAAAAATCGCGGGTAGCATATTGTTCCCCGGCAAATCTTTGATTTGCCGGGGGCCCTTTC
>JBLJBF010000130.1:0-5180 GCA_047637855.1 Pseudoflavonifractor sp. | reverse complement strand
CATCGCCACCCATGTGGCCGACGCCAAGACCTGCGTCCTCCACCCCGCCAGCACCACCCACCGCCAGATGAACGATGAGCAGCTCCTGTCCGCGGGCGTCGCCCCCGATCTGGTCCGCCTCTCGGTGGGCATTGAAGATGTGAAAGATATCCTGGCCGACCTGGACCGCGCCCTGGCCGGGGTGTAACCCCCCATTTGCCTGGAGGGGGCCGTCCCTCTCCGCGGCGACCGCGCTAAACTGAGCGGTGCAGTCACCAACGCCCAGGCCTTTTTCGGGCACAGGCCGGCTCCCGTAAATTAAAAGACCCCCGCGGCAGCGCCGCGGGGGCCTTTTTTATTCGGTTCCGCCGGCCAGCTGCCAGAGCGGGAAGGGGGGCGCGGCCAGGGGCCGCATGGCGATGGACATGAGCAGCGCGGGGTTGTCGTCGGCCGCGATGCGGTTGGAGCTGAAGGCACCGCAGTCCCGGCAGCGGTGGATGATGGCCCACTCCCCGCCCTTGCGCACCCATACGCCCACAGCGTCCATAATTCCGCCGCAGAGGGAGGCCCGGTCCCCGGGCCGATGGTCCACGTGGACGCTGGCAAGGCATCTGGGGCAGTGGTTGCGGTGCTCGGTCCCCGCGTCCCCGGGGTCCACCGCGCTGCCGCAGACCTTGCAGGTAAAGCTCTCCCGGCAGGGCTCCTGCCGGTAGTCGGGGGCCTTTTCCTGCTGCCGCCGGGCCTTGGAGATGTCCTTGTGCCGCTGCTGCTTCTTGCGCAGGTAGCCCGCCTTGTCGTCGGCGTACCGCGCCTCCTCCCGCAGCCGCAGGTAGGACTCCCACCGCTCCTGGGACAGCTCTCCCCGCCGGATGGCCTCTTTGACGGCACAGCCCGGCTCAGTCTGGTGTTGGCAGTCGCTGAATTTGCAGCGGCCCAGGTGGGCCTCCACGTCGGAAAAGCTCTGCCCCAGCCCCTCGCTCACATCCCACATGCCCAGCTCCCGCATCCCCGGCGTGTCGATGACCAGCGCGCCGCTCCGGAGCAAAATGAGCTGCCGGTGGGTGGTGGTGTGCCTGCCCCGGCCATCCTTTTCCCGTGTGGCGGAGGTTACCATAAGTTCCTCACCCGCCAGGGCGTTCACCAGGCTGGACTTCCCCGCGCCCGAGGAGCCCAGCAGCACGGCGGTCTCCCCCGGCGGCAGGAGGCGCTCCAGCTCGGCCATGCCGTACCCCGTCAAGGCGCTGACGGCGAGAACCGCCGCCCGCCCCGCCAGCTGCCCGGCAATCCTGAACTGGGGGGCGTAGTCCTCCACCGTGTCCGCCTTGGTCAGCACCACGGCGGGCTCGGCCCCCGACTGCCACGCCAGCGTCAGGTAGCGCTCCAGCCGCCGGGGGTTGAAGTCGTGCCCCAGGGCCTGCACCAGCAGGACACGGCTAAAGTTGGCGGCCACCGCCTGCGGCCCATGGCCGGAGGAGGAGGGGTCCAGGCGTGAGAAATAGGTCTTGCGGGGCAAAGTTTTCAAAATGCGGCTCTCGCCCCCGTCCTGCCAGTCCAGCAGGACAAAGTCCCCCACCGTGGGGGTGTCGCCGTGGCCGTCACGGTACGCGCCCACCTTCAGTCGGGCAAGGCTGCGCCCGGCGTCGCAGACGACCTCAAAGCGGTCCCGATAGACCGCGGCTACCCGCCCCGGCAGCCCGGCGGCGGTCTCATTCCCGTTGAAATAGGTGGGGTCGAATCCATAGTCTTCTATTTTCAAGTGGTGGTTCCTCCAAAAAGTTAAAAATAATAGTGTGCCAAACAGATACAGTCATGGTTCATCTCTCCTTTCAAAATTGTGGCGCTCATCTGAAAAAGGCTGCAAAAATCCCGCGGAAACAGCACCGAGGTGGTCTGTCTCCGCGGGAGTCTCCGCCGTGCCACGCCTAAAAAAGGACGCAAAAAAAGACACGCCGGACGTGTCCTGCAGTGCGCCAAGGGCGCGACAGTATTCACGACAGGTAGCTGGAACGGCAGGGGATCGTACAGCCCCACTGCGCTCCGCGGTATTCAGTTTTTCAGGTGAGAGCCACCACAAAAATCACCAACGTCACAATTCACCAGCTCCTTCTCTGCTCCGTTCCGGAGCATACTGCAATTATACTACACGACGCTGGGCAAAAATGCAAGAGGAATTTTTGATCCCGGTTCAGGGCGGCCCCGCCGCATAGAGAAGCGGACCCCATAAGATAATAAGAGCAGCCCTCAAAAATTTGATTTGTATCAATTCCTTTTGGGCGGCCGTCTGCTATACTGGACGTAAATAAAGGATCGAGGTGACTAAAATGAGGCGGGCCAATAAAAAACTGCAGCACTTTTTCAGGCGGTTCACCACGCCCCTCACCTTTGCGGCGGGCGGACTGGTCGTCCTGGGGTACGCTTTGGCGCATCTGGGCGGCTGGGAGCTGCCCGTGACGGCCGCCTATCTGGCGGCCGCCGCGCTGGCGGGGCTGCCCATTCTATTCCGGGCGCTTCAGGGGTTGCGGATGAGAGCGGTGGGCATCGAGCTGCTGGTGAGCATCGCGGTTGTCGGCGCGCTGGTCATCCGCGAGTACAGCGAAGCCGCCATCGTCACCTTCCTCTTTCAATTCGGCGCGTACCTGGAGCAGCGGACTTTGGAAAAGACCCGTGGGGCGATCAAGGCGCTCACGGAGCTGGCTCCGGCCACCGCCTGGCGGCTCGGGCCATTCGGCGCGGAGGAGATCCCCGCCGACGAGGTGGAGGAGGGCGACCGCCTGCTGGTCAAGACCGGCGGCAAGGTGGCGGTGGACGGCATCATCGAGTCCGGGGAGGGCTATCTGGATGAGGCCAGCATTACCGGGGAGTCCAGCCCCGTCCGCAAGGGCCGGGGCGACGGCGTCTTTGCCGGTACTATCCTGGACGGCGGCACGCTGGAGATGCGGGCCACCCGGGTGGGGGAGGACACCACTTTCGCCAAGATCATCGCTTTGGTGGAGGAGGCCCAGGACGCCAAATCACCCGCCGAGCGGTTCATCGACCGCTTCGCCCGCTGGTACACCCCGGCGGTGGCGGTGCTGGCGGTGCTGGTCTGGCTCTTCTCGCGGGACATCGCCCTCGCCATTACCGTGCTGGTGCTGGCCTGCCCGGGTGCGCTGGTCATCGGCGCGCCGGTGGCCAATGTCGCGGGGATCGGGCGCGGGGCGCGGGACGGCGTGCTCTTAAAGGGGGGCGACAGCATACACACCTTTGCCAAGGTGGACACGGTGGTCTTTGACAAGACGGGCACCCTCACCGTCGGTCACCCCGGCGTGACCGCCCTGTACCCCTATACCGGCGACATCCCCGCCGCCCTGGCTCTGGCCGCCGCGGCCGAGAGCGCCAGTGACCACCCCCTGGCCGCAGCCATCCTGCGCTACGCCGGGGAAAAGGGCGTCCGGGATATCGGACAGGCCCACAGTACCGCCGAGAAGGGACTGGGCCTTCGGGCCGACGTGGGCGGGAGGACGGTTCTGGTGGGCAGCGCCAGAATGATGGAGGAGAACGGGGTAAAGCTGAGCGGCGAGCAGCGCCGGGACCTGGAAGAGGCCCAGGGCAGAGGCGCGACCACGGTCTTGGCGGCGGCGGACGGCAGGCTTCTCCTCCTGTTCGCCATCTCGGACGCGGTGAAACCCGGTGCGGCCCAGGCCATTGCCGTCCTGCGCGGCATGGGGGTCAGGCGGACGGTTATGCTCACCGGGGACAACCGGAGGACGGCCGAGGCCGTGGCGGTGGCCGTCGGCGTGGACGAGGTGCGCACCGAGCTGCTGCCCGGCGACAAGCTGGCTCAGGTGCAGGCCATGCAGCGGGCGGGCCACCGGGTGGCCTTTGTGGGCGACGGCGTCAACGACAGTCCCGCCCTGGCCGCCGCCGACATCGGCATCGCCATGGGCGGCGGTACCGACGTGGCGGTGGAGACCTCCGACGTGGTGCTCATCCAGTCCAGACTGGAGAGCATCCCCGTGGCGCTGCGCCTGGCAAAGCGTACCGTCCGGCTCACGGGGCAGAACATCGCCATCGCCATCGGCACGGTGCTCTTCCTCCTGGCGGGACTCTTTGCGGGCTACATCCACATGGCCGGCGGGATGTTTATCCACGAGGCCAGCATTCTGGTGGTCATCCTCAATGCCATGCGGCTGCTGCGCGGGAAAAGCCCCCGTAAAATTTGATACAAGTCATAGAAAACAGCGTGGAAATCAATTATATTGAGATCACCGAGAAAGAAAAGGGGTAATTGACCATGAAGAAACTGACGATGCAGCTGGAGCAGCTGGTCTGTCCCACCTGCGCACAGAAGATCGAGACTGCCCTGAAAAAAGCGCCCGGAGTAGAGACTGTCGCCGTCCTGTTTAACTCCAGCAAGGCCAAGGTGGAGTACGACGAGGAGAAGACCGAGCCGAATACGCTGGCCGGGGTGGTCCAGGCGCTGGGCTACGAGGTCCAAAAACTGTCTTGAGAGGAGCTGTCTATCATGCCCGAAAAAAATAATCTGCCCCAGGCCATCCGCGGCCCGATGCAGGAGCTGGGCCAGCTGCTTCCCGTGGTCCAGCGGGTCCATGGCGGGGCCCATCCCGAGCTGATCGATGTGGGCCGCCTGTTCGTGGCCCTGCAGGAGAGGCTGGAGGCGGGGGCCACGGCGGAGGAGTCCTGCCGCCTGATGGATGAGATCCGCGGCCTGACGAAGAACTACACCGCCCCCGAGGATGCCTGCCAGGCGTTCCGCAGGACGTACGCCGCCCTCGCCAAGGTGGACGGCAGCCTGAGGGCTTGACCGCGGGGAAGGAACTCCGTTAGCAAGAGGTATGCGGACGCAATTGCGCCCGCATACCTCTTGTCTATGTCTCCGGCGGCGCCACAAGGGGGGACATAGCTTCGCAGCGGCTTGGAGCCGCAGGTAGAGGAAGCCCCTGGCGCAGGGGTTTTTATCCATCATGCCGCGAGAGCGCGGCTTCGGCAAGAGGAATTCCGGGGGCCTGTCCGGGAAAATGTTTTGCAGGTGGCGAGGGCATATGCTATAATAAGTCGAAACATGGGAGAGGATGTGGCGCGCTTTGAAGAACTGGGACGAGCTGCGGGCCGAGTGCTTGAATTGTCGGAAATGCGACCTGGCCGAGACGAGGACCAACGTGGTCTTCGGGGACGGAAACCCGGGGGCCGAGATCCTGTTT
>JBLJBF010000129.1:0-3537 GCA_047637855.1 Pseudoflavonifractor sp. | reverse complement strand
TGCGCACCACGGCGCGAATGGCCTCGCAGACCTCGCCGGCCTGCTCGCTGGTGGCCGTCTTGCCGGTACCGATCGCCCAGATAGGCTCGTAGGCGATGACTACATGGCGCATCTTGTCGGCGCTCACGCCGGCCAGGGCGCATTTCACCTGATAGGCGATAAGCTCCATGGTCACGTCCAGCTCCCGCTGCTCCAGGCTCTCGCCCACGCAGACGATGGGATAGAGCCCGGCTTCCAGCGCGGCAAGGACCTTCTTGTTGACGGTGAAGTCGGTCTCGTTGAAATACTGGCGGCGCTCGGAGTGGCCGACGATGACGTACTTCACGCCCAGCTCCTTGAGCATCTCGGCAGAGACTTCGCCGGTGTAGGCGCCGGTGGCCTCGTAGTGGCAGTTCTCCGCGCCGATGGCGATGCGGCTCTCCTTAAAGAGACGGACGGCGGCCGGAATGTTCACATAGGGTACGCAGAGGACGACCTCGCACCACTTGGGCTTGCCGATGAGGGGCTTGAGCTCCTCGGCAAAGGCGCGGGTCTCGTTGAGGGTTTTGTTCATCTTCCAGTTGCCGGCGATGATAGTCTTACGGTAACGGCGATTCATTCTCTTCAATTCCTTTCTATTGTGAAACGGGCGACCGTGGGTTGTCCCTACAGAGGTCGCCCGTGGGCACTCCCGCTTTTTACGCGTCCAGCAGACAGGCGACGCCGGGCAGTTCCTTGCCCTCCATAAACTCGAGGGATGCGCCGCCGCCGGTGGAGATATGGGTCATTTTGTCGGCATAGCCGAGCTGCTGCACAGCCGCCGCGCTGTCGCCGCCGCCGATGATGGTGATAGCGCTGGTATGACTCAGCGCCTCGGCGATCGCCTTGGTGCCCGCGGCAAATTTCTCGAACTCAAACACGCCCATCGGCCCGTTCCAGATGACGGTGCCCGCGTCCTTCACAGCGTCGCAGTAGGTCTTGATGGTCTCGGGCCCAATATCCAGGCCCTGCCAGCCGTCGGGGATCTCGCCGGTGGGGACTACCTTGCTGTTGGCATCGGGCGCAAAGGCGTCGGCGATGACGGTGTCCTCGGGCAGGAGCAGCTTGACGCCCTTGTCGGCGGCCTTCTTCACCATCTCGTTGGCGTAGTCCTCCCAGTCGGCCTCCAGAAGGGAGTCTCCCACCTTGCCGCCCTGGGCGGCCGAGAACGTGTAGGCCATACCGCCGCCGATGATGATGGTGTCGGCAATCTCCAGCAGGTTATTGATGACGCCGATCTTGGAGGAGACCTTGCTGCCGCCCAAAATGGCGACCAGAGGACGCTTGGGATCGGCGAGAGCGCCGCCGATGATCTCCAGCTCCTTTTGGATCAGGAACCCGGATACGGCGGGCAGATAGTCGGCCACACCGGCGGTGGAGGCGTGGGCACGGTGAACCGCGCCGAAGGCGTCGGACACATAGACCTCGGCCATGTCGGCCATGGCCTTGGCGAGGGCGGGGTCGTTCTTGGTCTCGCCCTTCTCAAAGCGGGTGTTCTCCAGAAGCAGGATCTCGCCGGGCTTCAAAGCGGCGGCCTTGGCCGTGGCGTCGGGGCCCACCACATCGGCGGCCATGATGACCTCCTTGCCCAGCAGCTCGCTCAGGCGCTTGGCGACAGGGGCCAGGCTGAGCTTGGGGTCAGGCCCCTCCTTGGGCTTGCCCAGATGGGAGCAGGCGATCACGGCGGCGCCCTGGTCCAGCAGGTACTGGATGGTGGGCAGGGCCGCAACGATACGCTTATCGTCGGTGATGGCGCCGGTGGCCTTGTCCTGCGGTACGTTGAAGTCGCAGCGGAGAAGGACCTTCTTGCCCTTCACATCGACATCTTTTACGGTCTTCTTGTTGTAGTTCATGCTTTGTTGACTCCTTTCATCTCGCCTTCCCCGGTCTGTCGCGTCCTGTCCGCCTCACGGCGGGGAGATACCCTCTGCGGCTGCGCTGAATGATCCGGCCCCTCTTGGGTCCGCCTCAATTACGCTCCGCTCGGGTATTCTCTCCCCTGCCCGGCGGCAGGTGCGCTTTTAAGTCCGGGAAAGTCTAACTGACGCAATGCTTCATAAGTCACGATGGCAACGGAGTTCGCCAGGTTGAGACTGCGCGCGTCCTCCCGCATGGGGATGCGGATGCAGCGGTCCTGGTGCCGCACGCGGAATTCCTGGGGCAGGCCCGCCGTCTCCTTGCCGAAGAAGAGCCAGCAGCCCGGGTTAAACCCGGCCTCCGCGTAGGAGCGGGGCGCTTTGGTGGTGGCAAGCCAGATATCCTCCGCGCCCGTGCGGGCAAAGAGATCTTCCAGGCTTTCGTAGACGGTCACGTCCACCATGTCCCAGTAGTCCAGTCCCGCCCGCTTGACCGCGCGCTCCGAGATGTCAAACCCCAGGGGTTTTACCAGGTGGAGGCGGCTGCGGGTGGCGGCGCAGGTGCGGGCGATGTTTCCCGTGTTTTGGGGAATTTCCGGTTCTACAAGCACAATGTTCAGCATTTCAGGCGATTCCCCTCTCACAGCAGATTGTATTGTATCGCAAAGATAGAGATATTTCAATAACAAATCCATTGAAAACTTGATAATTCTTCATTCATTCTATCTCAAAATGCTGAAATTATCACAAAACGCCATCTCACTCTTTATTGCGGGCAGAGGTTGTGCTACAATATCAGCAATGACCGGCCTGTCTCCCCGCTTTAGTCCTGCCCAAAGAGGGAGAACCGGCCCTTTAGCGGGGGCTAAATTTGCCGCGCAGCGGGGCCGGACAGGGCGTCAATCCGCAAACTTTAGGGGGATTTCTCTTGAAAACCGATCCGCGTCTCCGCATTGTCATTAAAGTCGGCACCTCCTCTCTGACCCACGACACCGGGCGGCTCGACCTACATAATATGGAGCGGCTGGCCCGCACGCTGGCCGATCTGGAGGGCATGGGGCACGAGATCGTGCTGGTCTCCTCGGGGGCGATCAGCGTGGGCACCGTCAAAATGGGCCTTCCGGAGCGGCCCACCGAGCTGCGGATGAAACAGGCCGCCGCCGCCGTGGGCCAGTGTACCATTATGCATATCTACGATAAGCTCTTTGGCGAGTATAACCGGGTGGTGGCTCAGATACTCCTGACGGGCGAGGACGTGGACGCGCCCATCCGGGCCCAGCATCTGCTGAGCACCTTCGACTCCCTGCTGGAGATGGGCATCATTCCGGTCGTGAATGAAAACGACTCGGTCTCCTCGGCCGAGATCGAGACCGGCAAGTGCAAGGTCCTGGGGGATAACGACACCCTCTCGGCCATTGTGGCCCGGCTGGTGCGGGCCGACCTGCTGGTCCTTCTCTCCGACATCGACGGGCTCTACGACTCGGATCCCCACACGAACCCCAACGCCCAGCTCATCCCCACCGTCACCGCCGTCACCGACGAGCTGCGGGCCATGGCGGGGGGCGCGGGCACCTGGCGCGGCACCGGCGGCATGGCTACCAAGCTCAATGCCGCGGAGGTGGCCATGGACGCCGGAATCGACATGGTCATCACCACCGGCGCG
>JBLJBF010000128.1:0-9509 GCA_047637855.1 Pseudoflavonifractor sp. | reverse complement strand
TCATACCACTTTTTTCACTCTCCGTCGAGAGCGGATATCCACCCTTTCTCCAAAATTGCCTCTCATTTTTTTGGAGAAAGGGGTTTGAATGGTTTCGGTGTTTGTGGTACAATATCAATTGTTTTGTGCGCAGAGCGATTTATAGAGAGGGGTTGGCGGTCCCGCCGGGTGGAGGCGGGTCCGCGGGATGATGAAACGGATCGGATTTGACAACGACAGATATTTGGAGACCCAGTCCGCCCATATCAGGCAGAGGATCAGCCAATTTGGCAACAAGCTCTACCTGGAGTTCGGCGGCAAGCTTTTTGACGACTACCACGCCTCCCGGGTCCTGCCCGGTTTTCAGCCCGACAGTAAGATCAGGATGCTCAAGGAGCTGCGGGACTCGGCCGAGATCGTCATCGCCATCTGCGCCAACGACATTGAGAAGAACAAGGTCCGCGGCGACCTGGGCATTACCTACGACGTGGACGTGCTTCGCCTCATCGACGCCTTCCGCGCCCAGGGCCTCTACGTGGGCAGCGTGGTGGTGACCCGCTACGCGGGGCAGAGCGCCGCCGACGCCTTCCGCCGCCGGATGGAGGATCTGGGCGTGCGCTGCTACCTTCACTACCCCATCGCCGGCTATCCCCACAACATCTCCCACATCGTCAGCGATGAGGGCTACGGCAAAAACGACTATATCGAGACTGCCCGCCCGCTGGTGGTGGTCACCGCCCCGGGCCCCGGCAGCGGGAAGATGGCGGTCTGCCTCTCCCAGCTCTACCACGAGCACCGCCGGGGCGTCAAGGCCGGGTACGCCAAGTTCGAGACCTTCCCCATCTGGAATCTGCCCCTCCAGCACCCGGTCAACCTGGCCTACGAGGCCGCCACTGTGGACCTGGGAGATGTGAATATGATCGACCCCTTCCACCTCACCGCTTACGGCGTCACCACGGTGAACTACAACCGGGACATTGAGATTTTTCCCGTCCTGTCCACCATCTTTGAGAAGATTATGGGGGAGTGCCCCTACAAATCCCCCACCGACATGGGGGTGAACATGGCCGGGCACTGCATCCTTGACGACGAGGCCGTATGCGCCGCCGCCCGGCAGGAGATCGTCCGCCGGTACTACGCCGCCCTGTGCGACCGCCGCCAGGGCCAGGCCGACGAGGACATGGTGTACAAGCTGGAGAACCTTATGCAGCAGGCCAAGGCCAGCGCCGAGCTGCGCCCCATCATCGGTGCCGCTCTCCGGGTAGCGGAGGAGACGGGCAATCCCTCCGGCGCCATTGAGCTGCCCGACGGCGAGATTGTCACCGGCAAGACCACCGCCCTTATGGGGGCCTCCTCCGCCGTCCTCCTCAACGCCCTCAAGCGCCTGGCCGGCATCGACCATGCGCAGCACCTCATCTCACCCGAGGCCATCGCGCCCATCCAGACCGTCAAGGTAGACCACCTGGGCTCTCAGAACCCCCGCCTCCACAGCGACGAAATTCTGATCGCCCTGGCCATCTCGGCCGCCACCAACCCCTTGGCCAAGCAGGCCCTGGATCAGCTCTCCGCCCTGCGCGGCTGCGAGGCCCACACCACCGTCATTTTATCCCCCGCCGACTCCACCACCTACGCCAAGCTGGGTCTGCGGCTCACCTGCGAGCCCCAGTATGAGACCAATAAGCTCTACCACAGATAGGGAGCCGGGCGGGCGGCAAAGGCCGCCCGTCCGCGCTAAAAAACGAGACCCCCTCAATTTGAGGGGGTCTCGTGCTCTTCACATCAATCAGTCGGTGACGAAGGGGATCAGCGCGATCTGACGGGCGCGCTTGATGGCCTCGGTGAGCTGGCGCTGATGCATCGCGCAGGTGCCGGTGGTCCGGCGGGGCAGGATCTTGGAGCGCTCAGACAGGAAACGACGCAGCTTGACAGCGTCCTTATAGTCGATGTGCTCCACCTTGTCCACGCAGAAGGTACAGACCTTGCGGCGCTTGCGGCCGCGGGGGCGCTGCTCTCTGTTATCCATAGGCATAGCGGGTAACCTCCATTCCTGGGGCAAAATACCCCTTAATCAGAGGGACGTAAGTCCCATCCTGTTGTGTTCCTTGAACGGCTCCCCGCCGTGAGGCGGGGCGGCGCGAATGCGCCGGAGCCGGGGTGGAATTCACTTCCGCCCGGCGATAAAGGAAAAGCCTTGGGGGACCCTTTTTATGTTTACATCAAAAGGGGAGCTCGCCGTCGTCGTCGGCCAGATCGCCGAATTCGTTCCCGCTGGGGCCGGATGGGCCGCCAGTGGGAGGGGGCGCATAGCCGCCGGTGGGACCGGGGTAGCTGCCACCGCCGCCGGAATAGCCACCGCCGCCGCCCTCGCCGTCCCGCTTGGAGTCGCCGAAGTAGACGTTGTCCGCGATGACCTCGGCACTGCGGCGCTTGCCGCCGTCCTTGTCCGTCCAGTCCCGGATCTGAAGTCGGCCCTCCACCACGGCCATGCGGCCCTTGGTGAAGAAACGGGAGACGAACTCGGCCGTCTGCCGCCAGGCTACCACATCGATAAAATCGGTGGACTTCTCGCCGGTGGACTTATCCTTAAAGTCCCGGTCAACAGCCAGGGAGAAGGAGACCACGGGGGCCCCCGCCTGGGTGTGCCGGAGCTCGGGGTCACGGGTCAGCCGACCCATGAGCAGGATCCTATTGAGCATTTCTCAGCCCTCCCTTAGTCCTCATCCTTGCAGATGATGAGGGAACGCATCACACCGTCGGTAATACGGAAGATACGGTCCAGCTCCAGGGGGAAGCTGGGCAGCGAGCTGAAGGTCATGAGGACATAGTAACCGTCGTTCAGGTCGTTGATGGGATAGGCCAAGCGGCGCTTGCCCCACTCGTCGATCTCGGCGAGGGTACCGTTCTCCTCCACCAGGGTCTTGAACTTCGCTACCAGGGCGGCGGTGGCTTCCTCACCCAGCTCGGGATTGAGAATGTAGACCGCCTCGTAATTTGCGCTTAATTTTGCCATTTTTGTGCACCTCCTTATGGACGTATGGCCCTCGTTCTTAGACGAGGGCAAGGATGTGTTGCCCGCGCGTGCGCAGACAAGCTACATTATTATATAGGAAAAACGCGAAATGTCAAGCGACAGTCCGCGTTTTCCCACTGTTTTTTCAGATAGAACGGAATTTCCCCTTGAGGAACTCCCTGAGCCAGTCCCCGGTCTCCGGGTGGTCCAGCGAGAAGTCGATGGTTGCCTCCAAAAAGCCTTTGAGGTTGCCTGTGTCGTACCGGCGGCCCTCAAAGTCCACCGCCACCATCTTACTGCGCTGGCACAGCACCTGGAGGGCGTCGGTGAGCTGGATCTCCCCGCCGTAGCCAGGGGCCTGATACTCCAGGATATCGAAGATCTCCGGCGTGAGGACATAACGGCCCAAAATGGCGTAGTTGGAGAACATCTGGGCGGGGGTCGGTTTCTCATTCATATCAGAGACGGCGAAAATCCGCTCCTCCAGGGGGGATATCTTCACCGAGGAGTACTTGCTGATGGCGTCGGAGGAGACCTGCTGCACCCCCACGCAGGAGGCGTCATATTTCTCGGCGGCGGCTATGAGCTGGCCGATGACCGGCTTTTCCGAGCGCATGATGTCGTCGCCCAGGAGGACGGCGAAGGGCTCGTCCCCCACGAACCGCCTGGCCCGGCCGATCGCGTGGCCCAGGCCCTTGGTCTCCTTCTGGCGGACATAGAAGATGTTGGCCAGATCGGCGGCGCGGCGGACCTCGTAGAGTTCCTTGTCCTTGCCCCCTTGGTTCAGCCGGGTCTCCAGCTCGGGATAGTAGTCGAAGTAGTCGTCCATGGCAGATTTGGCCCGATTGGTAACGATGAGAATATCCTCGATGCCTGAGGCCACCGCCTCCTCGATAATATACTGGATGACCGGCTTGTCCACCAGGGGGAGCATTTCCTTGGGCACGGTCTTGGTGGCGGGGAGCATCCGGGTCCCCAGGCCGGCGGCGGGGATCACTGCTTTGCGGACTTTCATGGACTAGGTCCTCCTTGTTAAATATGGCCCTCGGGAATCATGGGCCGGAATATCTTGATATTGGGAAGAATACGCAGCAGCAGCAGGCCCAGCCCGCAGCAGACCACCGCCTCGCCCAGGCCGATGGTCACCGCGTTGAAGAAATAGGCGGGCCAAAAGGCGGACCCTGTCTGCGCCTGCTGAAAGGCGATCACGCCGCTGACAATGACCACGTTGCAGACCACGGGCGGCAGGGGGGCCAGCCACTTCCGGGGCATTTTCATGGTCCACAGGGCGGCCAGCAAGGTGGCGAGGGAGCCGAAGACAATATCCAGCGCGCCATAGGGTGAGAGGAGATTCGCGATGAGGCAGCCCACAAAGAGCCCCGGCGCGGTGGCCGGAAAGAGGAAGGGAAGCACGGTGAGCGCCTCGGCAAATCGGAACTGGACAGGGCCATAGGCCAGGCCGAAGATGTTGGCGAAGTAACTCATCACGGCATAGAACGCCGCCACCATGGCGGCCAGGGTCAGGTCTTTGACAGTAAACTTGCGCATAACAAAAAACCCTCCACTTTTGTTTAGAATACGCCGCGCCGGCGCACAGCGGTGAACGTCCCTTATCCCGAAGGCATGGCGCGTAGGCGCCCTCGGACGGCATTCTTTTCACCGGTTGGACTGGATTGGAGACCAGTCGCAGTTATTGTAGCACATTTTTGCCGAAAAAGAAAGTGGGAACGCATAGCGTTCCCACTCGGATTGTCGATAACTCCCCAACCCCAAGGTCTCGGAGGGAAGGATAGTGTGAAAGGAAACCGTCAGGGTTTCCTTTCACGTGCAGGAAAACCATGTTTCATCCCTTTAAAAAGGGATGAAACATGCCTCAGCCTGTCGAAAAAACTTTTCGACAGGCTGAGTGGGAACGCATAGCGTTTCCACCCGGATTGTCGATAACTCCCCAACCCCAAGGTCTCGGAGGGGTGGGGGTTATTTCACCAGCTCCACCGTATACCCCAGCTTGCGCAGTCCGCTGACAATGCCGCCGGGATCCAGCATATGGCCCGCGCCGACAGCCATCAGGAAGGTGTTCTCCCCGGGGGTCTCCAGATACGCGGCGGCGGCCTTGATCATATTGGGGTCCCGGTCGGCGAACAGACGGGCATTCATCTCGTCACCGCTCGCCAGAATGGCCGCTTTATTCAGGATGGCAGCCATGGCATCGGCGTCGCCGCTCTTCCAGGCGGCCATCATGCCGTCATACATCTTCCTCTGGGCGGCCAGGGACTCCTGGGTCTCCTGCTGCTCGGCCTCGGTGTGCTCCTCCCCGGCGAGGGCTGCCTTCACCATAGAGAGGTAGGCGGCCAGGCCCTCGGTCTGGTACTCAAGGGAGAGGTCGTTGAAGATCGCGCCCTGGAAAGCCATGGTCTCCACCGCGCCGATCGCCTTGCCCGCGTTGACGGCGGCGGCGTTGACATATAGATCCACCGCCATGGCGGTGCTGCCGGTGCTGTCATCGGCGGCCAGCATGTTGTTGAGGGTGAGCAGGAGCACCCACGGCTTATAGGAATTGACCTGCTCCTCCGTCATGCCCAGCTGGGTGAAGACGCTGACCGCGTCGGCGTACAGCTCGGCGGAGACATGGTTCTTCAGGCCGGTGCCGTCGCTGTAGGTCTGCATCGCAATAAACTCGGTCATCCCCTTCACGTCGTTGAAATCCACCTCGAAGATGACCTTCTGGGCCGAGGCGATGGCGTCGCGCAGGGATTTGTGGAAGGGATAGACATTGCCCCGGTCCATATGGATGGTGCCCAGCAGGTACAGGGTGTTGCCGCCGTTGGTGGCCTTCCACAGAAGGCCCTTGGACCCGGCGTCGGCTTTTGTGTACAGGGCAAGGATCAGGCGCTGGGCCATTACCATGGCCTCCTGATAGGTGCACTGGCGCTCCGTCATCAGCGCCCCGGTCGCATCGCCCTTTACCACGCCCAGGGAAACCAGGTAGAGGGTGCTGTCGCTGTCATGCTTGGGCAGAACGTAGGCCGCGGCCTCCTGGTAGAGGGCGTTCATCACGCCGCCGCGGGTCGTGTCGATCACCAGCTCGCGGGCGGGGGCCGGATTTACCTCCATCCCCAGCAGGGCCAGCTTTTCGGCCACCACGGCGGTTATGGAGGACAGCGCCTCCATGGTAAGCGGGCTTTGGATATAGGCGGTGTAGTTGTCGTCCACCAGGCCTAGCGAGTAGGCGTCGGCCATCGCCTCCACCGCCCAGGACGAGGGGAGCTGTGGCTCGGTCTCTTCGGCCGCAAATGCCGGAACAGCGAGACCAAGGGCAAGCGCCAGGGCCAGCAGCGAAGAGAGCAGTCTGTGTTTTTTCATAGGATCATTTCCTTCCCAAATTGTATAGTCCACTTTACAGTTCATACCCAAAGTATAGCACACTTTACACGAAAGTCAACCATAAAATACCTCCCCGGGAGATTTTCTCCCGGGGAGGTATTTTATGTGTTTATTCCTCTGCTTTTTCCGGCTTGGGTATCACTTTGGACACCAACGCCCACTCCACCCGCCGGTCCTCCAGCTTCTCCACGCGGATGTGGAGACCGAAGACCTCTACCTCGGGATGGCTGCCGTCCTCCGGGATGACCGAGAACTGGGCGAAGATCAGGCCGCCCAGCGTGTCGTACTCCTCGTCCTCGGGGAGGTGGACGCCCAGCTCGTCGGCCACATCCTCCAAGTCGGCCGACCCCGCGACCCGCCAGAGGTTGGGCTCTACCAACGTGATCTCCTGCTCCACCTGGGGGTCGAACTCGTCGTAGATATTACCCACGATCTCCTCCAGCAGGTCCTCCATTGTAATGATGCCGTTGGTGCCGCCATACTCGTCCACCACGATGGCCAGGTGTACCTTCTTGTTCTGCATATCCCGGAAGAGCACGTCGGTACGCACCGATTCGGGGACAAAATAAGCGCTGCGCAGCAGCTCCCGCACGGGGCGGGGATTCTCCCTGCGGGCATTGAGAAAGTAGTCCCTGCTGTTGAGGATGCCGATGACATCGTCGGCGTCCTCCTCGTAGACCGGGTAGCGGGACAGGCCGGTCTCTTCAATGGTGCGGACGATCTCGTCGTCGCTGTCGTCGGCCCAGAGCATGACCACGGCGGTGCGGTGGATCATCACGTCCCCGGCGGTCATGTTATTAAACTCGAAAATATTCTCGATCATCTGTCTCTCGCCGGTCTCGATCGTGCCCTTTTCCTCGCCGATGTCCACCATCATACGGATCTCCTCCTCCGAGACTTCCTCACTCTCGGCGTTGGGGTCGATATGTAGGAGCCGGAGCACCCCATTGGTGGAGGCGGTGAGAAGCCAGATGACGGGCCGCATGACCGCCGCGATGGCCGAGATGGCCCCGCAGGCGAAGGCGGCAATCTTCTCCCCCTTCTGCATGGCAATGCGTTTGGGGACAAGCTCACCAAAGACCAGCGTAAAGAAGGACAGCACGATGGTGATGGCGATCACCGACAGCGTGTTCACCACGCCGACCGCCGACGTGCCCAGCGCGAACTGCTCTTCCGCCCAGGCCGAGAGCCGGGTGGCAAAGTTCCCCGCCGCGAAAGCCGAGCCCAGGAACCCAGCCAGCGTAATGCCGATCTGGATGGTGGAGAGAAACCGGGTGGGACTCTCCACTACCTTGAGCAGCTTTTGGGCTTTCTTATCCCCGTCCTCCGCCTGCTTGCGCAGGAAGTTATCGTTCAGGGAAATGACGGCTATCTCGGTTGCGGCAAAGAATGCGTTGATGAGAATGAGTACGGCCTGCAACAGTAGTTGAGGCCATATAGGGTCCGACGACAAGTTGATTCCTCCTTAAAATGATGGGCCTCAAGCCCATATTTAAGATAGTATAACACAGCTTTGAGAAAAATTCATTAAGAAGTGCAAAAAAAGGCAAACTATGTTATAATTTTTTTAAAACTCCATCGCCGCTTGCGCGGCGGCCGGGGACCCCGCCTGTTTTTATCTGCCCGGGGCAAGTGAATTGCCCCGGCATCAAGGTTTTGCCCGCTGGGCAAAACACTTGTTCCGCCGCACTCGCGGCGGCTGGACGCCCCCACCCGCTATCTCTTTTAACTTTGAAAGGCAAGTGATTCCCCTTGACTATTTTCGATATCATGGGCCCCATCATGGTGGGTCCGCGCCCCACTCGCCGCCTTCGGCGGCAAATGGGGACCCCCCTATTTCCATCTGCTCGGGCGGAATAAATCCGCCCGACATCAAGGTTTTGCCCGCCGGGCAAAACGCTTGTTCCGCCGCACTTGCGGCGGCTGGACGCCCCCACCAGCTATCTCTTTTCAATTTGAAAGGCAAGTGATTTCCCTTGACTATTTTTGATATCATGGGCCCCATCATGGTGGGGCCGTCCAGTTCCCATACTGCCGGGGCGGTGCGCATCGGGCTTATCACCCGCAAGCTGCTGGGCAGCGCCCCCGTCAGGGCCGAACTGCTGCTCCATGGCTCCTTCGCCGCCACAGGCAAGGGCCACGGCACCGACAAGGGCCTGGTGGCGGGTCTGCTGGGGATGCGGCCCGACGACCCCGGCATCCCCCGGGCCTTCGCCTTGGCGGAGGAGCAGGGGCTGGCGGTGACGCTGGGCTCCATCGTTCTCCGGGGCGCCCACCCCAACTCCGTCCTCCTCCGGGTGGAGGACGGTTTGGGGAACAGGCTGGAGGTCAACGCCTCCTCCCTGGGGGGCGGCCGGGTGCGGGTGAACGCCATCGACGGCCTGGAGGCCAGTTTCTCGGGGGAGCACCCCACCCTCATCATCCGCAATGAGGACAAGCCCGGCGCGGTGGCCGAGGTGAGCGCCATCCTCTCCCGCCGGAGAGTGAACATCGCCACCATGCAGCTCTACCGGGATATGCGGGGCGGGCTGGCCGTCATGGTGCTAGAGAGCGACCAGTCGATCTGGGCCGCCGCCATCGACGAGCTGCGCGCCTGCCCCGGCGTGGTCCGGGTGACCTATCTTGAGATGGATCAGGAGGAGAACTGATATGGCCTTTACTTCGGTAGATATCCTGCTGCGAGCCGGGGCGGAGTACCCCCTCTGGCAGGCGGTGCAGATCGACGACGCGCGGGACCGGGGTGTGAGCGCCGAGTCCTCCTGGGCCCATATGACCACGCTCTGGAACGCCATGAAAACCGCTCCCTCCCAGTACGACTGCTCGCTCCGCTCCCCCAGCGCGCTGGTGGGCGGCGCGGGCGGCATGGTGGAGGGGAGCGCGGGGACCCTGTGCGGCCCCTTTATCCGCCGCGTCATCGCCACAGCGCTGAAGACCGGCGAGTGCAACGCCTGCATGAAACGCATCGTGGCCGCGCCCACCGCGGGGGCCAGCGGGGTACTGCCTGCCGTGCTCCTCCCCCTGCAGGAGCGGGACGGCCGCACCGACGCCGAGATGACCCAGGCGCTCTACGTCGCGGCCGGGTTCGGGCAGGTCATCGCCTCCCGGGCCTCCATCTCGGGGGCCGAGGGGGGCTGTC
>JBLJBF010000127.1:0-4427 GCA_047637855.1 Pseudoflavonifractor sp. | reverse complement strand
CACCCTCCTGCGGGAGGCGGCCGATCTGGGCACCGCCCTCCTGGGCGGCGGCAGCCTGACCGAGTTTGAGCGCCTGTGCGACAACGCGGTGACGGCTTATCTGGCCGCGGGCAAGCGTGTCTCCTTCGGCGAGCAGCCGGTCGTCGGCTACCTCTATGCCCGCGAGGCCGAGCTGACCGCCATCCGGGTCATTCTGGCCGGAAAGCTGGCGGGCCTGAGCGCCGAGCTTCTCCGGGAAAGGCTGCGTGATACCTATGTCTGACTGGAAGATCGCCGTTCTGGGTGACCGGGACAGCGTACTGGGCTTTCAGGCCCTGGGGCTGAGCGTCTTTCCCGCCGAGACGGCGGAGGAGGCCCGGGAGACCCTGCACCGCCTGGCCCGCGAGCGCTTTGCCATCATCTACCTCACCGAAGGCCTGGCAGGCGGCTTAGAAGCCGACCTTGCCCGCTACCGGGACGCCCCCACCCCCGCCGTCATCCTCATCCCCGGCAAGGAGGGGAGCCTGGGCCTGGGCACCGGGCTGATGAAGCGGGCCGTGGAGCGGGCCGTGGGCGCGGATATTTTATAGTCTGAAACCGGAATTTACCCGGAAGGGAGTTTTTTCATGAGCGGAAAAATCGTCAAGGTCTCGGGTCCGCTGGTGGTGGCCACCGGCCTGGCAGACGCCAATATGGCCGACGTGGTGCGGGTAGGGGAGCAGCGGCTCATCGGCGAGATCCTCACCATGACCGGCGACGCCGCCTCCATCCAGGTCTACGAGGAAACCTCGGGCCTGGGCCCCGGCGCGGCGGTGGAGACCACCGGCTATCCCCTCTCGGTGGAGCTGGGCCCCGGCCTCATCGAAACCATCTACGACGGCATCCAGCGCCCCCTGGAGGAGTTGCGCAAGCTGGCCGGCTCCACCATCCGGCGGGGCATGGAGGTCCCTCCCCTGAGCCGTGAGCGCAGGTGGGACTTTACCCCCTGTGTCAAGGTTGGGGACGCCGTCTCAGGCGGAGATATCCTCGGCACCGTCCAGGAGACCCCGGTGGTCCTCCATAAAATCATGGTCCCTCCCGGTATAAAGGGGACCATCTCCTCCATTGAGGCGGGCAGCTTCACGGTGGCCGACACGGTGGCCGTTTTGAAGACCGACGACGGAGAGAGCCGCAGCCTCACCATGCTGCAAAAATGGCCCGTCCGCCGGGGCAGGCCCTATGCGCAGAAATTCCCGCCCCGCACCCCCCTGTGCTCGGGCCAGCGGATCATCGACACGCTCTTTCCCATCGCCAAGGGCGGCACCGCCGCCGTACCCGGTCCCTTCGGCTCGGGCAAGACGGTGGTGCAGCATCAGCTGGCCAAGTGGGCCGATGTGGATATCGTGGTCTACATCGGCTGCGGCGAGCGCGGCAACGAGATGACCGACGTGCTGCGGGAATTTCCCGAGCTTACCGACCCCCGCACCGGGGAAAGCCTGATGAAGCGCACCGTCCTCATCGCCAACACCTCCGACATGCCGGTGGCCGCCCGCGAGGCCAGCATCTACACCGGCATCACCATTGCCGAATATTTCCGGGACATGGGCTATGACGTGGCCGTCATCGCCGACTCCACCTCCCGCTGGGCCGAGGCCCTGCGCGAGATGTCGGGCCGCCTGGAAGAGATGCCGGGCGAGGAAGGCTATCCCGCCTACCTCTCCTCCCGTCTGGCCCAGTTCTACGAGCGCGCAGGCGCGGTGGAGTGCCTCGGCGCCGACGGGCGGCGTGGCTCCCTCACCGCGGTCGGGGCCGTCTCCCCCCCGGGCGGCGACCTTTCCGAGCCGGTAAGCCAGGCAACCATGCGCATCGTCAAGGTATTCTGGGCGCTGGACGCACAGCTTGCCTACCGGCGGCATTTCCCCGCCATCAACTGGCTGGGGTCCTACTCCCTCTATCTCGACTCCCTGAGGCCCTGGTTTGACGAGCGCCTGGGCAAGGACTTTTTGGCCCACCGGGAGAAGGCCATGGCCATTCTTCAGGAGGAGTCTGGCCTTAACGAGATCGTACAGCTGGTGGGTAAGGACTCCCTGTCCCCCGCGGATCAGCTCACGCTGGAAACCGCCAAGATGCTGCGGGAGGACTTCCTCCAGCAAAACGCCTTTGTGGGCGTGGACAGCTTCTCGGGCTACGACCGGCAGGAGAGGCTCCTGGCCCTGATTTTGCGCTACGACGTCCTCTGCCGCGCCGCCATCGACAGCGGCGGCGCCGCCGCCGCCCTCTTTGAGATTCCCCAGCGGGAGGCTTTGGGTCGCGCCAAGAGCGTGCCTGAGGAGGAATATGCCGCCGCCTATGCCGACATTGCCGCCGCAATGGAGCGGGAGATCACAGCCACTACCGAGAGGGGAGGGCTTGACGCATGATTAGAGAGTACAAAACCATTCAGGAGATCAACGGCCCCCTCATGATGGTGCGTAAGGTCCAGGGCGTCACCTACGACGAGCTGGGCGAGATTGAGCTGCCCGACGGCTCTCTCCGCCGCTGCAAGGTGCTGGAGGTCAACGGCGACAACGCCGTGGTGCAGCTCTTTGACTCCTCGGCCGGCATCAACCTGAAGGACAGCAAGGTCCGCTTTCTGGGCCACCCCCTGCGGCTTGCAGTGTCGGAGGACCTGTTGGGCCGTGTCTTTAACGGCATGGGACAGCCCATGGACGGCGGCCCCCGTATTTTAGCCGACGAGTACCGGGACATCAACGGCCTAGCCATGAATCCGGCCGCCCGGGATTACCCCAACGAGTTTATCCAAACCGGCGTCTCCTCTATCGACGGGCTCAATACTCTGGTCCGTGGGCAGAAGCTGCCTATCTTCTCGGGCTCGGGTCTGCCCCACGCAGCCCTGGCCGCCCAGATCGCCCGCCAGGCCAAAGTCCTGGACGGCGAGAGCAAGTTCGCCGTGGTCTTCGCCGCCATTGGCATCACCTTTGAGGAGTCTAACTTCTTCGTGGAGGAATTCCGCCGCACGGGAGCCATCGACCGCACCGTCCTCTTCACAAACCTCGCCGACGACCCGGCGGTGGAGCGTATCGCCACCCCCCGCATGGCCCTCACTGCCGCCGAATATCTGGCCTTTGACAAGGGGATGCACGTGCTGGTCATTATGACCGACATCACAAACTACGCCGAGGCCCTGCGCGAGGTTTCCGCCGCCAAAAAGGAAGTGCCGGGCCGCCGCGGCTATCCCGGCTATCTGTACACCGACCTTGCCACCATGTATGAGCGGGCGGGCAGGCGCCTTGACAGCGAGGGCTCCATCACTATGATCCCCATCCTCACCATGCCCGAGGACGACAAGACCCACCCCATCCCCGACCTGACCGGCTATATCACCGAGGGGCAGATCATCCTCTCCCGTGAGCTCTACCGCAAGGGTATCGTCCCCCCGGTGGACGTGCTGCCCTCCCTCAGCCGCCTCAAGGACAAGGGCGTGGGCGCGGGCAAGACCCGGGAGGACCATGCGGGCACCATGAACCAGCTCTTTGCCGCCTACTCCACCGGCAAGGAGATGAAGGAGCTCATGAGCATTCTGGGCGAGGCCGCCCTGAGCCCCACCGACCTGTGCTACGCCAAATTCGCCGAGGAGTTCGAGCGGCGCTACGTGGCCCAGGGCGGGGATGAAAACCGCTCCATTCTGGAGACGTTGGACCTGGGCTGGGAGCTTTTGTCTATTCTGCCCACCGCTGAACTCAAGCGGGTTTCCCGTGAGATGATCGACAAGTACCTGCCCCAGCCCTGACCTTGCGGCAGTTTTCCCCATTTTCCTCTGAAAGGAGGCCCTCACCATGCCCATGATCAATGTCAGCCCCACCCGCATGGAGCTGACCCGGCTCAAGGCCCGGCTCAAGACCGCCGTGCGGGGCCACAAGCTCCTCAAGGACAAACGGGATGAGCTGATGAAGCAGTTTCTGGACGTGGCGCGGGAAAACCGCGCCCTGCGCTCCCGCGTCGAGGAGGGGCTCAAGGCGGCCCACGGCTCCTTCACAGTGGCCTCCGCCCTCATGTCGGGCGAGCAGCTGGAGCAGTCCCTCCTCTATCCCAAGCAGTCGGTGGCCCTGGAGCAGGAGATGCGCAACATCATGGGCGTCAACGTCCCCCAGTACCGGTTCAAGACCGAGGAGGGCGCTCCGGGAGGTATCTACCCCTATGGCTTTGCCGCCACTTCGGGCGAGCTGGACGACGCGGTGGATGCCCTGCACGCCACCTTACCCGACCTGCTGCGCCTGGCCCAGCTGGAGAAGACGGCCCAGCTCCTGGCCGGGGAGATCGAGCGCACCCGCCGCCGGGTCAACGCCCTGGAGTACGTAAAGATACCCCAAACGGAGGAGACCATCAAATATATCTCCATGAAGCTGGACGAAAACGAGCGCGCCGCCACCATCCGCCTGATGAAGGTGAAGGACATGATATTAGCCGAG
>JBLJBF010000126.1:0-7795 GCA_047637855.1 Pseudoflavonifractor sp. | reverse complement strand
TTCGGGCAGGTCATCGCCTCCCGGGCCTCCATCTCGGGGGCCGAGGGGGGCTGTCAGGCTGAGATCGGCTCGGCCTCGGGCATGGCGGCCGCCGCCCTCACCAGCCTGATGGGGGGCAGCCCCGCCCAGGCGGCCCACGCCTGCGCCATGGCACTGAGCAACACCCTGGGCCTGGTGTGCGACCCGGTGGCCGGCCTGGTGGAGGTCCCCTGCGTAAACCGCAACGTCATGGGGGCAGTAAACGCCCTCTCCTGCGCCGAGATGGCTCTCGCCGGGGTGACGTTCCCCATCCCCTGCGACGAGGTCATCGACGCCATGCGCGCCGTGGGGGACGCGCTGCCCTCCTCCCTGCGGGAGACCGGGGCGGGCGGCCTGGCGGCCACGCCCACCGGGCGGCGGGTGAAGGAAGCCATGCGGGCATAGCCCATCTTGCCCTCCCCGCCTCGGCATGATATACTATGACGTGCCCTACGCAAGAGATTATTACGGGACAAGGAGTTGACCGCCCATGCTGCGCTTTGCTCACTTCAATTTTAATGTTCTGGACCTGGACCGCTCTCTGGCTTTTTACAGGGAGGCCCTGGAGCTCGCCCCCGTGCGGGAGAAAACCGCGGCCGACGGCTCTTTCAAGCTGGTCTATCTGGGAGACGGGGAGACCGATTTTGAACTAGAGCTGACCTGGCTGCGCGACCGCACCGAGCGCTACGACCTGGGTGAGTGCGAGTTCCATCTGGCCTTCGTCACCGACCGGTACGACGCTTTTCTGGCCAGCCACAGGGCCATGGGCTGCGTCTGCTTTGAGAATCCGGCCATGGGCATCTACTTCATCGAAGATCCGGACGGGTACTGGATCGAGATCGTCCCCGCCAAAGAATAAAGATAGAACGGGGGTCGCCCCATGCTGTTTTCAAGCTCGGTCTTCCTGTTCCTCTTCCTGTTCGCGGTTCTCTTTTGCTACTACGTCCCCTGCCGGGGTCGCCGGCAATGGCAGAACACGCTGCTGCTGGCCGCCTCTTTGCTTTTTTACGCCTTTGGAACGCCCTGGTTCGTGCTGGTCATGATGGGCTCCATCACGGCCAACTGGGCCTTCGGCCTCTGGGCGGGCCGGGCCAGGGCCGCGGGGCGGAGCGTGAGGCTGGCTGTGGCATGCGCCGCCGGGTTCAACCTGGGGATTCTCTTTCTTTTCAAGTATCTGGTTTTTACGCTGACCAACCTGAACCTGCTGGGCCTCTCTCTCCCGATTCCCGTAATCGGCCTGCCTGCGGGTATCTCCTTTTTCACGTTCAAGGCGATCAGCTACGTACTGGATGTGTCCCGGGGGGACGCAGAGGTCCAGCCCAGCCTTTTTAAGGTGGGGCTTTATATTTCTCTCTTCCCCCAGCTTCTTGCCGGACCGATTACGCGCTACGGCACCGTGGCCGACGAGATCGACCACCGGCGGGAGACCTGGGCGGACTTCACCTCGGGCGTGGAGCGACTGCTGATAGGGCTTGGGAAAAAGGTGCTTCTCTCCAACCAGCTTGCCGTGGTGGCCGACATGGCCTTCCGGGGCGGACGCCCCTCCTCGGCCGCCTTCGCCTGGCTGGGCGCGGTGTGCTACGCCCTCCAGCTCTACTTTGACTTCGCCGGTTACTCGGACATGGCCATCGGCATGGGGCGCATGTTCGGCTTTCACTTCCTGGAGAATTTTAATTACCCCTGTATCGCCGCCTCGGTCACCGAGTTCTGGCGGCGGTGGCATATCTCCCTCTCCACCTGGTTCCGGGACTATGTGTACATTCCCCTGGGCGGCAGCCGCGGGTCAAAAGGGCAGACGGCGCGCAACCTCTTTGTGGTCTGGCTGCTCACCGGCATCTGGCACGGGGCCAACTGGACTTTTCTGGTCTGGGGTCTCCTGTATTACGCGCTCCTGATGCTGGAGCGGTTCGCCGGCCTGGGCCGGGGCTGGCCCAAGGCTCTGGGCAGACTGTACACCTTCGTTTCCTTCGTGCTGGTTTTTGTGGTGTTCCGGGCTGTCTCTCTCGGCGAGGCGGCGACCTATTACCGGGCCCTTTTTGGCATCGGCGTGCCCGGCGTTTCGGGGGACTTCTTCCTCTACCTGCGGGAGTACGCGCCCATCCTCGTGCCCGCTTTGGTCTGCGCTGTCCCCACCGCCGCCTGGGTGCGGAAAAAGCTGTCCGGCTGGAGGGCGGGTCTCCTTCTCCCCCTCTGGGACACGGCCTCGACCCTCGGCCTGCTGTCGGTGTTCGTTTTGTCGGTGGCCTTCATTGTCAAGGGGACCTATAACCCCTTCATCTACTTCAACTTTTAAGGGGGGCGGGATATGAGGCGAAAAGACAGCGTCACCGCCATCCTCTTTCTCTGCGCGCTGGCGGCGGGCTTTGTGATGCTGGTCTCCTCCTTCTTCGGCGGCGAGGGGCATCTGGAATCTGCGGTGCGCGCGCTTGTGAAGGACCCCGGCAGCCTGAATACCTTTCTGGTCGGCGCGGAGGCGGCAGCCAACCAGGATCTGGACCGCTCCCATCTCTTCATCCAGCTCTACGGCGCCGCTCAGCGGGCCGCCGGGCGGCGGGTGGTGGCCGACATGGCCGACCCGGACTATACCGTGGCGCGCCTGGATGACGGCTCTCTGGCCTTTCAGACCCTGACCGCCGCCCCGGCGGACCAGACCGCCCATGCCGAGGCCGTCGCCGCCCTGCGGGACTTTGCCGCCGAGAAGCTAAACGTTCCCCTCCTCTATGTACAGGCCCCCCAGAAGATCGGGGAGGGCCAGCTCCCTGACGGCATGGAGAACTATGGCAACCGGGACGCCGACCAGCTTCTGGCGCAGCTCGCCGCCTTGGGGGTGGACACGCTGGACCTGCGCCCCACACTGCGCGAGGCGGCGAAGGACCCGGCGCACCCCGCCTTCTTTTTCCGCACCGACCACCACTGGACCCCCGCCGGGGCCTTTCTGGGCTACCGGGCCCTCTCGGCTGCGCTGACCAAGCGGTACGGCTATGCCGCCGACCCCCAGACCCTGGACGCGGCCAACTATGAGATCACGTCCTACAACAACTGGTTTCTCGGAAGTCAGGGCAAGCGGGTGGGCACCCTCTACGCCGGGGTGGACGGTATCGACCTCTGGCGGCCCAAGTTCGCCACCGACTTCACCTATTCCTCCCCCGCCTTCTTCGACGACCGCACCGGCCCCTTCGAGCAGTCCCTTCTCTTCCCCGAGCGGCTGGAGCCCAGGGACTACTTCGGCGGCAATCCGTATACCCTCTACTCGGGCGGGGACTACCCCCTGGCCCGGATATACAATCATCTCAACCCCGGCGGCCCCCGGGTCCTCCTGATCCGGGACTCCTTCGCCTGCGTCCTGACCCCCTTCCTCGCCCTCCAGTGCGGGGAGCTGATGACCATGGATATGCGCTATTTTACCGATGATCTGGCCGGCTATCTCGACTGGCTCCGGCCCGATCTCGTCCTGGTGATGTACACGGCCAGTTCCACCCGGCTGGACAGGCTATTCCCTTTCACCGATATTATCAAACAGTAAGCAGGTGCCTCATTGGAACACACTCTCCCCAGCCACCGGCGGCTCAACTGGCACTATATCGCCATGCAGGCGGGCTTTTGGGCCGCCTTTGCCTCTATTGTCGCTTTTAACACCCTCCTGCTCCAGGAGCGCGGCTTTCACAACACAGAGATCGGCCTGGTCGTAGCGGTGCGCTGCGGCGCGGGCATCCTCTTCCAGCCCCTGCTGGGCGGCTTTGCCGACAGACATCCCAACATACCCTTAAAGCGCATTGTCTCGGTCTCTCTGACCCTGTCTCTGCTGGTGGGGCTTCTGTTCACCCTTGTCCCCATGGGGCTGGCCGGTACGCTGGCAGTCTTCCTGATCATCGGCGGATTTGAGGTCTCGGCCTATCCCCTGATGGACGCCATGGCCATCCAGTACATCAACGCGGGCATCCCCATCCGGTACAGTCTGGGCCGGGGCGTGGGCAGCATGTCCTACGCCGTGACCTGCGTGCTGCTGGGTGTTCAGTCCGGCGTGTTTGGGGTGGAGAGCACCCTTCTCACCCATGTGGGGCTGATCGTGATCGTGATTGCCCTGTGCATGAGTTATCCCACCTTCCGGGCACACCCTGTCCGGCCGGACGCTCCTGCCGAGCGGTCCCAGCCCATTTTGGCCCTCCTGCGGGGAAACCCCCGGTTCACCCTCATGCTGGCGGCCACCCTCCTGGGCATGACGGCCTGCCTCCCCATGTCCAGCTTCCTGGTGAATATCCTCACCGACCGGGGAGACAGCGGGGCCAGCCTGGGCCTGGCCTACTTCCTCATGGCCGCCTTCGAGCTGCCCACCGCCTTCTTCTTCCAGCGGCTGCTGCGCAAATACGGCAGCGGAAAGCTTCTGCTCATCAGCATGGCCTTCATCACCCTCAAGGCCGTCGCCACCTCGCTGGCCTTCAGCCCGGCCGCCGTCCTGCTGATCCAGCCCATCCAGATGCTGGGGTACGGACTCTTCACCCCCTCCTCGGTCTTTTTTGTCAACGAGTCGGTCCCCGCGGCCGACCGGGTGCGGGGGCAGACTATGATGATGGCGGCCTCCAACGGGCTGGGCGGTATGCTGGCCGGCCTGATGGGGGGCCGTCTGCTGGATCTGGGCGGCGTGTCCCTCATGCTGGGGGTCTCCATCGTGCTGGGTCTTCTCTCGGTCCTTCTGGCCGCTTCAGCCCTCCGGCTGAAGCCGTCCGTAAAATAAAACCGAATAAACCGGGGGCCGGTATCGTAACGATACCGGCCCCCGGTTTATTCAGCGCGCTTCCCCCGCGCTTAGTCTCTCTTTGGCCCGGGCCAGGAGCTTGGTGTACACCCCGTCCATCTCCCACTCGTTGGTGTACTCCAGCAGCCGGTCGGCCGGAAGCCAGCCCACCCGGCTGTTCTCCCCCTCCCGGACGGCCAGGGGGTCCTTTTCGTCGGCCAGCAGAAGATAGGTCACGTTCAGATGCTGGTGGGCGGCCACGTACTTCCCACGTTTCACATGGCCCCAGACGGGGAGAATGTCAAGGGACGCGAGGCCCGTCCCCAGAGGGGCGAGGTGCACGGCCCCGGTCTCCTCCTCCGCCTCCCGCAGGGCGACGGCCAGCAGGTCGGCGTCCCCGTCGGCGTGGCCCCCCGTCCAGGCCCAGACCCGGTAGATGTTGTGGTGGGCCATGAGCACCTTGGTTGCGTCGGCGTTCACCACAAAGCCGGAGCTGGTGATGTGGGCGTACTCGTTGGCCCGGGTGAGCACGGTGGCGGGGTACTGCCGGATATACTCCAAAATGATGCGCTGGTCGGTGGCCTCCTGCTCGCTCCGGGGGATATAGTCTCTGATCTCGTCGGCATACATCGGTCTACGCCTCTCTCTCATAGGTGAGGTAGCGGAAAGTCAGGCCGTTTTCCTGGAAGGGCCCCTCCTCCGCCGCCAGGCGCCAGTCGGGCAGCGCGTCCAGGTTCGGAAACCAGGTATCGGCCGGGAAGGCGGCGTCGATCTTGGTCACGCAAGCGGTATCGCAGTCGTCCAGCAGCGACCGGTAGACCTGCTCGCCGCCGATGACAAAGGTGTCCTCCGGGCAGCGGGTACGGGCCTCCTCGACGCAGCGGAGCATGACGGCCCCCTCCACCCGGAAGTCCGGGTCGGCGGACAAAATAAAATTCTCCCGCCCCGGCAGGGGCTTCCCCCCGGGGAAGGTGGCCAGGGTCTTGCGCCCCAGCAGGACAGAATGGCCCAAGGTCAGCTCCTTGAACCGTCTCAGGTCGGCGGGGATGCGCGCCAGCAGCCCCCCGCGGCGCCCGATGGCCCAGTTTTGGTCCACGGCGACAATCAGCTTCATACTCACACCGCCACCGGGATCTTCCCGTCCAGCGGGTGGCTCCGGTACCCCTCCAAAGTCAGGCCCCCCGCGGTAAAGGCGTAAAAGTCGGAAATCGCGCCGTCCATTGTCAACTTGGGCGCGTCGAAGGGCCTGCGGGCGATGATCTCCTCCACGATGGGGATATGGCGGTCGTAGATGTGGGCGTCGGCAATGACGTGTACCAGCTCGCCCGGGACCAGCCCGGAGACCTGGGCCAGCATATGGACCAGCGCGGCGTACTGCATCACATTCCAGCCGTTGGCCGTGAGCATATCCTGGCTGCGCTGGTTGAGGATGGCGTTGAGGGTCCTGCCGCTGACGTTGAAGGTCATGCTCCAGGCGCAGGGGTAGAGGTGCATCTCGGAGAGGTCCGCGTGGTTGTAGAGGCTGGTCATAATACGCCGGGAGGCGGGATTGTGCTTGAGGTCGTAGAGCACCCGGTCCACCTGGTCAAACTCCCCCTCGGCGTACTTATGCTTCACTCCAAGCTGGTAGCCGTAGGCCTTGCCTATAGAACCGGTCTCGTCGGCCCACGCGTCCCAGATGTGGCTGGAGAGGTCCCTCACGTTGTTGGACTTCTTCTGCCAGATCCACAGCAGCTCGTCCACCGCGCTCCTGAAGGCCATTTTGCGGATGGTCTGGATGGGGAACTCGGCGTTCAGGTCGTAGCGGTTGACAAGGCCGAACCGCTTCACGGTGTGCGCGGCCGCGCCGTCCTCCCACCTGGGGCGGACGGGCAGGTCGGTGTCCCAGGTCCCGTGGGCCAGAATGTCCTTGCAGTTTTCAATAAATAAAGCGTCGGCGTAGCTCATGGCGCGCGCTCCTTTGCGTTTTTTCCCATTGTAACATGTTTTCCGGGCAAGAAAAAGCGTTGCGAAAAGAAAATTATGTGGTACAATAGCCGCATGTGTCTATTGTACCGGGATTCCGGCGCGTTCGCGCCGCCCCCCTGCGGGGCAGCGGCGCTACCGTATACCACGAAACGCTCTGCGTTTGTGGTACGATAAACGCTCAAGTCTATTAATGGCAGGCGATCGAATTTGTCACGGAAAACACGGCCCCGCCTCCCCAAGGTCGGACTACGCAACCTGAAGACCGCCCTCTCAGCCACCCTCTGCGCCGCCCTCTATGCCATCGTCGGCGCGAACCCCACCTTCGCCTGCATCGGCGCCGTCTTCGGCATGGGCAGCGACATGGAGGAGTCCCGGAAACACGGCGGCAACCGCCTCATCGGCACCGTCATCGGCGGTTTCCTGGGCATGGGGCTCTTCCGGGTCTACCTCTTGCTTGCGTCCAACGGGGACCGGGGGCCCCTGCTCCCCCTCCTTTTCGCGGGGGTCGTAATCCTCATCGTGGTCTCCCAGCTCTTCCGCTGGCCGGGGGCCATCCAGCCCGGCGGGGTGGTGCTGTGCATCATCCTCTTCAACACGCCGGAGAGCACCTATGTGTCCTACGCGCTCCACCGCATGGTGGACACCGGCTTTGGCGTGCTGGTCTCCTGGGGCATCAACCTGCTCCTCCCCCGTGAGCGGCTGGACCGCTGGCTGGGGCAGTGGCGGGCCCTTCTTGCCTCCGTCCGCCGCGGGTGATCAAATGGGATCTCCCATCCATTTATCCCATCATTTACAATTTTCTTTTTCTGTGCTACACTTCAACCATAGATGGACTCCCAGACCAAATCAGGAGGAGGAACCCATATGGATGAAACAACGAGAAAACAGGTGCTGCATTTCAAAAGCGCGAGAACGAATCTGCTGACAATGGCACTGTTTACGGCGGGCAACCTGATCTTAGCGGCCCTGAATACCAATCTGTTTTTGCTCTTCTCAGCTACCACACCGCAGTTTGTCTTTGAACTGGGTCGCTTTATCGCGGCGATGGTGGAGAGCCGCATTCCCTTCATCCTGGGG
>JBLJBF010000125.1:0-2769 GCA_047637855.1 Pseudoflavonifractor sp. | reverse complement strand
GCCAGAGCGGCCTGGGCCATCTGCTGCACACCTACGCCGCAGACAGCTCTCCGCTTCCCAGCTTCCGGGGGGAGCCGGTGGAGCTGGCGGTGCCCGACAGCGCGGACGAGCTGACCGCGCTGCTGTGGGACAGCCTCGACCCGGACAATAAAATTTCCCTCTACGTGCGTTATGCCGACCTGGAGACCGGCGCGTGTGAGACCCGCATCTTGAACAAGCACAGGAGGAGCGCGTATGCGTGAGTTTGAGTTGAAATACGGCTGCAACCCCAACCAGAGCCCGGCGAAACTCTACCTGGCCTCGGGCGGCGCGCTGCCCTTTGAGATATTAAACGGCCGCCCCGGCTACATCAATTTTCTGGACGCCCTCAATGCCTGGCAGCTGGTGCGGGAGGCAGAGGAGGCCACGGGCCTACCCTGCGCCGCATCCTTCAAGCACGTCAGCCCCACCGCCGCCGCGCTGGCGCTCCCGCTGCCCGAGCGGCTGAAGCGGGCCTGCTTCGTGGACGACCTGGAGGGGCTGGACAGCTCCCCCATCGCCTGCGCCTATGCCCGCGCCCGGGGGAGCGACCGCATGAGCTCCTTCGGCGACTGGATCGCCCTCAGCGGGGTCTGCGATGAAGTGGCTGCCCGGCTCATCCGGCGGGAGGTGTCCGACGGGATCATCGCTCCCGGCTACACGCCGGAGGCGCTGGAGATCCTCAAGACCAAGCGCCGGGGCGGGTACAATATCGTGCAGATCGACCCCGCCTATGTCCCCGAGAGCCAAGAGGTCAAGCAGGTCTTCGGCGTGACCTTTCAGCAGGAGCGCAATCACGCAAAGATCGGCGCGGAGCTCCTCACCAACCGGGTCACCCGGCGCAAGGACATCCCCGGCCGGGCGGCGCGCGATCTGCTGCTGGCCCTTATCACCTTGAAGTACACCCAGTCAAACTCGGTGGCCTACGCCTGTGACGGGCAGACCATCGGCGTAGGGGCGGGTCAGCAGTCCCGCATCCACTGCACCCGCCTGGCGGGAGGCAAGGCCGACCTCTGGCACCTGCGCCAGCACGGCAGGGTGCTGGACCTGCCCTTCCGCCCCGACCTGCCCCGGGCCGAGCGGGACAACGCCGTTGACCTCTACCTCTCTGCGGAGGAGCAGGGCGACGTGCTGGACGACGGGAACTGGCAGCGCTTTTTCACCGTCCGGCCCGAGCCCTTTGAGCGGGGTGAGCAGCGGGCGTACCTGGCCGCGCTCACCGGCGGCAGTCTTGCCTCCGACGCCTTCTTCCCCTTCGGGGACAATATCGAGCGGGCGCATAGGAGCGGTGTGAGCTACATCGCCCAGCCCGGCGGCTCCATCCGGGACGAACAGGTCGTCGCCTGCTGCGACAAATACGGCATCGCCATGTGCTTTACAGGGCTGCGGCTGTTCCACCACTAAAGGAAGAGGAGGCTGACCATGAGGGTACTGGTAATCGGCGGCGGCGGCCGGGAGCACGCGCTTGTCAAAAAGCTGAAGGAGAGCCCCCAGGTGACGGCGCTCTTCGCTCTGCCCGGCAACGGCGGCATGGAGGGCGACGCGACCTGCGTCCCCATCGGCGCGGGTGAGCTGGAAAAAGTTGCGGACTTCGCCGTGGAGCAGGGCATAGACTTTGCCGTGGTAGGGCCTGACGAACCGCTGGTCCGGGGCTGCGTGGACCTGCTGGAGGCGCGGGGAGTCCCCGCCTTTGGCCCCAACAGGGCGGCCGCCGCCCTGGAGGGCAGCAAGGTTTTCGCCAAGGACCTGATGCACAGGTACGGCATCCCCACCGCCGCCTACGAGGGCTTTACGGATATGGACGCGGCCCTCGCCTATCTGGAGACGGCCCCCCTCCCCGCCGTGGTCAAGGCCGACGGCCTGGCGCTTGGCAAGGGCGTAATTATTGCCCAGACCAAAGGGGAGGCCATGGACGCGGTGCGGGCCATGATGGGGGACAGGGTCTTTGGCGACAGCGGGGCCCGGGTGGTGATCGAGGAATTTTTGGAGGGGCCGGAGGTCTCGGTTCTGGCGTTTACCGACGGCGTCAGCCTGGTGCCCATGGTCTCGGCCATGGACCACAAGCGGGCCGGGGAGGGGGACGTGGGCCCCAACACCGGCGGCATGGGGGCGGTGGCCCCCAACCCCTATTACACCCCCGCGGTTGCCCGGCGGTGTATGGACGAGATCTTTCTTCCCACGATACGCGCCATGAGCGCTGAGGGCCGCCTCTTCCGGGGCTGCCTGTACTTCGGCCTCATGCTGACGGCGGCGGGGCCAAAGGTCATCGAGTACAACTGCCGCTTTGGCGACCCGGAGACCCAGGCCGTCCTCCCTCTGCTGAAGAGCGACCTGCTCCCCATTCTCCGGGCCGTCCGGGATGGGCGTCTGGCCGAGGTGAATGTGGAGTTTTCAGAGGGAGCGGCCTGCTGCGTGGTGCTAGCCTCCCGGGGCTACCCCGGCAAGTATGAGGGCGGCTGCCCCCTCGCCTTTCCCGCTGACCGGACCGACCGAAAGATCTACGCGGCGGGGGCCGCACGCGAGGGCGGCGGGCTGGTCAGCGCCGGAGGGCGGGTTCTGGGGGTTACCGCTCTGGGGGACACCTTGGCCCAGGCCATTGAGAAAGCGTACGCCGCTGTGGAACAGGTGGATTTTCAAGCCGGCTTTTACCGCCGGGACATCGGCGCACGGGCGCTGCGCGCGGGGGAGGGGAAGGACTGGTCTGCCGTATCTATGTAGAAAAGCGGCCCGCGCTCGCCCAGGAGGCGGCCG
>JBLJBF010000124.1:0-2834 GCA_047637855.1 Pseudoflavonifractor sp. | reverse complement strand
GTGGTCGCAGGGCATTCCGTCCAGCAGACTGTCATTAAAAATTTGATAGGCCCCCCCGGCGTCAGTTCCGGCGGGTACGGCCTGCCGCTGCCCGAAGGCAAAGGCGGTCTCCTCCAAAACGGAGCGCCGGGCCGGGTCACCCGCTAAAAGCCCGGTGACCAGCTGGGCATACCGGGTCTCGGAGGCGGCGATCTGGCCCTGGAGCCAGCCGTGGATGTTGGTCAGGTCCACACTGCTCTCCAGGGGAGGCAATGCGCTGGGGGCAGCGGGGTCCAGCCCTTCGACGGCCGGCAGATCCCATCCGTTTCGGACAGCCAGGTCCAGAATGTCCCCCAGCAGCTCCTCCTGAAGCTGGATTTTATGGTAAAGCCAGTGGTGGATGGGCCCTAAAAATGCGCTCATAAGATATCCTTTCTGAAAAGACGGGGGGCTATGGCATACCATAGCCCCCCGTTCCGGTTTTTATGGAATTAGAGGGCGGCGTTGACGCGGGCGAGCACGTCCTCCACGTTCAGGCCGTGGACCATGCAGGCGTCGGACAGGGACTCGGCCTGGGAGGAGGGGCAGCCCAGGCAGTGCATCCCGCAGGCCATGAGGGCCTCGGCGGCGTCAGGGTACCGGCTCAGGATCTCGCCGATGAGCATATCGGCGGTGACGGCGGCCTTGTCATCGCCCTCGCCGAAGAAGAGGGCCATGTCGTCCTCCACAGTGCCGATGGGGGCGATGCCGAAGCTCTCTACCAGCACCTTGGCCACGTTGGGGGAGAGGAAGGCGGGGAGGGTGGGTCCCAGGTGGATGTTCTTCACGCCCAGGTAGAGGAGGGCCAGCAGCACGATGACGGCCTTCTGCTCGTACCAGGCGATGTTGTAGATGATGGGCAGGTCGTTGATGTCGTCGAGACCAAAGACCTCCTTAAGCTTGAGAGCGATGACGGCCAGGGAGTAGGAGTCGTTGCACTGGCCGGCGTCGAGCACGCGGGGGATCCCGCCGATGTCGCCCAGACCCAGCTTGTTGTAGCGGTACTTGGCGCAGCCCGCGGTGAGGATGACGGTGTCGCCGGGCAGGGCCTTGGCAAACTCGGTGTAGTAGCCGCGGTCCTTCATGCGGCCGTCGCAGCCGGCCATAACGACGAACTTCTTGATGGCGCCCGACTTGACCGCGCCCACCACGGCGTCGGCCAGACTGAGCACCTGGTTGTGGGCAAAGCCGCCCACGATCTCGCCGCTCTCAATCTCGGCGGGGGGAGCGCAGCGCTTGGCGTGCTCGATGATGGCGGAGAAGTCCTTCTCCTCGCCGATGCCGCCGGGGATGTGCCTGCAGCCGGGATAGCCCGCCGAGCCGGTGGTGTAGAGCCGGTCCTGATAGCTGGGGCGGGGAGGCACGATGCAGTTGGTGGTCATGAGGATGGGGCCGTTAAAGGTCTCGAACTCCTCCTTCTGCTTCCACCAGGCGTTGCCGTAGTTGCCCACAAAGTGGCTGTACTTCTTGAAGGCGGGATAATAGTGGGCGGGCAGCATCTCGGAGTGGGTGTAGATGTCCACGCCCTGGCCCTCGCTCTGCTGGAGGAGCATCTCAAAGTCCCGCAGGTCGTGGCCGGAGACCAGAATGCCCGGGCGGGTGCCCACGCCGATGTTGACCTTGGTGATCTCGGGGTTGCCGTAGGCGCCGGTGTTGGCGCCGTCCAGCAGGGCCATGCCGCTTACGCCGTACTTGCCGGTCTCCAGGGTGAGGGCGATCAGGTCGTCGGCGGAGAGGGAGTCGTCCAGCGTGGCGGCCAGAGCGCGCTGCAGGAAGGCGTCCACCTCGCCGTCGTCCTTGAGGAGGACGTTGGCGTGCTTGCTGTAGGCGGACAGGCCCTTCAGGCCGTAAGTAATGAGCTCGCGCAGACTGCGCACATCCTCGTTCTCGGTGGAGAGCACGCCCACCTGGGCGGCCTTGGCGGCGAACTCGGAGCGGTCGGCGGTGTACCAGCGGGCGGCGGCGGGCAGCGTCTCGGGCTGGGTGACCTGCGTCAACAGCTCGCGGGTCACGTCCAGGGTGGCGACGACGCGCGCCGCGATGGCATCCTCGTCAAAATTGGCGTTGGTAATGGTGGTAAAGAGGTTCAGGGTGGCCATATGGTTCACGTCGGCGGAGACGGTCTTCCCCTCGGCGCGCAGCCGGGTGGTGACAGCGGACAGGCCCTTGGTCACATAGACCAGCAGGTCCTGCATGGCGGCTACCTCGGGCTTTTTCCCGCAGACGCCGGAATGCGTGCAGCCGGTACCGCCCGCAGTCTCCTGACACTGATAACAAAACATATTATGATCCATTTATCAAATTCCTCCTCGATTGGTGTGGTCTCAAATTGGATGAGCTCATCCTACCAGACCGGGGGGAGAAATTCCGTAACCAGAGTTACAAGCGCAAAAAATATGAATGTTGTTTTGTCCCCCTCCCCTTTTATAACAACTCCCGCAGCGCCTCCTCGTCGGGCACCAGAATGGTCCTGCGGTCCACCGTGACGAGCCCCTCCTCCTGCATCCGCATCAGCTCGCGGGAGAGAGAGGGGCGGGCGGTATTGAGAAAGTCGGCCAGCTCCTCCCGGTTCATGGGCAGGCTTACTCTGCCGTCGGGGGCGCGGTTTTGCAGCAGCACCTTGGCGATCTTCTGCCGCAGGGTGGCGCAGGAGACGATCTGGAGCCGCTGGTTCAAAAAGTAGGCCTTCCGGGCCAAAATGGACAGCATATTGGAGATCATGGTGCGGTGGTGGGCGCAGTCCTCCCCGCAGGTATGGTAGAGAAACTCCTTGGGGATCTGCAGGACCCTGGCCGGGGTCAGGGCCTGGGCGTAGT
>JBLJBF010000123.1:0-2744 GCA_047637855.1 Pseudoflavonifractor sp. | reverse complement strand
CATGGGTCTGCCTTGTATCGTGGGCGCATCCAAGATACTGACACACAGCCGCAGCGGCGCTATGGCTCTGGTAAACGGAACCACGGGGGAGATCGTTTTAGAGCCCGGCCCCGAGTGGCTCCTCGGCTACGAGCAGGAGCGGGAGACCCAAGCCCTCCGCCGCGAGAGCCTGGAGACCTTTCGCGGGCTCCCCACCCGCTCGGCGGATGGGCGGACCATCCAACTCCTGTGCAACATCGCCTCCCAGAAGGAGGCGGTTGAGGTGGCTGCCCAGGACGGGGAGGGTGTCGGTCTCTTCCGCTCGGAGTTTCTTTACCTGGGGGACCGTCTCCCTACCGAGGAGGAGCAGTACGCCGTCTATACCGGGACGGCCAAGCTTCTGAACGGCCGTCCTCTGGTCATCCGCACCTTGGACGCAGGCGGGGATAAGCCGGTCGCATGCCTACATATGGAGCCCGAGCCGAACCCCTTCATGGGCTGCCGGGCCATCCGTTACTGCCTTGGTCACCCCAAAATCTTCAAATCCCAGCTCGCCGCAATCCTGAGGGCAGCGGCCGACGCCGAGATTCGGATTATGTTCCCCATGATTGCCACCGTGGATGAGCTGCGCCAGGCTAAGGCCCTGCTGGAGCAGGTGAAGGAAGAGCTGCACACTGCAGGGCGGCCTTTTCGGGTGGACATCCCCGTAGGGATGATGGTGGAGATTCCCTCGGCCGCCATCATGGCGGACCGGTTCATTCACGAGGTGGACTTCTTTTCAATCGGCACCAACGATCTCCTGCAGTATCTCTGCTCGGCCGACCGTGGGAATCCACAGACCGCCTATCTCAACGATCCCTGTGAGCCCGCGCTGCTGCGCATGGTGTACGAGGTCATTCGCCAGGCGAACAGGGCGGGGAAGGAAGTCTCTATCTGTGGGCAAACGGCGCAGGACCCGCTGCTGATCCCCCTGTGGCTTGCCATGGGCGTGGATAAGCTGAGCGTGAGCGCGGTCAATGTGCTGGCTTTGCGGCAGCAAATCGCGGGAATCGACTGCAATCTGTGGCGGCAGCGGCTTGATCAGCTTCTGGCCCTATCAGGCGCGGCGGAGGTACGCGCTTGTCTGAGCCAATTCAATCGGTAAAGGCGGCCCGCGGGTAGGGCTGGGCACCCTGCCCCAAAGCTGTTTTTATACACAAAGCCTGTGGTAGTGCACAAGGCATCTTGTGATAAAGAAGGTCTGTCTATGGAAACTACACGCGTAGAGATAAAAAACAAGATGGGACTGCACGCCAGGCCCATCGCCAAACTGGTAAAGGTATCAGAGTCTATCGATTCCGTCGTACAGCTGCGCAGCTCCCAGGCCACGGCCAACATCTCCAACATCTATGAGCTGATGGCTCTGGGGCTGGAGTGCGGCGACCAGGTAGAGATTTTCGCCGAGGGCGACGGCGCCGCCGGGGATCTCGCCATGATCAAGGAGCTCTTCGAAACCAGCTTTGGTGAGGAGTAACGACAAAACAGCGAAATTGGGAGGAGAATTATGGATATCAATGTTGTGGCTTTCTCGCTGATCGCGGAGGCCGGGAACGCGAAAAGTCTGGCTATGCAGGCCATTCGCTATGCTCTGGACAGGGATTTCGACCAGGCCGTCGCAGCCGTGAATGCCTGCGAGGAGTCACTGGTCTCCGCCCATGACGTCCAGACCGGCATGCTCCGCCAGGAGATGTCAGGTCAGCCGGTCGAAGTAAACCTGATGATGGTCCACGCGCAAGACCACTTGAACGGTGCTCTGCTGATCAAGGACCTGTCAAAGCTGCTGCTGGAGATGAGCCGCCAAATCGCTGCGCTGGAAGGAGATAGAGGGCAATGACAAAAATTCTTCTTGTCTGTTCCGAGGGGATGTCCACCAGCATGCTTGTGCTGAAGATGAGAGAGGCCGCCGCCCAACGGGGCCTTGAGGCCGACATCAATGCCGTGGCCGAGGTATCTCTGAAACATCATATCGAGGGTACCCAGATCCTCCTCTTAGGGCCGCAGGTCCGCTATCTTCTGGACCGGCTCACTGGGGAATATGGTCCTGCGGGCATCCGCGTAGCCGTGATCGACATGGTGGATTACGGCCGCATGAACGGCGCAAAAGTACTGGAAAAGGCCCTGGCCCTGCTGGGCGGCTGATCCGCGGTCTTTAATTCATTTTATTTAAGAGAGGAATGAGTGTATTGAAAAAATTAGGTGCTCAAAGTTTGGGGGACAGGTTTTTCAACATCGCCGCCAAAATTGCCAATCAACGCCATCTGCTCTCTCTGCGCGACGGTCTTGTTCTGGCCATGCCGCTGCTCATCGTCGGCTCTTTGTTCATCATCATCGGCGAGTTCCCCATCGAGGCATACCAAAATCTCATGGCGGGCCTTCTGGGTGAGGGTTGGAATGAATTTGTCTGGAATGACGTGGCTCCCGCCACCATGAACCTCATCTCCCTGGTGGCTACTTTCGGCATCGCCAAGTCGCTGGCCGACAGCTATGCGGTGGACGGTATGCCCGCAGGCGTCATCTCCCTGGCCGCTTTTTTCATGGTCAACTCTATGGACGTGGAGACCGGGTCCTGGAGCACCGACCTGTTCGGTACCTCCAACCTGTTTGTCGCTATGCTTATAGCCCTTCTGGTGGGTGAGGTCTACCGCATCGTCGTCCAGAAAAAACTGGTCATCAAACTGCCCAGTTCGGTTCCCCCCTCGGTGTCCCGCGCGTTTACCTCGCTGGTC
>JBLJBF010000122.1:0-5117 GCA_047637855.1 Pseudoflavonifractor sp. | reverse complement strand
CCGCCTTGCGCAGAGCCTCCGCGTCGGCGCACTCGGCCACGGCAAACCGGCGTACCCCCTCGTCCCGCAGGAGGGCGGCCATCTCTACCAGCCCGGCGCCATACGCGTCCCCGGTGAGCACGCCGTAAATGGCCGCGCTCCCCGCCTTCTCCCGGATGACCGCCAGATTTTGCTTCACAGCCTGTCGCTCAATTACGAGGGTCTTCATGGTAAATCGGCACCTCCCGCGCGAATTTGTATGAATACCTGATTATACCTCTTGCAAAGGGATGCGTCAACGGCGGCGACAGTTTCTCTCCCCACTTTGGCGGCGCGGTTGTTGAACGGCACGCAATGTGATAAGCTAGGGGAAATGGGAGGGATGCGCTATGGACAACGATGCGGAACGATATCCTCCGGGCGCTCCGCCTCGCGTCGCCCCTGCCGGCAAAGGCTCTGAAGGGGGCGGGCAGCCCTTCGGGCGCATAGGGCGGGGGTCGGCAAGTTATTTTACCATACCCCTACCTTGTTCTTGTATCTCCCCGGGGGATTTGATATAATAAAGAGTAATTTTGTGGCGAAAGGGAGGGGACGCGGAGATGAAATACCGGCAGTGGCGGCTCCGCCCCCAGAATGAGGCGGGACGCTCTGCGCTGGAGGCCGGCGGGGTCCCCGCGCTGTGTGCCCGGGTGCTGTGCGCCCGGGGGCTGGATACGCCCGAGACCGCCCGTGCCTTTTTGTCCACCTCCCTCTCCCTGCTCCACGACCCTTTTCTTATGCTGGACATGGACCGGGCGGCCGCACGCATCCGCACCGCCCTTGACGGCGGAGAGGCCATGGCGGTTTACGGCGACTACGACGTGGACGGCATCACCTCTACCTGCCTTCTAACCGATTACCTCCGCTCCCAGGGAGGGAGCGTGTCCATGTATATCCCCGACCGGATGGAGGAGGGGTACGGCGTGAGCCGCGGGGCGCTGGACGCCCTGTACGCCCAGGGCGTCAGGCTGGTGGTAACGGTGGACTGCGGCATCACCGCCGTGGAGGAGGCCGACTATGCCCGGAGCTTGGGCATGGAGCTCATCATCACCGACCACCATGAATGCAAGAGCGTCATCCCCGACGCGGTGGCCGTGGTAGACCCCCACCGCCCCGGCTGCCCCTATCCCTTTAAAAACCTGGCCGGCGTGGGCGTGGCCCTCAAGCTGGTGCTGGCGCTGGGCGCGCACGAAACGCGGGACCGCCGGACAGGAGAGAGCGCGGCGGAGCCCGGCGAAAGCCGGGAGGGTGTTTTCCCGGAGGGGCCGGACGCCCTGCTGGCCCGATACGCCGACCTGGCCGCCATCGGCACCGTGGCCGATGTGATGCTTCTGTCCGGAGAGAACCGGGCCATTGTCCGCCTGGGGCTGGATGTGCTGGGCGAGACCCGCCGCCCGGGGCTGAGGGCGCTGCTGGAGGAGGCGGGGCTGGGCGGCAGGCCGCTGGCCTCCTCCGCCATCGGGTATACGCTGGCCCCCCGCATCAACGCGTCGGGCCGTATGGGCTGCGCAACCCTGGCGGCCGAGCTTCTCCTCACCGGGAACCCGCTCCGGGGCGAGGAGCTGGCCCGGGAGCTGTGCGCCCTCAACCGGGAGCGGCAGGGCATCGAGCTGGGTATCTTCGAGACCTGTCTCCTCATGGCCGCCGCCGCGCCGGAGGAGGAGCGGTTTGCTCTGGTCTTGGCCAGCGAGGGCTGGCACCAGGGGGTCACGGGCATCGTGGCCTCCCGCCTGTCGGAGAAATTCTCCTGCCCCGCTTTTATGATCTGTCTCCAGGACGGACGGGGGAAGGGCTCCTGCCGCAGCTACGGCGGGTTCAACCTCTTCGCCGCGCTGGAGGCCTGCGAGGACCTGCTGGAGGGTTTTGGCGGCCACGAGCTGGCGGCCGGCTTCACCATTCTGGAGGAGAGCATCCCCGCCTTCCGGGCCCGTATGAACGCCATTGTCTCCTCCGCCACCGGCGGGAGCGAGATGATCTCCACGCTGGAGGTGGACGCCGCGCTGGTGGACCCCGAGCTCCTCTCCATCGGGGAGATCGCCGCGCTGGACCTGCTGGAGCCCTACGGCGCGGGTAACCAGCGGCCCGTCCTCTCGCTGACAGGCTGTACCGTCACCGCTCTGGGCGAGGTGGGGGGCGGGCGGCACCTCAAGCTGAAGGTTCATTTCCGGGACAGGAGCCTGGACGCCATTTTCTTCTCGGCTACCGCCGCGGGCTGCTGCCTCGCGGTGGGGGACCGAGTAGACCTGGCCTTTCACCCCCAGATTAACGAGTACCGGGGACGGCGGTCGGTCCAGCTCCAGGTCATCGACCTGCGCCCCGCGTTGACCCGGGCCCAGGCCGAGCGGGCCCTGTGGGAGAAATACCGCCGGGGGGACTGCCTGACGGCCGAGGAGGCCGCCGCCCTCACCCCCAGCCGGGACGAGTTTGCCGGGCTGTGGCGCTATCTGAAAGCCCACTCGGCGGGGCGGAGCGTAGAGGAGACCACGCTGCGCCTGGTGAAGAACGTGGCCCACGCTACCGGCCTGAGGGAGACCTTGCCCCGCACCATGATCTGCCTGGAGGTGTTCCACGAGAGAGGGCTCGTCCAGGTGGAGCACACCACCGACCGCCTGCGCATCGAAATGAACGCGGTGGAGGGCAAGGTGGACCTGGAGGAATCATACATCCTGCGCGAGCTGCGCAAAATAGTCGGTGATTGACCTCGGGGTGCGCCTGCCGCACGACGCGGCGGTCAATCCCCTTGGAGGTGACCCTATGGATCCCATTCTGGAGCGCTACCAGGCACTTGAGGACAAAATAAAGGCCTATAACCCGTCGCTGGACACCCAGCGGCTCTTTGCCGCGTTCACTTACGCGGACAACGCCCACAACTCCCAGCTCCGCAAGGACGGCTCTCCCTACATCACCCACCCGCTGGCGGTGGCTGAGATCGTGGCCGACCTGGAGCTGGACACCGAGAGCATCATCGCCGCCATGCTCCACGACACCATCGAGGACACAGGGGCGACCCATGAGGACATCGCCAAGCTCTTCGGCCCCACGGTGGCCGACCTGGTGGAGGGCGTCACCAAGCTGACCCGGGTGCAGTACACCTCCAAGGAAGAGGAGCAGATGGAGAACCTGCGCAAAATGCTCATGGCCATGGCCAAGGACATCCGGGTTATCCTCATCAAAATCTGCGACCGGCTCCACAATATGCGCACAATGGAGTATCAAAGCGTCCGCAAGCAGCGGGAAAAGGCCCTGGAGACCATGGAGATCTATGCCCCCATCGCCCACCGCCTCGGTATGCAGCGCATGAAGTGGGAGCTGGAGGACCTCTCTCTCCAGTACCTGGACCCGGTGGGCTACCGGGAGATCGCCGACGAGCTGGCCGAGCGCAGCTCCACCCACGAGGAGTTCCTCGCCGCCATTCGGGAGCGTATCCAGGAGCGGCTGGACGAGGAGGGCATCAAGTGTACCGTATACGGGCGTGTGAAGCACATCTACTCCATCTACCGCAAGATGTACACCCAGAACAAGACGCTGGACGAGATTTTCGACCTGTACGCGTTCCGGGTCATTGTGGACGATATTGGCGCGTGCTATAACGTCCTCGGCTGCATCCACGATCTCTTTAAACCGGTCCTGGGCCGGTTTAAGGACTATATTGGCACCCCAAAACCCAATATGTACCAGTCCCTTCACACCACCGTCATCGGGCGGGAGGGCATCCCCTTCGAGGTGCAGATCCGCACCTGGGAGATGCACCACACCGCCGAATACGGCATTGCCGCCCACTGGAAGTACAAGCAGGGCATGGCGAACTCCAAGCTGGGCACCGAGGAGAGCTTTGAGTGGGTGCGCAGACTGCTGGAGAGCCAGCAGGACGCCGACGCCGAGGAATTTGTCCGCACCATGAAGGTGGATATGTTCGCCGACGAGGTCTTCGTCTTTACCCCCCGGGGCGACGTGATTAACCTCCCCTTCGGCGCCACACCCATCGATTTTGCCTATACCATCCACTCGGCTGTGGGCAACCATATGACGGGCGCCAAGGTGAACGGACGCATCGTCACCTTCGACACCGCCCTCAAAAACGGAGATATCGTAGAGGTCATCACCTCCAAGTCGGCCCATGGCCCCAGCCGGGACTGGATGAAGATCTGCAAGTCCAACGAGGCCCGCAACAAAATCCGCCAATGGTTCAAGAAGGAGCGGCGGGAGGAGAATATCGCCACCGGCAGGGCGATGTTCGAGTCCGAGCTCAAGCGCCAGGGCCTCACCTTTGCGGCCATCACTGCGGAGGACGCGCTACCCTCCATTCTGCGCAAAACCCGCTTCAACACGCTGGACGAGTTGTACGCCACCATCGGCTACGGCGGCCTGACGGCCCAGAAGTCGGTGGTGCGCGTCAAGGAGGAGCTGACCCGGCTGGGCCGCGTCAAGGAGGAGCGGGCCGCCGCTGAGCGGCTGGCGGCGGGCGGCGTTGTCTTCCCCGCCAGCGCGGCCGCCTCGGCCCCCAAGGGTCCGGTCAAGTCGGATACAGGCATCATCGTCGAGGGAATTGACAACTGTCTGGTCAAGTTCGCCAAGTGCTGCACCCCCGTGCCGGGGGACGATGTCATCGGGTTCATCACCCGGGGCTTTGGCGTGTCGGTCCACCGGACCGACTGCCCAAACGCCAGCCCCACCCGCCGTGCGGCGGACGAGCCCGGGCGCTGGGTCAATGTGTCCTGGGTGGGGAGCGACGCCGTCTCCTGCTGCTACCAGACCACGCTTGAGCTCTCGGCCAAGGACCGGGACGGCCTGGCCATGGATGTGACCATGGCCCTGTCCACCGTCAAGGTGAAGGTGGACTCCTTCTCCGCCCGCAGCATGCCCGACGGGTACGCCGCCATCTCCATCTCTCTCCAGGTAAAGGACAAGGGCGAACTCTCGGGCGTGATCAACAAGCTCTCCCAGATTTCAGGCGTCTACCAGGTCAAGCGCGCCACCGGCTAATGGGAAATCCGGGGCTTTGCCTGCCGCTGCGGTCCAGGCGCCCCTGCTCGGCGGCTGCGCAACGCGGTTCTAAGCCACTACGACTGCGCAAAACCCGTACACGCCCTGTGGGCGTT
>JBLJBF010000121.1:0-5442 GCA_047637855.1 Pseudoflavonifractor sp. | reverse complement strand
CCGCTGGACGCTGTGCCCCGGCTCCCGCCCGGTCCGTCTGATCTCCCGGGAGAGGATGCCCTTGGCCCGCTTCGCCAGTTTGGCTTCCAGCGCGGGCGTGAGGAGAAGGGCGCGCATATCCTCACCGATCTGGGCAGCGGCCGCGAGGCAGCGATACGCCCGGTTATAGCAGCCCTTATACCCCGCCATACAGGTCATCAGCTCTCCCTTGATGGCCGAGAGAGCTTTTTTATCGTAGCAGTCGCCCAGGTTGACGTACCGCTCCACGGCGCCGGGGAATTTAGGCTCCACCACATGGGGCGCGGTGCCATCCACAATAGCGGCGGCGAGGGCGGGAACCAAAAGTCCGTCCAGAGAGTCGGGATCGCCGGAGCACTGTATGTATTCCACCGGGATGCCCTTCTCTTCCAGCGCCGCGCCCACCTTATGTATCAGGGAAGATTTTCCGCAGCCGGGGCCGCCCTTGAGAATGAAAATGTCCTCCGCCGCCGCGGGGTCGATCAGCTGATCGTAGAGTGAGTAAAAACCGGTGGGGGAATTAGCCCCAAGAAAATAGCAGACCTTATGCTGCGTCATATCAAACCCTCCGATAGAAGTATTCCGGGATATTTCCTAATATAGAGTATGCAAAGCGCAAACTAGACGTGCGCCTCCGGCCCTTCTGCTTTGGGGCAATTCTATATGAGGTTTCCTCTTGCCAACCCCCGCCCGATGTTGTAAAATAGTAGCAATAAAAATGGGAGGGGGAGACACTATGGCGGATCAGCGCGTACGCCTGACCCAGATGACCGCCGCGGGCGGTTGAGGGGCCAAGATAGGACCGGGCGTCCTGAACAATCTGCTGGCGGGCCTGCCGAAGAGCTCTGACGAGCATCTTCTGGTGGGCTTTGACGCCAGCGACGACGCCGCCGTATACCAGATTGACGGCGGCACGGCAATGATCCAGACGGTAGACTTTTTCCCGCCCATGGTAGACGATCCGCGAGACTTCGGCCGCATCGCGGCCAGCAACGCCCTCTCTGACGTGTACGCCATGGGGGGTAGCCCCCGCCTGGCCATGAACCTGCTCTGCTTCCCCTCCTGCCTCCCCCTGGACGTGGTGGGGGAGATACTGGCCGGGGGCGCGGACAAGGTGCGGGAGGCCGGGGCGGTCATCGCGGGCGGCCACAGCATCGAGGACCGGGAGCCGAAGTACGGCCTCTGCGTCACCGGCTTTGCTCACCCTGCCGCCATCCTTACCAACGGCGGCGCGGGGGAGGGGGATGTGCTGATTCTCACAAAGCCTCTGGGCTCAGGCGTGCTCACCACCGCGGCGAAGGCCGGGCTGCTGGACGAGGCCGCCTGCCGCGTCATGGTGGAGCTGATGGCCACCCTGAACAGGGCGGCCTGCGAGGCCATGCTCCCCCTGCATGCAACCGCCTGCACCGACGTGACCGGCTTTGGACTGCTGGGTCACGTAGAGGAGATGGCCCGGGGCGCGCGGCTGACCGCCCGGCTCACCGCGTCCGCGGTGCCGGTGGCGGCCGGGGCGCTGGCGCTGGCCAGCGAGGGCATTATCCCCGCCGGGGCATACCGCAACCGGGACTATCTGGTGGGCAAGGCCCGGGTGGACGGGGACGTCCCCCTGGCGCTGGCCGACCTCCTCTATGACCCGCAGACCGCGGGGGGACTGGTCATCGCCATCCCGGAGGCCCGGAGCGGAGCGCTGCTCCACCGCCTGGAGGAGACGGGGGTGGCCGCGGCGGTCATCGGCGAGATGGTGCGCCGGGAAGAGTTTGCCGTCACAGTCAGGGGATAAGAGCCGGGCGGGGCCCGGCTCTTATCACAACGATGTGATGGGAGTGTTTGTTTCATGAGCAAAGAGCGTATTTGGATGGTGGGCACGGGTCTGACGGTAGGCATCATCGCGGTGGTACTGGTCCTGCTGGGCAACCCCGCCAACATGGGCTTTTGCACCGCCTGTTTCCTGCGGGACATCGCGGGCGGCCTGGGCCTTCACCGGGCCGAGGCGGTGCAGTACATCCGGCCTGAGATCATCGGCATGGTGCTGGGCGCGCTGGTGATGAGCGTGGCCGGCAAGGAGTTCAAGGTGCGGGGCGGCTCCTCCCCGCTGACCCGGTTTGTTCTGGGTTTTGTGGTGATGGTGGGGGCCCTCATGTTCCTGGGCTGTCCCCTGCGTATGGTGATCCGCCTTGCGGGTGGGGACCTGAACGCTCTGGTGGGGCTGGCTGGTTTCATCGGCGGCGTCTTTGTGGGCACGAGGGTGCTCAAGGCGGGCTTTTCCCTTAAAAAGACCCAACCCCAGGGCTTGGCGGAGGGGGCCATTATGCCCGCCGTCGCGGTGGGGCTGCTGGTGCTGGTGTGCGCCGCGCCCGCATTTATCTTCTTTTCCGCAAAGGGGCCCGGCTCTATGCACGCTCCGCTGGTTGCCGCCCTGGCTGCGGGCCTGGTCGTGGGGGCGCTGGCCCAGAAAACCCGCCTGTGCACTGTCGGTGGTGTCCGTGACGCCCTGATGTTTAAGGACTTTCATCTCCTCTCCGGGTTCATTGCGATCTTCGCGGCGGTGCTGGTGGGCAATTTGATTCTGCGCTTCACCGGTGTGAATCCCGCCGCCTTCCACCTGAGCTTTGCCGACCAGCCCATCGCCCACAGCGACGGTCTGTGGAACTTCCTGGGGATGGCTTTGGTTGGCCTGGGCTCCGTCTTGCTGGGCGGCTGCCCCCTGCGCCAGCTCGTTCTCGCGGGCGGCGGCAACAGCGACTCGGCCGTCTCGGTGCTGGGGATGGTGGCAGGGGCCGCCGTGAGCCATAACTTCGGCCTGGCCTCCTCAGCCGCCGGACCTACCCCCGCGGGCCGTATCGCCGTGATCCTGGGATTTGCGACGGTGGGAGCCATTGTGCTTGGCACCCGCCGCGGACAGAAAGGGTGAGTGACATGAAAGAGTTGGATACCAGAGGCTATTCCTGTCCCGAGCCGGTGCTGATGGTGAAGCAGGCCCTGGAGGGCAAGGGCGCGCCGCTCACCGTGCTGGTGGACGGGCGGACCCCGCTGGAGAATGTCACCCGGTTTGCCCGAAGCAAGGGCTACCAGGTCACAAGCCGGTCTGTGGGCGAGGACTGGGAACTGTCGATCTCCTGATGGAGCAGCTTGCTACGTTCCACACCCACTTTGGGGCGATGTGTTTCTACCGGCGGCTCAAGGCCATGGGGGACGAGCCGGTGATGATGCCGGTGCCCCGCCGCCTGTCGGCTTCCTGCGGCACCTGTGTGCGGTTTGCCCTGCCCTTCACCGCCGCCATGGCGGACGAGGACCTGGAGGCCGTCTACTCCGCCGATGACAGCGGTCTGATCTATCGGCAAGAGGAATAAAAAATAAGCCAGCCCGGCGAAACAGCTGTTTCGCCGGGCTGGCTTATTTGGCAGGAGGCTGGACCGGGCCGGGAAAGCTCAGTTCTCACCGGGATAGACCACGCCGGTGAGGCGGCGAATCTCCTGGGTGAGGCGGTACACCTCCAGCATCTGCGCGTGGGGAACCAGGGGGGACTCCCGCACGCCGGCCTTGACGCAGCGGATGAACTCGTCCAGCTCGTACCACATACATGGGTGCGGCTGCTCCCGTGTCAGGCTGCGGGATTCTCCCGACCGGAGACACAGCTCTACTTCCCTGGGGGTTGAACCCATGGAGTAGAGGATGCTCCCGTCTTCCCCCTGGATCTCGTTGCGGGCGGAGGAGGCCGTAATTTTAGAGTGGTGGATGACCACATCCTTCTCAGGGTAGGAGAGGAGGACCGTGCCCGCGCCGTCCACCCCGGTCTCCAGCAGGGTGGCGCTGGCCTGGACACGCTGGGGCAGGCCGAAGAGGGCCATGAGAGAGCCGCCCATCTTCTCCGGCTTAAAGGCGTTTTCCACGATGCCGGCCCGGTAGCTGTCGTACCGGCGGGAGTATTGGCAGTAGCTCAGCATGGCCTTGCGGATCTGGCCCAGCTCGCCCAGATGCTCCCGGATGGCGAAGAAGTTGGGCAGGAAGAGCGGCTTGATCCCCTCCAGCAGCAGTGTGCCGCTGGCAGCCGCGGCCGCGGCCATCTCCTCCGCCTGCGCCAAAGTGGGGGCCAGCGGCTTTTCACACAGCACGGGCAGCCCGGCGCGCAGGAGGTCCACGGTGACGGCGCAGTGGAGGTTGTTGGGCGTGGCGACGTAGACCCCTTCCAGGCCGGGGATGGCGGCCAGCTTGCGGTAGTCGTCCACGGCGGGGACGCCGCCGTACTTCTGGGCGAAGGCCTCGGCCTTGGGCAGGCTGCTGCCGCAGACCGCGGCCAAAGTGAATTCCGGGTGGAGCAGAGCGGCGGAGAGGAAGGTGTCGGCGATGACACTGGTGCCGATAACCGCTATTTTCATTAGAAAAACCCCTTCTATCTGCAAAGATGTAAATATACATCAGTATAGCGCATTCCGGCCGCCGCCGCAATGGGGCGCAATAAAAGGGCCGGGATACCATGCAAGCATGGCGGCCCGGCCTTTTATGGTTCGATTTTTATTCGCCGTCCGGCTCGCCGCCCGAGCGGATGAGGGAGAGCGCGGTCTGGAGCGCGGCCTCCTCGTCGGGTCCGGCGCACTGAACCTCGATCTCGGTGCCCTGCTGCATACAGGCGGCCATAACGCTCATGATGCTCTTCCCGTCGATCTCCCGCCCCCTGTGGAGGAGGGTGACCGAACAGGAGAATTCGTTTATGGCCGAGACAAAGGCCCTGGCGAGACGCATGTGGAAACCGGCGGGATTGGTGACGGTAAGAGTTTCGCTGACCATAGGATCAAGTCCTCCGTTTTAAGATAATTGGCCCTCGGCCTCCCGGAGGATGGTGAGGAATTCGCCCGAGGTCTTGGCGGCCACCAGGAGGTCGGCCAGATCGTCCTTCTTGGTGAAGAGCTGGAGTAAGGAGGAGAGCATCTCCAGGTAGCCGCTGGGGTCGTGCTCGGGGCCTACCAGCAGGAAGACGAGGCGGGACTTGCTGCCGTCGGCCGCGCCGAAGTCCACGCCGCCCGGGACGGTGAGCACATTGACGCCCAGGCTGGCCACGCCGCGGCTCTTGGCGTGGGGGATGGCGATCCCGCCGGGGAGGGCGGTGGTGCCCTGGCTCTCCCGTACCAGCACGTCGGCATGGCAGACAGCCGCGTCGGTCAGCACGCCGAACCGGTGGGGGCCGGAGATAAGCATATTGATGGCCTCTTCCTTGGTGGAGACGGAGGCGCTGAGGAGGATGCCGTCCTCGTTGAGCAGATCGGTAATACGCATATAAATTTCGCCCTTTCTATGATGAAGTGTGGAAGGGATGGGGGCAGATCAGCTTTTTTTTGAAACTTCTCGAATAACGGTGAAGGAGCGGTAGCGCTCGTCGGGCAGCGCGTCGGTGATGATACAGGCCTTTCCCAGCTCCGCGAAGGAGAC
>JBLJBF010000120.1:0-12335 GCA_047637855.1 Pseudoflavonifractor sp. | reverse complement strand
GAATTTGCTCTTTACGTCCTCCTCGCCCAGACGGACCAGCCGGAAGGCCTCCAGCATGATGTCGGGCTCGTGGTTACGCACCGCGCCGGAGGACAGCTCCACGCCGTTGCACACCAGGTCGTACTGATAGGCGGTAATGCTCAGGGGGTCCACCTGGCCGGCGGCCGCCTTTTCGAGAATTTCCAGCCCGCCGTTGGGCATGGAGAAGGGGTTGTGGCAGAACTCCAACAGGCCGCTCTCGTCCCCCATCTCGTACATGGGGAAATCCACGATCCAGCAGAACTCGTACCGCTCTCTGTCCATGTGCTCCGGGCAGAGGGCGGCCGCCTGCTTGAGGAAGACGCCCGCCGTCTTCTGGGCGGAGAGGAGCTTGCCCGCCGTCAGCCCCACCAGCGTATTGGGGGTAAGGTCCAGAGCTGAGATCAGGGCCTCCTTGCGCTCCTGGAGGAACTTGGACACGCCGCCCACCAGCTCGCCGGTCTCGTCCAGGCGCAGCCAGTAGACCTTCTGCCCGGCCACCACCTCCACGTCGGCGCAGAGCTTGTCGATCTGCTTGCGGGTGAGGGCGCAGTCGCTCACGGGCACGGCCTTGACGGTGTTCCCCGCAAAGGGCTCGAACCCACAGCCGGCCACCAGTCCGGTCACGTCGCGCACCGTCAGGTCGATGCGCAGGTCAGGCTTGTCCGAGCCGTAGGTCTCCATGGCGTCCAGATAGCTCACCCGCCGGAAGGGGGCGGCGGAGGCCACGTTGTACTTGCCGTACTTGGCGAAGATGGGGGGCAGCACGTCCTCCAGCACGGCGAAGACGTCTTCCTGAGAGGCAAAGGCCATCTCCATATCGAGCTGGTAGAACTCGCCGGGGGAGCGGTCGCCCCGGGCGTCCTCGTCGCGGAAGCAGGGGGCGATCTGGAAGTACTTATCGAAGCCCGAGGCCATGAGCAGCTGCTTAAACTGCTGGGGGGCCTGGGGCAAAGCGTAGAACTTGCCGGGGTGCTTCCGTGAGGGCACCAGGTAGTCCCTGGCCCCCTCGGGGGAGGAGGCGGTGAGGATGGGGGTGGTGATCTCCAGGAAGCCGTGGGCCGTCATGGCCTGCCGCAGGGCGGCCACCACGCTGCAGCGCAGGATGATGTTGTCCCTCACCTCGCTGTTGCGCAGGTCCAGATAGCGGTACTTGAGCCGCTGGCTCTCGTCGGCCTCCCGGCTGCGGCTGATGGGGAAGGGAAGCTCGTTGTGGCGGCAGCGGCCCAGCACCTCGATTTTGACAGGCACCACCTCGATGTCGCCGGTGGGCAGCTTGGGGTTTTTGCTGTCCCGCTCCCGGACAACCCCCTCCACCCGCAGGGTGGACTCCTTGTTGAGGGCCTTTACCTGGGCCACCAGCTCCTCGGTCTCCAGGACGATCTGGGTGACGCCGTAGAAGTCCCGCAGGACGAGGAAGGCCAGGTTGGAGCCAACCTCCCGGAGATTTTCAAAAAAGCCCGCCAGCGTGACGGTGCGGCCCACATCGTCCATGCGCAGACAGCCACAGGAATGGGTGCGGTAAGAAGAGCGAAGGTTGTCCATATAAATCTCCCCAATTAGTAATATAATGACAAATTAATACAAAAAGAAATCAAACACAAGAAAAGGGATGCTCGCACCCGTCTGTCTCGGGCAGGCCATGGCTCTGCCTGAGCTCTGCCAAAAGGCAGGCATAGAAGGCCTTGGCAATGGGAGCGCGCTCGGCCGCGATCTCACGGGCGCGGGCGGTGTACAGGCTGTCCCCGATGTGCTCCAGCTTGTGTCTGTATTCCTGCATAAAGGTGTTGAAGCTGTCCTCATGGCCGTCCAGAATGCGACCGTCCGGCCCTCTGGAATAGAGTGCGAGGTTTTCGTGCCCCTCGTAGTACAGGGTGCGGGCGATGCCGATGGCCCCGGTCACATCCAGCTTGTCCGCGTCGAAAAGAATTTTGGCCTCCATTGTGGCAGGGCGGCGGTCGGTCCGGTAGCGGTGGGTCAGTACGCAGTCGCGCACCCAGGCGGCGCGCGCCTCGCTCCAGCCTAGGCGCAGCAAAAAGGCATATGCTTTTTCGCTCCCCGCCTCCGCGTGGCAGACGGCGGGGTCCTTGAACTGCTCCTCCCGCCCGATGTCGTGGAGGAGGCAGGCGGCAGTGAGGATATCCCGGTCAATCGTGCCACCCTCCCGTCCGGCGATGTCCTCCGCAAGGCCCAGTACCCGGTAAATGTGCTGGGCATCGTGGGCGCTGTCCTTCATGCAGGAGAGCATGTAGGTTTCTATCGCGCTGACATCATTCATGCTCCGGCTCCGCCAGGTCGTACCGAGCGGCGATGCCCTTTTTGTCGAAGATAGGCGGGGGAACAAGCTGGTTTTGCACCTGGCTGCGCAGGTAGGCCACAGCCTGCTCTGCGGGAAGGGTGATCTGCTTATACCACCCGTCGGCCTCCAGCTTTTGCAACTCCGCCCCGGTAAAGTCGTTGGCCATGAGGAGGTTTTTTACCGTGACCGTTCCCTGGGCGAGCTCGTCCTCCCCCAAAAACGCGGCAAAGGGAATATGCAGTTTGTCGGCATAGGCGATCTTCTGCTTGAATTTCTTCTTCTCGCAGTAGAGCTGGGCGCGCACGCCCGCCTCCCGCAGGGCGGTGGCGAAGGAGATGGCGGCGGAGATGTCCTCGGTCATGGGTAAAATCAGCACGTCGGCGGGGGCGGTGTTGGCGTTGGGACTGAGCATCCCCTGCTCCTGCAGGACAAAGAACAGGCGGGTCAGACCGATGGAAATACCAACTCCGGGGAGTTGTTTATCGGTATAATATTCCGCTAAGTTATCATATCTGCCCCCCGAGCAGATGGAACCCACCTCCGGGTGGTCCAGCATGACGGTCTCGTACACCGTGCCGGTGTAGTAGTCGAGGCCCCGGGCAATGGTCAGGTCGATCTTAAAGTGGCTCTCCGGCACGCCGAAGGCCGACATATACCGGGCCACGGTGCCCAGCTCCTCCAGGCCCAGGTCCAGCAGCGCGTCTTTCCCCCTGAATTCCTCCAGAGCCGACAGGGGATCGGTCGATTGAAGCAAGAAAATCAGCTTTACAGCCGTTTCCTGCGCAACGGCGAAGTCCTCGGTCAAAATCGCTGTCACCTTCTGGGGGCCGATCTTCTCCAGCTTGTCAACGGTGCGCATCACATCTCCGGCGCACCCGCTCAGGCCCATCAGGCTGAAGAGACCGTTTAAAACCTTGCGGTTATTGACCCGGAGCTGAAAGCGGCGCAGGCCCAGGGCGGTAAAGCTGCGGTAGATGATGGCCGGGATCTCGGCCTCGTTCATGATATCCAGCGCGCCGTCACCGATCACGTCGATGTCGGCCTGGTAGAACTCCCGGAACCGCCCCCGCTGGGCCCGCTCACCCCGGTAGACCTTGCCGATCTGATACCGACGGAAGGGGAAGGTGAGCTCGTTGTGGTGCAGCGCCACATATTTGGCCAGAGGCACCGTCAGGTCGAACCGGAGGGACAGGTCGCTGTCCCCCTTGGTGAAGCGGTAAATCTGCTTTTCGGTCTCCCCACCCCCCTTGGCCAGAAGCACTTCGCTGGCCTCGATGAGGGGGGTGTCCAGGGCGGTGAACCCGTAGAGTGCGTAGCTCTCCCGCAGGAGGGCGACCATCCGGTCGAAGAGGACCTGCTCTCCGGGCAGCAGCTCCATAAAGCCGGAGAGGGTGCGGGGCTTTTGTATTGCCATAGTGATGTCTCCTTCTGTAACAGGGTTGATGGGCGAATCTGCCCTAAAAAAGGACGCTCCCGTCCCAATCAATGGGACGAGAGCGTCCTGCTCCCGTGGTGCCACCCATGTTCGGCGGCGCAGCGCGCCGCCCTTTCCGCTCCTGTTGCGGGGAGCCGCCGCGGATGTCTCCATCCCCGCTGCTGGGGCCGTCCTTCCCCCGTTCCTTGCCGTGGACCCCTCTCAACCGGGTGGGCCCTCTCTGTCCGGCGGTGTACGGGCTACTTATGCCCCGTCGTCGCGGTATCTTGGTTGATACTAGCCCAAAAGGGCTAGAAAGTCAAGCCCTATACGGTAAAGGGCTTCGTTTTCGGGTTTAAAATCTCTCTCCAGTCCAGATCGCCCCGGGCCAGACCGTGGATAAGCATCTCGGCGGTGCCCACATTGGTGGCATAGGGGATATTGTACTGGTCGCACAGGCGGGTGATATAGGCGAGGTCGGCGTCCGGCTCGCTGGATTGGGGGTCGCAGAAGAAGAGGACCATGTCGATCTCGTTATAGGCGATGCGCGCGCTGATCTGCTGGCTGCCGCCGTGAGCACAGGAGAGGAAGAGGTGTACCGGCAGCCCGGTGGCCTCCGCGACCAGCTTGCCCGTGCTGCTGGTTGCGCAGATCGTATGCTTGGAGAGGATGCCGCAGTAAGCGATGCAGAACTGGGTCATCAGCTCCTTTTTGCGGTCATGTGCCATAAGTGCAATATTCATTCGGGCCTCATTCCTTTCTGTTTGCCGCCGAGTTCTTCCGGCGGAGCGTGGGGGCGTGACCGTTTAGCGCAGATTCATCAGCGGCACCCGCTGGCCCAGCAGCCGGCGCGCGATGTTGAGGTAGGCGAGAGCCGCTCCTTTGCGGCTCGTCAAAATCAATGGGGTGCCCGCGTTGGCAGCCAGAATGACCTGCTCATCCTCGGGCACCACGCCCAGAAGGGGCAGGCCCGCGGCGTCCATGGCGTCGTCGATAGTGGTGTGCAGCCGCTTGAGGAGCTTTGGCTTCACCTTGTTGACCACCATATGGATGCTTGGCAGCTCTTTGGAGAGTTGGGAGACCACCCGCTGGGCGTCCCGCAGAGCTGAGGCGTCGGTGTTGGAGACCACGACAGCCCGGTCGGCCCCGCAGACCGCCAGCCGGAACCCCTCGCCCAGTCCGGCGGGGGAATCCATCAGGATAAAGTCGTACTGCGCCTTCGCGTCTTTGAGAAAGCGCACCATTCGGGCCTCGGTCACGCCGGGGGGGAGGGAGAGCGGCGCGGTGAGCATGCTCAGATTTTCGATGACCGGATGGCGGGCAGCGGCCCGCTGCAGGGAGCAGCGGCCCTCCAGCACATCGGTAAAGTCCATCAGGGCCCGGTCGGTCATGCCCAGGGCAATATCGAGGTTGCGCAGCCCGATATCCATATCGATGCACAGCACCCGGTACCCAAGCGCGGCCAGACAGGAGGAGACGCCCCCGGTCAGAGAGGTCTTCCCCGTGCCCCCCTTACCCGATGTGACCACAATGGCGCAGCTCATAGCGTCCCTCCCAGCAGATACGATGTCATTCTATCATAAATTTGATAAAGACACAACGAAATTTTATGCAAACTGTCCTAATTTTTCTAAAGCGGAGCCTTCTGGAGCTTGGCCCACCGCCGGGGATATTCCTTGGGAGTGGGGGCGACTTTTTCAATCACAATCACCCGGTGGACAATCTCCGTGCCGGGGATGGCATAGTCGTAAGGGGGAAGCACTTTACCCCCCAGCAGTCGAATCCCGTCGGAGGCCGCCGCCAGCTCGCCGCCGCTGTCCACCGACTTGAGGGCCAGGAAATGGCCGCCCACCTTTACGTAGGGCAGGCACAGCTCGCAGAGGATGCGCAGGTCGGCCACCGCCCGGCTGACGGCCAGATCGTAGCTCTCCCGATAGCCGGGCTTGAGGGCCTGCTCCTCGGCCCGGGCATGGAGGCACTCCACGTCCTCCGCCCCCAAAGCGGCGCACAACTCCCGAAGCCAATCCACCCGCTTGCCCAGACTGTCCAGCAGCGTGAGCTGCACGCCGGGCTCCAGCAGGCGCAGGGGCAGCCCGGGAAAGCCCGCACCGGAACCGACATCGATAACCCGCCTGCCCCGAAAGTCGGCCGCGCCCAGTACGGCGGCCGAGTCCAGAAAGTGCAGGGCGGCCACCAGATCTGGGTCGGTAATGGCGGTCAGGTTCATGACCTGGTTTTTTTCCAGGAGCAGCCGCCCATACTGGGCCAGCTTTTCCGGCAGGTCGGGGGAGGGGAGGGGGATATGGAGGGCGGAAAGCCCCGTGCGAATACGCTCTTCCATCATCTCACCCCAAAGTTCTCGACCAGCCCGGTGACGCCGCTGATCAGGCCCAGGACGAGGAGCGCGGCGCACAGGCCCAGGGTGCCCAGGAAAAGCGCGGATTGCAAGGGGCTGTGGGAGCGCCTTTGCCGCCAGAGCATCACCAGCGTGGCCGCCGTTCCGCCCAGCGCGGGACTGACCAGCAGTCCGCCGATGCCGTGGAGGTAGGCGCCGAAGGACAGGGCATAGGTGACAAGGGCTGTGAGGACCAGCATATAAACCACGCCCACCCAGGCCCAGACCCGCTTGAGCGGGCCGGCGTAGACGGCGGGGGACTGCTCCTCCGAGGGGGCTGAGGGGTCTCTCTTTTCGTCCGGCACTTACTTCTTATCCTCCTTCAGCAGGTCGCGGATCTCGGTGAGCAGAACCACGTCTGCGCTGGGGGCGGGGGCGGCCGCAGGCACCGCCTCTTTCTTGCGGTGGAAGGCGTTGAGCAGCTTAACGATAATGAAAACGGCGACCGCCATGATGAGAAAGTTAAGGATCGCATTCAGGAAATTGCCGTAGTTAAGGGTGTTGGGGGTGTCGGTGACCACGCCGAAGAGGTTGGGCATGGTCAGTTTCATGGCCGAGAAATCCACCCCACCAAGGAAAATGGACACGATGGGCATGATCACATCGGCGGTGAGGGAGCTGGTAATGGAGGAGAACGCGCCGCCGATAATGACGCCAACGGCCAGGTCCATCACATTGCCCCGGGCGATAAACTGCTTAAATTCACCCAGCAGCCCGGTTGCTTTCTTTTCTACATATTTTGCGGTCATAAATAGTACCTTCTTTCTCTAAAGGAGCTTATTTTTTGGGTGTCAGAACCGCTTTGCCGCCCATATAGGGCTGGAGAACCTTGGGAACAAGAACCGTGCCGTCGGCCTGGAGGTTATTTTCCAGCAGAGCGATGAGCATACGGGGGGGCGCCACGCAGGTATTGTTAAGGGTGTGGGGGAGATAGGTCTTGCCGTCGTCGCCCTTGACCCGGATCTTCAGCCGTCTGGCCTGGGCGTCGCCCAGGTTGGAGCAGGAGCAGACCTCGAAATACTTCTGCTGGCGGGGGCTCCAGGCCTCGATATCGCAGGACTTGACCTTCAGGTCGGCCAGATCCCCGGAGCAGCACTCCAGCTGGCGAACCGGGATATCAAGGTTGCGGAAGAGCTCTACCGAGTACCGCCAGAGCTTTTCATACCAATCCATGCTCTCCTCCGGCTTGCACAGGACGATCATCTCCTGCTTTTCAAACTGGTGGATGCGGTAGACGCCCCGCTCCTCGATACCGTGAGAGCCCTTCTCCTTGCGGAAGCAGGGGGAGTAGGAGGTGAGGGTCTGGGGCAGCGCGCTCTCGGGCATGAGCTGGTCGATATACCGGCCAATCATGGAGTGCTCGCTGGTGCCGATAAGGTAGAGGTCCTCCCCCTCGATCTTATACATCATAGCGTCCATGTCGGTCTGGCTCATGACCCCTTCCACCACGTTGCCGTGGATCATAAAGGGGGGAATGCAGTAGGTAAAGCCCTTGTCGATCATAAAGTCCCGCCCGTAGGCCAGCACGGCCTCGTGCATGCGGGCAATGTCCCCCAGCAGATAGTAGAACCCGGCGCCGGACACGCGGGCGGCCGCCTCCAGGTCGATGCCGTGGAAGGAGTCCATGATCTCGGTGTGGTAGGGGACGGGGAAGGCAGGCGTTGCGGCCTCGCCAAAGCGTTCCACCTCCACGTTTTGCTCGTCGCTCTCGCCGATAGGCACGCTGGAGTCGATGATGTTGGGAATGACCAGCAGGAGCTTGCGCATCTCCTCGGCCAGCTCGGTCTCCCGGCCCTCCAGCGCCGTCAGACGCTGGGCGTCGGCGGTGACCTGGGCCTTCAGAGCCTCGGCCTCGGCCAGCTTGGAGGGGTCCTTTTTGCTCTGGCCCATCAGAACGCCGACCTGCTTGGAGAGGGCGTTGCGGGCGGTGCGCAGCTCCTGGGCCGCCTGAATGGTGTCGCGGTTCTCCTTGTCCAGGGCCAGAACCTGGTCCACTAGGGGGAGCTTTTCCTCCTGAAATTTCTTTCGGATGTTCTCCTTGACGAGCTCGGGGTTCTCCCGTATAAATCTGATATCCAGCATTGGTATCGCACCTCATTATTAAAATTACCCAAAGGGGCAATGTTTCACGTGAAACACTGCGGAGCGGTCCTCTAAGTATGGCCTTGCCGTATGGGCGGACTTATGGCTCTGCTTTCTGAAGGCCCAGAGCGGAGAGAATGGCGTCGTACTGGTCGGCAGGGGAGGGGCCGGCGGGAACCGCGGAACTGGTCTGGGGCAAGGAAACGGACAGGCCCGTGGCCTCAAACTGGGCGATCAGGTCCTTTGCTTCGGACTTTTTGCCTCTGGAATAGGCCCTCTGGATGCGCCAGAACCAGTCCATGGCCTTGAGCTCTTTTTCAAGCCGCTCCTTGGTCTGCTGGGCGGCGAGCTGCTCCCGCTCCAAGGCGGCGACCCGCTGCTCCAGAGCCTCGGCCTGGTCGTTCAGGGCGGCGCTTTCCTGAATAAGCCGCTGGTTGGTGTCCATCAGGGTCTCCACCGACTGGAAGGAGTTCACCGAGTCCTTTAGCCCTGAAATGGCCTGTTCGTTGCTGCGCTGCTGCATAAAGTACGACAGCAGCAGCAGCAGAAAGGCGGCGGCGAAGAGGATGGCAAGATAGCCCACTACCGAGACGGTCTTCTTCGGCCGGGATTGGTCGGCCTCCCGCTGAAGGCGGTGGCGGTCCACCCGCTGATCTTGTTCCCGGCGCATCCCTAGCGGCCCCCTTTCCCGCTGCCGCTGGGCATCTGCTCGAGAATGTCCAGCAGGGCGGTCAGGTCGTCGTCGTCGTAATACTCCAGCTCCACCTTGCCCCTTTTCGCGCCGTGGGAGATGGAGACCTTGCGGCCCAGGCGGCTGGACAGGTCCTTGGCGGCTGCCTCCCGGTAGATCTTGTTGGGGTCCTCGGGGGCGGGGAGGGGGACGCCGGCGCCATCCGGATGCGCCTCGTCTCTGAGGAGACGCTTGACCAGCGCTTCGGTCTGGCGAACCGAGAGGTCCTCGCCCACCACGCGCTGGGCCGTCTCCTTCTGCAAAATGCCGCGGGGAAGGGACAGGAGGGCCCGGGCGTGTCCGGCGGAGAGCTTGCCCTCCTCCAGCAGATGGCGCACCGGGTCGGGCAGAGAGAGAAGGCGCAGGGCGTTGGCGACGGCCGGGCGGGATTTGCCCACCCGCTGGGCGATCTCTTCTTGGGTAAGCCCGTAGTTCTCCATGAGCACCTTATATCCGCCCGCCTCTTCCACGGGGTTGAGATCCTCGCGCTGGAGGTTTTCGATCAGACCCAGCTCCATGACCTTGCGGTCGTCGGCCTCAATAATAATGGCGGGAAGCTCGCTGAGGCCCGCCAGCTTGGAGGCCCGCCAGCGGCGCTCGCCGGCGATAATCTGATAGTAGCCTGAAGAGAGCCGCCGCACCGTGAGGGGCTGGATCAGGCCGTGGACACGAATGGAGTCTGCCAGGTCGTTAAGCGCCTCGTCGTCAAACCGCTTGCGGGGCTGCTTGAGGCCCGGTTCTACCTGGGCGATGGGAAGGAGGACGGAGCCGCCCTCCTGGGACTGCAGAGCCGCGTCTCCCAGGAGAGAGCCCAGGCCCTTGCCCAGGCCCCGGTCTTTAATTGCCATAGGTTAAACTTCCTTTCCGGCGTTCATTTCAAGAACCTCCTTCGCCAGCTCCAGATAAGCCTCTGAGCCGCGCGAGAAGGGGTCGTAGGCGGTGATGGGCTTGCCAAAACTGGGCGCCTCGGCAAGGCGGACGGTGCGGGGGATAACGGTGGCATAGACCTGCCCGGGGAAGTGGCGCTTGACCTCCTCGGCCACCTGCATGGAGAGATTGGTGCGTCCGTCGTACATGGTGAGGAGCACGCCCTCGATGGCGATGCCCTGGTTAAGGGATTTTTTCAGAATGCGGACGGTGGAGATGAGGTCGGACAGGCCCTCCAGCGCATAAAATTCGCATTGGACAGGAATCAGCACGGTGTCGGCCGCGCACAGGGCATTGAGGGTGAGCAGCTCCAGAGAGGGGGGACAGTCGATCAAAATATAATCGTAGTCGGCCCGCACCTGTGCCAGGGCGTCCTTGAGCCGGTATTCCCGGCGCTCCAGACTGATCATCTCCACTGTGGCTCCGGCCAGGGCCTTGTTGGCGGGGAGAATATCCCCATAGGGGGTAGAGACGATGCCCCTGCGGCACTCGGCCTCGCCGATGACGATGTCATAGATACTGGGGAAGGCGGTGGACTTGTCCACCCCCAGGCCAGTGGTACAGCTCCCCTGGGGGTCGAAATCACACACCAGAACCCGGGCCCCCTGTGCCTTGAGGGCGGCGGTCAGGTTGACCGCAGTGGTGCTCTTACCCACGCCGCCTTTTTGGTTCGTAACAGCAATGACCTTTGCCATGGGGCACCTGCCTTTATCTGTGTAGTGTAGACGGTCTTGTTCTATTATAAGCATCCAAGCCCGTAATTTCAACTAAAATCCCAATGTTTCACGTGAAACATTCAAAAAGAAAAAGGCCCTCCATGTTTCACGTGAAACATGGAGGGCAGAAGGGGGTAAATTAAACGGCGGCTTTGGGAATGCGGATGGTGAGCATGATGCTGTCCTCGGTCTCCCGCCGTTCGCAGGCGGCCTTGACTCCGGCTGAGTTCATCATGGTGAGGCCCCGGGTGACGGTGTTGAGGAAAAAGCGCACATCCTTAATTAAAAAGGTGGGCTTTCGCCTGAGCATGCGGGAGGGGGGAGCGGGTGAGGGGGAGAGGAGGGCCTCTACGTACTCCTCCGTGCGGGAGACCGTGAGTCCGCCCTCTACCACCGTACGGGCGGCCTGGAGCTGGAGATCGTCACTTCCCAGACGGAGCAGGGCCCGGGCATGCCGCTCGGTAAAGCCCCGCTCCCGCAGGAGGGCAAGCACATCGGGGGGAAGGCGCAGCAGGCGCAGCTTGTTGGCCACGGCCGACTGGCTCTTGCCGATGCGTCTGGCGGCCTCCTCCTGGGAAATGCCGTAGGTGCGGATGAGACGGGCCAGTGCCTCCGCCTCCTCCACGAAATCCAGGTCCCTGCGCTGGAGATTCTCTACCAAGGCCAGAAGAGAGGACTCCTCGCTGTCCGCCTTTACCAAAATGCAGGGGACTTCCGTGAGACCCGCCAGCTTGGACGCCCGCAGACGCCGCTCGCCGGAGACCAATTCGTAGCTGCCCTCCACTTTGCGTACCGACAGGGGCTGAAGCACACCGTGCTCTTGAATGCTGGCGGCCAGTTCCTCCAGCCCCTCCTGTGAAAAAAATTTGCGGGGCTGCGATGGGTTGGGAAAAATGCTCTCAATGGAAAGAAACAGAACCCGGGTGCTCTCAAAAAGACCCTTCTTACGTACCAGCGCCATAATCAGCCCTCCTTTGTACAAACAAAACCTACAATCCATATATTACCATATAATGGAGTAAAAACTGTCGTTCCCCGTCGGACGGGAAATATTTTATAAAGAAGCGCCGAGCTCTCGGGAGCGAGGCATGACAGAAGAAGCGCCGAGCCCCCGGGAGCAGGAGGCATAAAAAAGGGCGCGCCTTTTGGCGCGCCCCTGGAAGAATCGCTTTACCGCTTGTTGGAGCGTCTCCAAATGCCCATAGCCCCGGCCTGGGCGATCAGCTCGTCCCGGAACTGGGGGTGGGCCAGGGAGATAATGGCCTCGGACCGCTGCCAGGTGGCCAGGCCCTTCAGGTTCACCATACCGTACTCAGTGACTAAGTAGTGGAGATTGGTGCGGGTAGCGGTGATAATGCCGCCGGGGGTAATGGTGGGCGCGATGCGGCTCTTGAGGGTGCCGTCCTTCCCCTGGGCGGTGGAGGAGCAGCAGATAAAGCTCTTTCCGCCCTTGGAGAGATAGGCGCCCAGGACAAAGTCGAGCTGCCCGCCCGCGCCGCTGATATGGCGGGTGCCCGAGCTCTCGCTGGCCACCTGGCCGAACAGGTCCACCTCCACGGCGTTGTTGATGGAGATAAAATTGTCGTGGGCCGAGATGACGCGCACGTCGTTCACATAGTCCACGGGGGCGGCCATGATGGCGGGATTTTTGTCCACATAGTCGTAAAGCTTCTGGGTGCCCGCACCGAAGGAGAAGACGGACCGGCCGCGGTTCAGCGCCTTGCGCGCGCCCGTAATTTTGCCGGCGGCGGCGA
>JBLJBF010000119.1:0-3149 GCA_047637855.1 Pseudoflavonifractor sp. | reverse complement strand
AGAATTTATCCCGGCCGTCTCGGAGGAGATGCTGACCTTCCTGGGTCAATGCGCGGACAAGTATGAGGTCCCCGTTCACTCCCATATGTCGGAGGGGGAATTCGACCTCAAAATGGTCCGCGACCGCTTTCCCGAGGACCAATTCTACGGGCCTGTCTGGAACCGATACGGCCTATTTGGACAGACTCCCACCGTGATGGCACACTGCACCTATGTCACCGCCGAGGAAGTCAGCATGATGGCGAAAAACGGTGTCTTCGTGGCCCACTGCCCCAATGGGGCGCAGCACATCCCCGGCGGGCGCTTCCTCTCAGTGCGCAAGATGCTGGACGCGGGCGTGCCGGTGGGGCTGGGGAGTGATATTGGAGGCGGTCATACACTGAGCATGCTGCAAAATATGGCGGCGGCCATTATGGCTTCTAAAAACCTTACCCGTGACAAGCCACTCAGCGGGGCCGATGCCTTCTATCTGGCCACCAAGGGCGGTGGCAGTTTCTTCGGTAAGGTGGGCAGCTTCGAGCCGGAGTATCGGTTCGACGCGCTGGTTCTGGATGACAGGGCTTTAACCCGTCACCGGGACTATACGCTGGAGGAGCGCATGCAACGCCTCATCTACTGCGGGGATTCCCGCCACATTGTCCGCCGCTTCTGCGAAGGGCGTGAGGTGGTTCTCACCTCGCCAACCTTTTGATTTTACTTGATACAGGGAGGATACCAATGGGCGCAAACATTTTACTCGCAGGGGAGAGCTGGGTTTCCTACACCACGCACACCAAGGGCTTCGACCCCTTTTACAGTGTGGAATACGCCACAGGGCATACCTATTTGCAAAAGGCCTTGGAGGCTAAGGGACATCGTGTGACCCATCTTCCCAACCACCTGGCTGCCACTGACTTCCCCTACACGATGGAGGAGCTCCGGCAGTACGACTGTGTCATTCTGTCCGACATCGGTTCCAACACGCTGCTCCTCCCGCCCGAGACCTTTAAGGACGGAAAGCGCATGCCCAACCGCTGCCAGCTTATCAAGGACTATGTCCTTCAGGGCGGCGCGCTCATCATGGTGGGAGGCTACCTAACCTTTACCGGTATCGACGGAAAGGGCCGCTGGGGAGTCACCGCCGTGCAGGACGTCCTGCCGGTAGAGCTCCTGCCCTATGACGACCGCCGGGAGCACCCTGAGGGGATCGTGCCACAGGTGACAGACGGGGATCACCCTGTTCTCATGGGTGTGGGGGAGGAGTGGCCCTTCTTCCTGGGCTACAACAAGGCCGCACCGATGGCCGACGCCGAGGTGCTGATGACCATGAACGGCGATCCATTTCTCGCCGTGGCCTCGCGGGGCAAGGGGAAGGCGGCTATTTTTGCCTCTGACTGCGCGCCCCATTGGGGCCCAAGAGAGTTCTTTGAGTGGGAGAGCTTCCCGACCATGTGGGATAATTTGGTACACCATCTGATCGGACAGTGTTATTAATCTGCCACCCCTGGAACGGGGCGGCGGTATTACGAAGGAAGGAGACCATTAGATGGAATCGACCAAGCGCCCCATTATCATTGACACCGACCCGGGCATTGACGACGCCGTCGCCATTGCCATCGCACTGTTTAGCGATGCGCTGGATGTCAAGCTCATCACCACCGTAACGGGCAATGTGGCCGTTGAGCTGGTGACAGCCAACGCTCTCAAGCTCCTGCGTCACTTTGACAAGCGCGTCCCTGTCGCCATGGGGGCCCGCGCGCCCCTCATCCGTCCCTTTGTAGACGCCAGTGATATCCACGGTGCCAGCGGCATGGACGGGTATGACTTTGCCGACGGCGACCCCACGCTCCTGATTGAGGAGCACGCAGTCACCGCCATGCGCCGCGCTATCCTGGAGAGCCCAGAGCCCATGACGATTTTGGCCATCGGCCCGCTGACCAATGTGGCCCTACTCCTGCATACCTATCCCGAGGTGAAGAAAAACATCCGGGAGATTGCCATGATGGGCGGATCCCTGACCCGGGGCAACACGGGCGTCATGAGCGAGTTCAACATCCATTGCGACCCGGAATCTGCCAAAATGGTCCTTAAAAGCGGTGTTCCTATCGCCATTGCCCCCCTTGATGTGGGCCACGCTGCGCTGGTCTATCTCGAGGATTGCGCAAAAATCAAGTACATGAACAATACCGGTGAGATGATCTACTGCCTCTTCCAAAATTACCGCTCCGGCAGCATGAAGACCGGCTTGCGGATGTATGACAGCTGTGCGGTAGCCTACCTTCTCTGCCCCGAAATGTTCGAGATGGTCGATGTTTTCGTAGATGTAGAACTTGCCGGAGAGTACACTAAAGGTTGTACTGTCATTGACCTTGAGAACTTCCTAAAGCAGCCTCCAAACGCCAAAGTCTGCGCCACTCTTGACACAGACAAGTTTAAGGCCTGGCTTCTGACATCTCTCGGGAGATGTAATTAGCGAAACTCGATAGGCATGCGCCTTGCCTTCCTTGGTCCGAACAACAAAACTCTGCGGGTGGGCGGAGAGCCTAATGGGTGCTGGACATTCCTCCGCGCTGTGTTGGAAGGGCGGCTAGCGGTTCATTGATGTAAGCACAAAGGACTGGTTCGATACCTCGGTGCAGTTCGTCGCCAGCCGTGAGCTGATGGGCAGCACCGTCACAGAGACCTTCTCCCCAGCCGCATCCACCAGCCGGGCTATGCTGATGACCATTCTGGTCCGCTTGGACGGGCAGGACACCGCCGTGGGTGAGAACTGTTACAGTATGGGCATGGAGTGGACCAAAGAGACCGGTATCTCTGACGGGACGAATCATGAGGCCAGCATTACCCGCGAGCAGCTTGCTGCCATGCTCTACCGCTACGTCAAGGCAAAGAAGACCGAAGGTGATCTCAGCGGGTTTAGCGATGCCGGCAGCGTGTCTGCCTGGGCGGCCGAGGCCATGGGCTGGGCCGTGGAGAGCGGTATCATCCGGGGCGCCAATGGCAGACTTAATCCTACAGCCCTCGCTACCCGCTCCGAGGTTTCCGCTATGCTAGAGTGCTTCGTTAAGCGCGCATGATCCAAACCTCATTTTATCATCTGGACAGAGAGTAAGTGGCTCTACTAGCACAGAGATAGGGGAGAGATACCTTCGTAAAGATAGAGCATCCTT
>JBLJBF010000118.1:0-7655 GCA_047637855.1 Pseudoflavonifractor sp. | reverse complement strand
GCCGCCGATCGTACAGGCGGCAATGGCCTCCAGCTCATAGCCAAAGCCGGTCTGCACGGACGCGCCGCCGGCTTTGGCCCCGGTGAGGAACCCGGCCAGGCCGTACAGCAGCGCGGCCAGGAAATAGATGCGGATGATGGAGGCGGCCACGTTGACGCCGGCTACCGAGGCCGCGTTCTCATTGCCGCCGATGGCGTACATGTACTTTCCGTGGCGGGTCTTGTTGTAGAGGAACCAGGTGAACACGCCTACCGCCAGCGCGAAAATGGCAAGCCAGGGGATGACGCCGAACAGCGACTTTTGGGCGATATCGGTATAGCTCTGCTTGAACCCGCCCATGGGGTCGGCCCCGGTGTATACCAGGCAGATGCCGTAGACGATGGTCTGCATACCCAATGTGGCGATAAAGGGCGGAACCTTCAGATAGGCGATCACCAGGCCGTTGATAATGCCGAAAATGCCGCATACCAGCATAGAGGCCAGCATTCCGCCGATGATCGGCACGTCGGGCAGTCCCGGGAAAAAGCGGGAGCCGTAGTCAACCGACTGCAGCAGCGTGGCCGAGACGCAGGCCCCCAGGCCGACCATACGGCCGGCTGACAAATCGGTTCCTCTGGTGATCAGGCACCCGGATACGCCGCAGGCGATGATAAAACGGGTTGCGGTGTTGATCGCCAGGTTCATGCCGTTTCTCACCGAAAAGAAGTTGGCCTTATTCACGCCCACGTAAATGACCATCAAAAGAATGAGAATGGTAATGGCATTGTTGGACAGAAAGCTAGTGACGGTTTGGCTTTTCAAGCGCTTACCGGTTTGTTCCATATTCCGTCTCCCCTTTTACTTAAACTGTGCGGCCAGTTCCATGATGTTCTCCTGGGTGGCCTTATCGCCATCTATGAAACCTGTCACGCTGCCGTCGCACATTACCATGATCCGGTCGGACATACCAATGAGCTCCCCCATTTCGGAAGAGATCATAATAATGCTCTTTCCCTGCTTGGCAAGCTCGGCAATAATACAGTAAATTTCGTATTTTGCGCCCACGTCGATCCCCCTCGTAGGCTCGTCCAGGATGAAAATGTCCGGGTCGTTGGCAAGCCAGCGGCTGATCAGCACCTTTTGCTGGTTGCCCCCGGAGAGGGACTGGATGGGGGTTTTCCCGGAGGGTGTTTTTATGGAGAGCTTTGCCACATTGTCCTTGACCAGCTGCGCGATTTTTCTCTGGTTCAGCACGATCCCTAAGTCCACATACTGATCCAGCGAGGCAATGGACACGTTATCTGACACCGAGAGCACACCCATAATACCGGTTGCCCGGCGGTCCTCGGTGAGCATGGCCAGGCCCTTTCGGATGGCGGCGCTGGGCCGGTTCACCCGGATCTCCTCTCCCTTGTAGATCATCTGCCCCGAAGCGTGCGCCCGAATGCCGAAAAGCCCCTCCATAAGCTCGGTGCGCTGGGCGCCCACCAGTCCGCCTATGCCGAGGATTTCCCCCTTGTGAAGCTCAAAGCTTACATCCCGGAAGGACTTTGGATTGATCGAAGTGAAGTTCTTCACCTCAAACACCACCTCGCCCGGGGTATTGGAACGGGTCGGATAGAGATTGGTAAGCTCGCGGCCCACCATTCTTGTAATAATGACATCGGTCGTCAGCTCGCTGGCCGGCCAGGTGCCGATATACTGGCCGTCGCGCATGATGGTGACTTCATCCGAAATCCTGAGAATCTCGTCCATCTTGTGGGAGATGTAGACGATGGACACGCCTTTCGCCTTCAGTTCCTCCACAATAGAGAAAAGCGCCTCCACCTCATTTTCCGTGAGGGAAGAGGTAGGTTCGTCCAAAATGAGCACCCTGCAGTTGGCGGAGACCGCCTTGGCAATCTCCACAAGCTGCATCTGAGACACGGAAAGGCTGCCCAGCTTGGCCTTCGGGTCGAAGGGCAGGCGGACCTCCTTCAGCAGCTTCGCGGTATCCTCATACATTTTCTTATGGTCGATAATGGGGATGATACCCAGTATCTTTTTTGTGGGATAGCGGCCCACGAAAATATTTTCACCGACGCTGCGCTCCGGTATGGGCTGAAGCTCCTGGTGAACCATGGCAATGCCGTGATTCAGGGCATCCAGCGGGTCCTTGATATTGATGGGCTCTCCCTCATAAAAAATCTGTCCGCCATCCATTTTGTAGATGCCAAACATACATTTCATGAGTGTGGATTTGCCGGCACCGTTCTCGCCCATCAACGCGTGTACTGTGCCTGGCCGCAATCTGAGCTGCGCGTGGTCCAGCGCCTTGACGCCGGGAAAACTCTTTTCCACGTCGCGCATCTCCAAGCGATATTCCGACATTCACTGACCCCCCTATGAGACTTTTGCGCAGGATGGACTCCTCTGCCAAAAGCGAGATTGAAGAGAGTGCGTGCGCGCATTCACGCACACGCACTCCCTGTCAGCCCTTATGCTTACTTCTTCATGTAGTCGGCAACGTTGTCCTTGGTCACCATGACATAATCGACGATGTACTTCTTCTCGACGGTTTTGCCATTGAGCAGCATCTCCATGACATCGACAGCCTTGGATGCCTGGCCCACGGCGTCATTCAGCACGGTGCCGGTCATCTCGCCGGAGTTTACCTTGGCAACAGCGTCATCCAGTGCGTCAACACCGACCAGATAGATGTCCTTGCCCACGGTGCGGCCGGCAGTCTTGATGGCCTGCAGCGCGCCCAGCGCCATAGCGTCGTTGTTGCAGAAGACAACCTCAACCTTATCGCCGAACTTGGCCAGGTCGTTGGCGCAGATGGTCTGGCCCTTCTCCTGATCCCAGTCGCCGCGCTGCATATCGAGCTGCTCGACCTTGATGCCGGCGTCGGTGAGCGCCTTCACGGAGTACTCGGTGCGCAGCTTTGCATCGACGTTCTCGGGGTCGCCCTGGATCATGATGTAAGAGACCACGCCGTCGCCGTTAATGTCGCCCTTATTGGGGCTGTTGGCAATGATCTGACCCTGGAAGGTGCCGGACTGGGAGGCGTCGGCGCCCACGTAAGCCAGCTTGTCGTAGAGGTTCATATCGGCGGCCGAAGGCTCACGGTTGATGATCACAGTGGGGACATTCGCACTTTTTACCAGGTTGATGATGGCGGCGGCAGCGGTGGTCTGGACGGGGTTGATGATCAGCGCGTCCACACCCTGGGTGATAAAGGTGTTGATCTGCTCGGTCTGCTTGGCCTGGTCGTTATTGCCGTCCGCGATTGTGACTTTGTAGCCCTTCTTCTCCAGGATGGACTGGAGGTTGTTCCGATACACCGTCATGAAGTTGTCGTCAAACTTGTAAATGCAGATGCCGATGGTGCCGCCGGCCTTGACCGGGGTGGAAGCGGAGGGAGCGGCGGAGCCCGAAGGAGCAGCAGAGCCGGAGGGGGACGCGGCGGGAGTGCCGCCGCAGGCGGCCAGACTGAGTACCAGAACAGCAGAGAGCAGCAAGGCGGTCAGTTTCTTCATTTCAAAATTTCCTCCTTATTTTTTCAGGCTGTGGACCTGTCTGTCCCCTATCATATCTGGAGACAAAGGAAAAAACCATAGAAAATCCTACTGACTTATATAAAATATCTCCTCAGTTTAAAAAATCCATTGTACATTTCCACCAAACGCCCTAGGATCCGCTCCCGGTGTAGACATACATGGGGATGCGCACCGAGCGGTCCTCCCCGATGTCGGCAACCTTCGACACATCCTCCCCTTTGGCCAGGGCCAGGGCCATGCGGAAGATGACCTCGCCGTGGGCCGGTCCGTCCATGACCACGGTGCCCATCAGTCTTCCGTCGTCCACCGCCGCGATGCCCTGGGGGGTGCCGTCAATGCCCACGATGTTGTGAAAGTCCAGGCCCAGCCTCTGCACCGTGTCGGCGGTGCCCAGGGCCATATCGTCGTTGTTGCAGAAGATCATCTCAATGGCCCCCCTGTGGGCCTCGAAGTAGCCCTCAGTCAGCGCGGCGGCCTGGCTGCGGATCCAGTTTGCCTGGCCCCCGTCTACCCGCTCCAGGGGAACGCCCGCGTCCTTGAGGGTCTGAATGGGCACCTCGGTGCGGATGATGGTGTCCTGATGCCGGGTCTCCCCCTCCAGCATGATATACTGCAAGATCCCGTCGCCGTTTAAGTCCAGGGAGGCCCGGTCCTTCTCCCAGCGGTCCAGCACGATGCCGGCCTGGAGCTCGGCCGACTCCCGGGCGTTCGAGCCCACATAGTACACCTTGCTCCAGGAGGTCAGATCCTCCTGCACCGGCTCCCGGTTGAAGAAGATGAGCGGCACGTCGGCGGCGCGGGCCTTGTCCACCACCCGCCCCGCGTCGGTGCGGTCCACCAGGTTGACGCAGAGCACATCGTAATTGAGGGAGATGAGCCGGTCGATCTGGTCGTTCTGGGTGGCCTGGCTCTCCTGGGCATCGGACACGGCGAGGTGAACCTTGGCCCCCGTCTCCCGGCAGTAGGCATCTACTTGCTCCTGGAGAACGGCGACCATATTGGCGATATAGGTGTCGTCCCCTTTATAAATGAAAACGCCGATACGGATGGGCTCTTCCCTCGGTTCACCCTTCCCACAGCCCGCCGGTAAAACCAGCAGGGCGGCCATGGCAAGCGCCAGAACGCGGCGGATACGCATAGCGGCCACCTCCTCTAGTAGGTACTGAATAGAATATCGCTCATGGGGTACTCAAACATATTCTCCCGTGTGGCGCAGTAGCTCTCCAGCGCCGCGTTGCCCGCCTTCTCCTGGGAGAGACGGGACACCACCCGGGAAAGGGACAGATAGCCCGCGTCAAAGTCGCTCTGTACCACCAGAGCGGCGGCCGTTCCATCCTCAAGGCTCCGGAGGAGCCGGTCAGAGGTGCCTATGCCATAGATCCGCCCCGCACCGCCGGGGGCGTCGCACAGCGCCTCGGCCACCGCGCTCTCCACCGCCGCCAGCGTCCCTTTTTCAGGCAGACCGGCAATGCCATTGCCCCCCACCGTCTCCCGGGTGAGGACAATTCCCCGCTCCTCCAGCCCCGCCGCCAGCCCCGCCGCGATGAGGCCGGCCGCCGCGCTGGGTTTCTCGCTGATGAAGAGGGTACAGGTCCCTCCCGCCGCGGCCACGGCATCGGCCAGGCGGCGACCCATCCTGTCATAGTCGGGGGAGACATAGCTGTCCACCCGCCCGGCAGAGAGGGCGGGCCCCACCACGCATACGGCGAGCCCCGCCGGGGCTTCCCTCAAAGTCTCACCCAGTTTCTCCGCGTCGGCCGGGACGAGGATGACCCCCTCGGTCTCCCCCTCCCACTCCTGGCGGAGCACGTCGGTCTGGCCGCCCTCGCCGTCGTACCGGGTGATGAAGCGCAGGTCCACGTTCCGCTCCAGCGCCGCCTGGTTCAGCCCCGCGCGGAAATTCCTCCAGCCGTTGCCGTCGGCCCCGTCCAGCAAAACCGACACGCGGTAGATCTTGGGCGCGTCGTCCCCCCTTACCTTCTGCACCACCAGCAGCACCAAAGCGGTAACCAGCACCAGGAGCACCGCGAAAAAAAGACCCCGTTCTCCTTTTTTCATCACGATTCCTCCATTTCCCCATAGGGCACCGCGGGCATCGTCAGCGTAATTCGGGTGCCCACATCGGGCTCGCTCCGAATGTCAACGCCATACTGGGGCCCGAAGTAGAGCCGGATGCGGTCCTGCACGTTCTTCAGCCCGATGCCCGAGCCGCGGCTGGGATACCTGGACTCCTCCTTGGGCGGCCCGTCCAGCAGCCGCCGCACCACGTCGGGGGTCATGCCCAGGCCGTTGTCCTCTACCGAGATGCGCAAAACTCCGTCCTGCGCCTCCGCCCGGATGAGGATGAGCCCGTCCCCGCCGTCCATAAAGTCCATGGAGTGGTAGATGGCGTTCTCCACAATGGGCTGGACCACCAGCTTGATGGTGGATAGGCCCCCCACCGCCTCGCCGCACTCCACCGCGTAGCGGAATTTGTTTTTATAGCGCATCTCCTGGATCAGCAGGTAGTTGCGCACATGCTCCAGCTCGTCCCGCACGGGGATGATGTTGCGCCCCTTGGATAGGCTGATGCGGAAAAACCGCGCCAATGCCGTGATGGCCCTCGCCGCATCCTCCTGTCTGTCGTTCTCGATCATCCAGACGATGGTGTCCAGCGTATTATAGAGGAAATGGGGGTTGATCTGGGCCTGGAGGGCGTTGAGCTCGCTCTTTTGCTTCTGCTCGTGCTCCCGGACGATGTCGTCGGTCAGCTTACGCATCTGGCCCACCATCTTCTGTATGGCCAGGCCAAGGGCGAGGGTCTCGGCCGTACCCCCCACGTAGATGGTCCCCTCCATGCTCTGCTCCAGCCCGGCCACCGACTCCTCCAGCAGGTGGATGGGGTCGGTGATCTTCTTGGCCAGGTTGAAGTTGATCAAGATCAGCAGTTCCAAGAAGGCGCAGAAGATGACCACGATGGACAAAATATCCTGGCTGCCGCCCAGCGTGATCCTGGGCCTGCCCACGACCCCCACCACCTTCCAGCCGGTGTACCCCACCCCCCGGATGATAATCGAGCGGGCCTGCCCGCCGTTTTCCTCGGTGTACACCCCGTCGGGCCGCCCGGCGGCCTGGAGGTTGGTCTCGGTGAGCATCCCGGTGGCAATGCGCTGGCGGTAGGGGTGGTAGAGCATCTGCCCCGTGCCGTCGATGAGGTAGGCGTACCCGCTGCCCGAGAGCTGGACGTTGCTGAGAATATCCGACAGGGCCTGGTACTTCAGGTCGATGAGGAGCACGCCCACCTGGGTATCCTTCCCCTGGGTCAGCGCCACGGCGCAGGAGAGGGGGATGACCCACTTGTAGTCGTACCCCACGTCGGCAAAGAAGTTCTCCACCGTGGGGCCGCCGAAGTGGATGTTCTCGGTACGGCCCAGCGCCCGGACAAACCAGTCGAACCCGACCGCGGACACCCCCTCCTGGGCTCTGGCCGGGGGCGCGGTGGCAAGAAGCCTCCCGTCGTTTGTGAAGAGGGCAATGTTCTCCACATAGTCGCTGTAGGTATTGTACAAAAGGCGCATCCGCTCAGACAGGAGGGTGACGTCCTCAATGTTGGTATTTTTGGCCACGTTGTAGCTGATGGAGTCGGACAGGCGGATCATATCACGCAGATAGGTGGACAGGGACTGGCTCACCTGGTCCACCAGCATCTCGTTTTCCTGGCTGATGGTGGCGTCCAGCTGAACCGAAAAACGGACGTAGAGCGTGACACCGGTGAGCATAATCGCCGCGATGGCGCTGATGGTGAAAGAGGCGAACATGGTGCTGCGGATGCTGCCCCTGGAAAACCGCCGGTTGAGCCACGCAATGATCCCCTTCGCCACCTCTGCCTCTCCTCTCTGTTATAAAATCACGGGCGGCCGCGTGGTACGATGGACCCCTGCCGCCTTGGCGGGTCGATGAGGACATCGACCCCTACGGGGTACAATATACACTGCGGCTCAGCCCCAAAAAATCGGGCTACTTGCGGTACTGCGACGGGGACACCCCGAATTTCCGTTTGAAAACATAGCTGAAATAGTTCGGCTCGTCGTAGCCCACTTTTTCGGCCACCACGTAGGTCTTATCGTCGGTGGTGCGCAGCAGCTCGGCCGCCTT
>JBLJBF010000117.1:0-4255 GCA_047637855.1 Pseudoflavonifractor sp. | reverse complement strand
CCGATCCACAGCCTGTCGAAAAGGACTTTTCGACAGGCTATAGCATTTCTCATAATTTTAATAAAGTTATGAGAAATGGTTTTCCTGCACGCGAAAGGGGAAGGCTGACGACCCTCTTTCACACGATCCCTCCCTCCGATTCCTTCGGGCCGGGGGGATTTACTCACAGGGCGGGGGTGGCGCGGCGGCCGAACGCGGCGGTCGTTTTGCGTTACCGAATGAGGTAGCCGTAGGAGTCGCGCACTGCCAGGATGAGCTGGCGGACGTCCTCGTAGAGCCCGCAATTTTCGTCAGCCACGTCGTACTCCCTCACGCTGTCGCCCAGGCGAACCAGGCAGACGCTGCTGTCGCCCCCTCTGGGAAGCCAGCCCGCGTTGGTGCTGTTGTTAAAATCCCCCTCGCTCCAGTAGAGGGTGAATTTATCCTTATAGGGCAGGCCGTCATAGGGGCAGAAGGTGCCGCAGTTGCCGCACTCGTTGCACATGCCGTCCACATGGACGATCTGGCGCTGACGCTTGCCGGGGACGCTGACGGTGATGTTGGCCCGGTTCGGGCAGACCTCAGCGCAGGCCTCGCACACGGTGGGGCAGGCAAGGCAGCGCTTGTCGTGGCCGGGGTCCACATCCAGCACCAGGTCGCCGTGCTTGGCCTTGGCCTTGGCGTAATCGGCGGAGATGTTCTTCTCCACATCCACCTCGGGGTCAAACTCGGCGATGGCCGCGGCGGCGGCGCTGGCGTCGGCAATGGCCTCCACCACGGTGGCAGGGCCGCGGCGGGCGTCGCCCACCACATAGAGGTTTTTCACGCTGCCCTCCATGCTGCCATTGACCACGGCCTTGCCGCGCTTATCCAGCTCCAGGCCGTTGGCCTTGAAGAGCTCGCTGTCCACCAGCTCGCCCACGGCGGTGATGACGGCGGCGGCGGGGATCTCCACCGTCCGGCCCGTCTCCACGGGGGAGCGGCGGCCCGAGGCGTCAGGGGCGCCCAGCTCCATCACCTTGCAGGTGAGCACGCCGTCCTTTACGCCCACGGGGGCCAGCAGCTCCATGAACTCCACCCCGTCCTCCAGGGCCAGCGCAAGCTCCTCCTCGTCGGCGGGCATATAGCGCTTGGTGCGGCGGTAGACCAGGCGGACGTTCTCGACGCCGGGCAGGCGCTTGGCGGCGCGGGCGGCGTCCATGGCGGTGTTGCCGCCGCCGATGACCACCACATCCTTGCCCAAAGAGAGTTTCTCAGGGGCCGAGCGGGCCTGCTCCAGGAAGTGGATCACGTTCATCTCCTCGCCGTACTCCAGGCCCGCGGAGCCGGGAACCCAGGCCCCGGTGGCCAGAATGACGTGGGTGTAGCCCTGCTCCATGAGGGCAGAGACGCTCCTGACCTCCACGCCAGTCTCAAACTTGGCGCCCATGGCCTTGGCGAAGTCCACATCGCGCTCCACCATCTCGGCCGAGATGCGGAACTCGGGCACCACATGGCGGACGATGCCGCCAGGGGCGTTTCTGCGCTCGAACACCGTCACGTCCACACCCTCGCGGGCCAGGAAGAAGGCGGCGGCGATACCGGCGGGGCCGCCGCCCACGACGGCGACCTTCTTGCCCGCCTGGGAGGCCTTGGGCTTCAGGGTGGGCAGAACGGCGGCGGTGCCCTGAAGGGCGCTCTCCAGCTTGACCGCCCGGATATGGACGGTGTCCTCATAGTAGTTGCGCATACACTTGTTGCCGCAGGGGTGGGGGCAGATGGTGCCCGTGATGAAGGGCAAAGCGTTGCGGGTCAGGATAACGTTCAGGGCCTCGTCGTACTTGCCCTCGCCGGCCCGCTTGAGGTAGGCGGGAATGTCCTGATGGATGGGGCAGCTCTCCCGGCAGGGAGCCTCAAAGCAGTCGATGAGGGGGAGGGGCTTGCTCATCTTACGCTGGGGCAGGGGCTTGATGGGCTTGGTATAGCGCGCGCCGCTCTTGGCGGCCTCGGCCAGGGCGGCCACCTTGGCCGCGTCCACGCCTGTAAACGCGCCGCTCTCCCTGCCCTTGAGCAGCTCGCCGATCTGGCTGAACCGCTCGTATCCGCCGGGCTTGAGCACGGTGGTGGCCATGGTGATGGGCCAGATGCCCGCGTCGAACAGGTCCTCGATGTTGCCGTAGTCGGCGCCGCCCGAGTAGGAGATGCGCAGCTTGCCGTCAAACTCTCCGGAGATGATGGCGGCCAGAGAGATGGTGAGGGGGTAGAGGGAACGGCCCGACATATACATCTCCTGGCTGGGCAGCTCGCCCGCCGCCACGTCCACGGGGAACGTGTTGGTCAGTTTCACGCCGAACTCCAGGCCGCGGCTCTTGGTGAGGGCGATGAGGCGGCGGAACATGGGGAAGGCATCCTCCCGCTGGAGGTCCTCCTTGAAGTGGTGGTCGTCGAACTGGATATAGTCGTAGCCCAGGCCGTCCAGGGTCTTGCGGGCAAACTCGTAGCCCAGGAGGGTAGGGTTGCATTTGACATAGGTATTCAAGTTCTTCTCCGTGATGAGGTAGGAGGCGATGCGCTCGATCTCGTCGGGGGGGCAGCCGTGGAGGGTGGACTCGGTAATGGAGTCGGACACCCGGGCGGAGATGGCTTTGACATAGGCTGCGTCCACCTGCTCAAAGAAGCTGAGGTTAGAGAGGGTCCAGTCCATGCACGTACGCCAGATCTCGCTGCCCGAGGCGTCCTTCATGCCCTCGATATATCGGTCGATCTTCTCAGACTGAATGCCCGCCAGATCGTACCCCACGCTCATATTAAAGACAAACCCGTCCGGGTCGCCCAGGCCCAGCTCCTTGGCCAGCAGCTTGCAGGCAAACCAGGCCTTGACATACTCGTCGTACGCCTGGGGGACATACAGCTCGGTGGACCACTCGCAGTTATAGCACTCGTCCCCGGCGGTGATACAGGGCTTGGCCACGCACTTGGCCAGCTCCTCGCCGTCCATGATCTGGACCGTCTTCAGCTCGAAAAACCGGGAGCCGGAGACGTAGGAGGCGATGATGTTCTGGGCCAGCTGGGTGTTGGGCCCGGCGGCGGGGCCGAAGGGGGACTCGATCTTCTCGCGGAAAATGGGCAGCGCTCTGCCGTCGGTATGTCTGACCAGCTTGCTCACGCCAAACACACTGCCATGGCCCCTGTACTCGTTGAGTGCCCAGCCGATCAGCTGATCGAAGGGGATGGGACGCATAATGTCGCTCATAATAAAACCTCCGGTTTTATAAATTTGGATGGGTTATCTTTAGGAAAAGGCCGGGAGGGCCGGCTCGCTTTAATAGCTGCGGTGATTGAGCGCGCCCCAGAGCTTTTTGCTCTGCTCCATGGTCCAGGCGTTGATGCGGTCTTCGTCGATGTTTACGAACGCGCGGTCCTTGTAGAGGACCTTGCCGTTGATGACGGTGGTGCGGCAGTTTTTGCCCATCATGCCGAAGAGCATATGGCCGTCGATGTTTTCAGCGGAGAAGGGGGTAAAGGGCTTGTAGTCCATGACAATGACGTCGGCGGCCGCGCCGGGGGCCAGAATGCCCAGAGGCTTTTTGATAAACTTGGCGGCGACGAAGGGGTTTGTCTTAAAGAGGGCGTCCATGGTCTCGCACCAGCCCACGTTGGGGTGGCAGGCGTTGTGACGCTGGATGATCAGCTCCACCTTCAGACTCTCCAGCATATCGTGGGTATATGCGTCGGTGCCCAGGGCCACGGGGATGCCCCTTTCGTAGAGCTTGAGAACGGGGGTCACGCCCACGGCGTTGCCCATGTTGCTCTCGGGGTTGGTGACCACGCTGGTGCCCGTCTCCTTGATGATGTCCATCTCGGCAGCATTGACGTGGATGCAGTGGCCCAGCATGGTCTTCTCGCCCAGGATGCCGTGATTGAGCAGGCGGTTCACGGGGCGGCAGCCATAGCTGCGCAGGGAGTCGTACACGTCGTTCATGCCCTCGGCCACGTGGATGTGGTAGCCGGTCATGCCGTTATTGGCGGCCACCATGCGCTCGAAGGTCTTGTCGCTGATGGTGAAGAGGGCATGTCCACCGAACATGGCGGTAATCATGTCGTCATTTTGCTCCCTGGCCCACTTGGCGAAGTCGGCGTTCTCCTGAATAGACTGGAGGGCCTTCTCCTCGCCGTCCCGGTCCGATACCTCGTAGCAGAGGTTGGCGCGGATGCCCAGCTCCCGGCACACGTCCTTGATGGCAAAGAGGGAGCCGGGGATCTCGGCGAAGGAGGCGTGGTGGTCGAAGATGGTGGT
>JBLJBF010000116.1:0-4216 GCA_047637855.1 Pseudoflavonifractor sp. | reverse complement strand
TCCTCCCCCTCTCCCTCGCCACCGGGACCGGCGTCCGTCTGGTGGCGGAGCGCGGCCTGACCGTCCGCATTGAGAACAGAGGCCGCAGCTTCCGCGACGCGCCCTCCTCCGCCTGGTATGGCGACAGCATCCGTTTCGTCACGGCGCGGGAGCTCTTCCAGGGGACCGGGCCCGAGACCTTTGCCCCCGACCTGCTCATGGACCGGGCCATGCTGCTGACCGTGCTCTACCGTCTGGACGGGCAGAAAAACGGTACGGGCGGCGCGGCCTGGTACTCGGCGGCGGCTGCCTGGGCCGTGGAGACCGGCATCTCAGACGGCTCCCAGCCAAGCGCCGCCGTCTCCCGTGAGCAGCTCTGCGCCATGCTCTACCGCTACGCGGGCATACAGGAGACTGCGCACGCCGCGCCTACCCACAGCGACGCCGGCGAGGTGAGCGCCTGGGCCAGCGAGGCAATGGCATGGGCCGTGGAGACCGGCATCCTCAGCGGCAAGCCCGACGGAAGACTGGCCCCCCAGGGCAGCGCCAGCCGCTCAGAGGTCGCCGCCATGCTCATGCGCTTTGTGCGCGTCATGGTCGGATCACAAACCCAATAGACTTGGTGGAGCGCCGCGTCCGAAGTCACCTCGGGCGCGGCTCCGCCCCATTGAAAGGAGAGAGGCAATGAGACAGGCAAAGCGAACCTTGGCGGCGCTGCTGACGGTGGCCCTGTTGCTGGGAATGCTCCCGGCAGGCGCGGCCAACGGCGAAGAGATCATCATCGAGGCGGAGAACGCCTCGCCCACCGTTACGGGGGTTTGGGACGGTGAATTTACCGTGCAAAAGGGCAGCGGAAGCAGCGCGGAGCACGGGTCATTCACCTTTGTACAGACCGCCTCCGCGGCGGGGCAGGCGATACGCTTTACGCTGTCTGTCCCAGAGCGCGGCAGTTACGAGCTCTATGTCACCACGAAGGACAATCCGGATCGGGGGATCTTTCAATTCTCGGTCAATGGGACCAATGTGGGAGAGCCCGTGGACCTCTACAATGCGGCCGCAAGCGGTAAATTTGTGGAGCATAAGATCGGACCCGCCCAGTTAAATGCCGGTGCGAACACCGTGACGGCTACACTGGCCGGGAAAAACAGCGCGAATACAAACGGGCGCTACGGCGGCGCGTTCGACTTCTTCCAGCTGGTCCCCGCCGGGGAGCCTGAGCCCGGACCGGCCGTCCTCTATCAGGCCGACTTCTCCACGCTGCCCGCCGAGCTCTCAGGCGCGGAGGGCTGGTCGCTGATGCCCCTCAAGAGCGGCTCCGCCCTCCAGGGCGTCAGCAGCGCGGGTTCCGGATTGCTGGCGACATTGCCATCGGCAAGTCAGAATTTGCCCGAGGCGTACACCGTTGTTTTGGATATGCAGCTAACGCCGCTGTCGGGTACGGGTGGGTATAGCGGCGGGCTCACTTTGTTTCACACCGACAATAATAATTTTTACCACTACCGCATTGACAATGGCGCTTCGAGCACCGTCCAGCTCCGTCAGTGGGTGAACGGCGGCTCGCCCTCGTCTCTGGTGACTGCTCCGCTGGTGGGTGCGCCTAACGGCGCACACCGCCTGCGCATGACGGTGGACGGCAAGCAGATAATCTGCTATATGGACGGGCAGCAGACCGCCGCGTATACCGCTGCCGCCGCGGACGGCCAGCTCGGCCTGCGGGCATACAACAGCAAAGCCCTTTTTGATAACCTCACGGTATATGAGGGCGTGGTCCTGCCGTCGGCGCAGGGGGAATCGGCCCCCGCCTTTGAGCCGGCCGATGCCGGGCCCGCCGTCTGCCACATGACGCTCAACAGCGCGGGCGTCACCAAATCGGATGGATGGAGCCCCAGCTCCCTCACCGGCTCCACCAAGGACAGCCCCTCGGTCTACTCCGGAACCGTGGGCCAATACGTCCAGTTCATGCCCTCGGGGCTGGCCCCCGGCTGGTACGAAGTGGCCTTCTGGAACATTGCCCAGGAACAGAGCGTCATGAAGATGACGGGCACAGTCCACACGAAACAGGAGAATGCCAGCGTACAGCCGACCGCCATGGCGGCCAACTGCTGGAACACAGTAGGCACCTTCTACTTCAGCGGCACAGGCGGCGAGTATTTCAGGCTCACCGTCACCACCGCGGGGACGCACAGCCGGGTGGCCGACGTGCGCTTTGTGGAGACAAGCGACCCGGGCCATGAGAGCACCATCTGGCACAATGAGGACAGTTTCTTCCAGAGCACCGGGGCCTGGACCACCGCGGCCAGTCCCAATGGCTCGGATGGCAGCGGCCTCCACGTCACCACAGAGCTCTTCGCCACTGCCGCCTGGTCCAACTATCCCCCGTCCACCGGGAACTTTGGTGTATACTACTGGATCCCGGAGACGGCGAACGGCGTGACCCTGGCCCCGCTCAGCTTTGATATCAGCAGCCTGAACGGCAACTGGAAGGTATCGCTCAGCCCCAACGGAAAGCCCTCCGGCTGGACGAAACTCTGCACCGTCTCTGCCACGGCGGGAACTGCCCTTAGCATCTCCATGTCCCCGATAGGGCCGGGGACGGCCTACGCCGACTCCATCCAGCTGACCGGGACGTCAGCCGGTGCCGACCCGGTCTACACGCCCGGCGGCGGCGGCTCAGACGAGATCGCCGTGCTGGTCAACCAGATTGGCTATGATAACGGCAAGCCCAAGCGGGCCAGCGTGCCCAACGCGGCTAACGGCATGTCCTTCAAGGTCTACAACAAAACCACCGGGCAGGCGGCCTTCTCGGGCCAGGTGATGGGCGGCATCGCCGACTTCTCCTCCCTGGAGACGACGGCCGATACCGACTTTTACATCACCTGCGGCCCGGCCCAGTCCTATGACTTCACCATCGGCACCGACCTCATCCAGCGCCGCAGCGTGAAAAACGCCCTGGCCTTCATGGGTGAGACCCGCTCGGACACCTTCAAGGTCGGCGTGGCGGGGATTGGCTGGCGGGACAGCCACCAGTTCTCCTTTGAGCTCAACGGCATGGTGCTTCAGTACATGGCAAACCCCTCCCTCTACGAAAACCTGCCCTATGACATCCCGGAGGCCGCCACCTGCGAATACCCTGAGCTGCGCACCCAGGACGAGCCCGACCTGGTCTGGCTCATTCAGTTCGCCGCCCTGCGGTACTACGACTGGGGCCATACTGAGGGAAAACAGCTCCATATGCTCACCAAGGAGCAATTGGCCTACTACCTGTACCTGTACCCCGAGATCAGCCGGTATGTGCCAAAGGAGACCTATGAGGCCATCCGGGACTACACCATCTCGGTCTGGGGGACAAACGAGTGCAACGTGCAGTGGTACGGCGTAAACGGCACCAATCACGACCTCTACAGCGTTCAGACCGTCTTCGGCGGACTCAAGGGCTCCCAGCCCCCCGGCCACTCCATCGTCCCCAACCTGCTCATGTATGAGGTGTCCAAGCGGGACGGACTGGGAGATGAAGTGGCCCAGCGGTTCTTCGACGCGGCTTATCAGAACTGCAAGTACACCATTACCGGCATCGACATCAACGACCCCTTCTACAACAAGGGGCAACGCATGAGCGAATACATCACCGTGCCCGCCCTGGCCTATTTCCTGGAGCTGTACCCCAGCCAGGCTCCCGCCGGTCTGAAGGCGGCCCTGGAGCGCTGGGCGGGGAAAACCATCGCCCGCTCCAACAACCAGTGGGACATCCGCATGGCGGTGAGCATGGCGGCGGGGGACGGCGGATACGCCTTCCACAATCCCAGCCTGAATGGGCAGGCGCTGCCCCAAGACTACTGGACGGGCGCGGCTTACGCCAACGCCGACAAGCAGAGTGATTACCTCAGCGGCGGTGCGCCCAAAAACGAGCCGGGCAACCAGGCGGGCCTGCAGGCCGTCACCTACGCCGCGGCCCGGGTCCTGGACGACGCGGACATAAAGGAGCGCCTGACCGAGCTGGGCGTGGCCGCTATCGACGACCTCTTCGGCCGCAATCCCACGGGCCGGGCCGCCTTCTACCACTTCACCCGGGACTTTGAGGGGGCCGACCTGGGCTGGTATATGCAGTATAAGGGCGGCAACGGACTTTTGGGTGAGCATACAGCGGTCATCGACGCCAACGCACCCGAGGCCTGCTACCCTTACGCCCCCCAGAACTATAACACCGGCTATACCGAGGGCTGGGTGGCCTACAACACCG
>JBLJBF010000115.1:0-4087 GCA_047637855.1 Pseudoflavonifractor sp. | reverse complement strand
CCAAGGTGCTCCTGGCCGCCCTTTTCCTGCGCCCCGGCAATTTCCTTCTCATCGACGAGCCCACCAACCACCTCGACCTGGAGGGCCGCCGGGTAGTAAGTGAGTACCTCGCCCGCAAAAAGGGCTTTATTCTGGTCTCCCACGACCGGGCCTTTCTGGACGGCTGCACCGACCACACTCTATCCATCAACCGGCAGGATATCCAGGTGACCCAAGGGAGTTTCTCGGTCTGGTGGGAGAACAAGGCCCGGAGGGACGCCTGGGAGAAGACCGAAAACGACAGGCTGCGAAAGGAGGTGGGCCGGCTGGAGGAGGCGGCCAGGCGCACGGCGGACTGGTCGGACGCGGCGGAATCCTCCAAAATCGGCACCCATGCCGCCGACCGTGGCTTTATCGGCCACAAGGCGGCCAAGGTAATGAAACGCGCCAAGTCCACCGAGGCCCGCAAGCAGAAGGCGGCCGAGGAAAAGGCGGGGCTTCTGCAGAATATCGAGCAGACCGCGGACTTAAAGCTCTGCCCCCTCATCCACCCGCAAAAGCGCCTGGTGGAGGCCGTTGACCTGACCGTGGACTATGGGGACGGAGTCATATGCAAGCCTATCTCCTTTATCATAATGCAAAGCGACCGGGTCGCCCTTACGGGCCGCAACGGCGCGGGAAAATCCAGTCTGCTCAAGCTGATCGCCGGTGAGCCTATCCCCCATAGCGGCAAGCTGACCTTGGCCTCCGGACTTGTCCTCTCTGTGGTCCCCCAGGACGCCTCCTTCCTCCGGGGCGGCCTGTCCGACTATATTGAGGCCTGCGGAGTTGACGAGAGCCTGTTCAAGTCCATACTGCGCAAGCTGGACTTCTCCCGGGCGCTGTTTGAGCAGGACATGGCCCGGTTCAGCGCCGGGCAGAAGAAGAAGGTCCTCCTGGCCCGCAGCCTATGTGAAGCGGCTCACCTTTACATCTGGGACGAGCCGCTGAACTACATTGATCTCTTCTCCCGCGTACAGCTGGAGATTCTCATCCGGGCATACCGTCCCACTTTGCTTCTGGTAGAGCACGACAGGGAGTTCCTCGACGGGATCGAAGCCGAACAGATCTGCCTGGAGCGGCCATCATAAGAGCAAGGGCTGGCGCATATGCGCCAGCCCTTCAGATTGTCGATAAATCCCCAGCCTGAAGGAATCGGAGAGAGGGATAGTGTGAAAGGGAACCGTCAGCCTTTCCCTTTCGCGTGCAGGAAAACCACTTTTTGAAACTTCTTACGGTGTTTCAAAAAGTGCCACAGCCTGTCGAAAAGACTTTTTCGACAGGCTGTGGGCTGGCGCGTATGCGCCAGCCCTTGTTGTTGCCCGATCAAAGACTTAAAATCTCGCTCACCGTCGGGTGGGGAAATACCGTTTTGGAGAGCTGCGCCTCGGTCAGGCCGGCCACCATGGCGGCGGTCAGCCCGCCGATCATCTCGGAGGCGTGGGGACACATGATCTGGGCCCCAACCAAGGGGCCGTCCCCGCCGTCGAAGACCAGCTTGGCAAAGCCCCGCTCTGCCCCCTCCACCAGAGACTTGCCGTTGGATGAGGTGAGGGATTTGCGTACCGTCACCGTCCGTCCGGCCGCCTTGGCCTCGTCCGCGGTGAGTCCCACCGCGGCGATCTCAGGGTCGGTAAAGACGCAGGACGGGATAAAGCCTAAATCCTTTATAGGTGCTTCGCCAAACATGGCGCGGACAGCATTCCGCGCCTGGCTCTCGGCCACGTGCGCAAGCTGAAGGCCCCCAGCCACGATGTCACCCACGGCGTATACGCCTTTCCTATCGGTCTCAAAGTTCCCGTCTACGTGGACATAGCCCCGGTCCAGGGCAGGCCCCACGCCGGGGGCAAAGACCTCTTCGGTCGCCGGGCGGCGGCCGGTGCAGACCAGCACACAATCGCAGCGCACCTCTCCGGGGAGCTCCCTCTCGGTGTACCGGCAGACCAGCTCATTCCCCTCGGCCTCAATTCCGCTTACGGACGCGCCCGCGTGGATGTCCACCCCGCGCTTTTTGAAAATCATGCTCAGATTTTGAGAGATCTCCCGGTCCATGGTATTCAGAATGCGGGGCAGGGCCTCCAGAATGGTGACCTGCCGCCCCAGATCGGAGAAGATCTGGGCGAATTCCACCCCGATCACGCCGCCGCCGATGATGGCGATGCGCCCCCCGTCCGCCCCCTGGCCCGCCAGCAGCTCGTCGCTGGTGACCACGCCCCGGAGCTCCAGCCCCGGGATGGGCGGTCGGGCCGGGCGGGAGCCCACGGCCAGCAAAATGCGCTCGGCGGTGTGTTCCGCCCCCGCCACGCTGACCGTCCCCGCTCTCTCCACCCGGGCAGTTCCGGAAAGGACTTCAACTTTACTCTTCTTGAGAAGTCCCTCGATGCCGCCCCGAAGGGTGGCCGTCACCTCACCCACATGGCGGTACATGGCCTGGGTGTCGCAGGCCGCTCCGGCCACGGTGACCCCCAAGTCGGCGCTGTGGGAGGCCTCGCGGTAGGTGCGGGCTGCCCGGAGCAAGGCTTTGGTCGGAATGCAGCCCCGGTTGAGACAGGTGCCCCCCACCTCCCGCCGCTCGGCAACGGCAACCTTTTTCCCCAGGGCGGCGGCCTCCAGCGCGGCCACGTAGCCGCCCGGGCCCGCCCCGACCACGATCAGGTCAAACTCGGCCATTTCACCCTCCAAATACACAGCACAGCTTGGGGCTGCGGGCGGCGGCGACCTCGTCGGGCCTGCCGATGGGGGTGTGGATGGGGGCGGCCTGGACCGCGGCGGGGTCCTCCTTCGCCCGATTCAATATCTCGATGATGCAGTCGCAGGCCCAGTCCAGGGTCTCCTTGCTCTCGGTCTCGGTGGGCTCCACCATCAGCGCCTCCTCCACGATGAGGGGGAAGTACATGGTGGGTGCGTGCATCCCATAGTCCAGCATGGCCTTGGCCACGTCCTTGGCCGATACGCCGGTCTCCTTCTTCAGGTCGGCCAAAGTCATGACGAACTCGTGCATACAGATGTCGTCCGACGCCATGCGGCAGTGGGGCGCCAGCTTGACACGCATATAGTTCGCGCCGAGCACCGCCATCTGAGATGCGTCCCGCAGACCCGCCGCGCCCAAAGTGAGGGCGTAGCAGAGGGCGCGGACCACCACCAGGAAGTTGCCGTAGAACTCCTTCACGCTGCCGATGGTGGCGCTGGGCGCCTCAAAGCGGAATCCGCCGGCATCCTCCACAGCATGGAACAGGGGCAGGTGGCACGCCAAAAACTCCTTGACGCCCACCGCGCCAGAGCCGGGGCCGCCGCCGCCATGGGGTGTGGAGAAGGTCTTGTGCAGGTTGAGGTGCACCACGTCAAAGCCCATGTCGCCGGGGCGGGCCACCCCCATAATCGCGTTGAGATTGGCCCCGTCGTAGTAGTTGAGGCCGCCCGCCTCATGGACGATCTTGGTGATCTCCAGAATGTTCTTGTCAAATTGGCCCAGCGTGTTGGGGTTGGTGAGCATCAGGCCCGCCGTGTCAGGGCCGACGGCGGCCCGCAGCGCGTCCAGGTCTACGCAGCCGTCGCTCCCGGAGGGGACGTTTACCACCTGGAACCCGCACATGGCAGCGGTAGCGGGGTTGGTGCCGTGGGCGGAGTCGGGCACGATGACCTTGGTGCGGTTTTGCTCTCCCCTGGCCTTATGATAGGCCTTTACAATAAGCATTCCGGTATACTCGCCATGGGCGCCCGCCGCGGGCTGGAATGTCATGGCATCCATGCCCGTGACCTTGCACAGCAGCTTCTCGGCGGTCGTAAGCACCTCCAGGCAGCCCTGGACGGTGTGGGTCTCCTGGAGGGGATGGATGCCCGCGAAACCGGGCAGCGCAGCCATCTCCTCATTGACGGCGGGGTTGTACTTCATGGTGCAGGAGCCCAGGGGATAAAACCCGTCGTTCAAACCGAAGACCTGCTTGGCAAGCTCTGTGTAGTGACGGGAGAGGTCGATCTCGGCCACCTCGGGAAGATGTAAAGTGCTTTCCCTTCTCATTTCTTCAGGCAAATGGGCCACAGGCACGTCGCACGCGGGCAGCAGCGTGCT
>JBLJBF010000114.1:0-5014 GCA_047637855.1 Pseudoflavonifractor sp. | reverse complement strand
CACCGCGCCGCGCCGCTCCTCCTCGGTCATGGTCCGGCTGCCCGCAATCACCGCATCCCGGGCCGGGAGGTAGAGAACCCCGGCGGGGACAAGCTCCTTCCTGTCAAAGAGGGGGCTTCCCTCCCGCCCAAGCGTGAAGAGGTAGAGAAGCATCTGAAGCCCCAGGCCGTTCCATACGTCTGTAAGGTCAAAAGACTTGCGTCCCGTCTTATAGTCCACCACCCGCAGGTAGAGCCGCCCGTCCTTCTCCCAGCCGTCCACCCGGTCCACAAAGCCGGAGACGCTCACCGTCACGCCGTTCTGGGTGAACTCCACCGGCGGCAGGTCCTTCCCCGCGCCAAAGCCCAGCTCGAAGGCGATGGGCTTGAAATCGGAGCGGGAGAGCTCCTCGGTCACATTCTCCACCACGGCGTAGACCGATTTTAAAAGCCGGCGGAAGAGGTAGCGGAATCGGGGCGTCTCGTTCTCCAGGCCCCCCAGCTCCTCCTGCACGTACCGGTCCACGATCTCCCGGGTGAGGGCGCGCAGCTCCTCCTTGCTCCCGGCGGGCTGCCGGAGGACATGCTCTAGGACATAGTGGATGAAGGTTCCGTACTCCGGGGCCTGGAACCCGGCGGTTCTGCGGGGCTCGGCCCGCAGGCCGTACTGCATGAAGTAGGAGAAGTGGCAGGACTTGTACTTGTCCATGCGGGAGGCCGACATAGGCACCCGCGCGCCATAGAGGGCGTCCACCGTGGGGCGGGTCAGGCTGCCCCGCTCCAGGCTGCGGGCCGCCTCCATCCGCTCCACCCGGGGGGCGTACTGGGGCAGCGCTTTCAGCGCCTCCCTCACGCCCCCGTATCGGCCCGCCAGCTCCAGAGCCGGGCGGGGCGCCGCCAGGCGGAAGGAGCCGTCCAGCGCCGCCTCCCGCACCACCTTTACATCTGGAAAAAGGGCGCGCAACTTATGGACCGGGAAGGCGCATCGGCGCGCCTCCCCCTCGCTCCCCAGAGCGGGCCAGGACACCGCCAGCCGCTCGCCGGGCAGCGCGCAGGTCTCGTAGACAATGGTCATCTCCCGGTAGAGCTTATCGGACAGCGTGGGGGCCAGCTCCAGCCCGTAGGAGGCCAGTAGGCTGCGGTCGTCGTCGTTTAAAAGGCCGGGGGACGGGGCGGCCTGGGGGATGGAGCTGTCGTCCGCCCCGACAAGGAATAACACTTTACATTCTTTCTGATTGAGCCGGGGCATCTCCCCCGCCGTCACCCGGTCCAAAGAGGCCGGGATACTGCCCACGTCGTACTGGGAGAGAATCAGCTCGAAGAGCCGGCGGAACTCCTCCAGCTCCAAGGGGCTGTCCCCCAGGAGCTGGGCGCATTGCTCCAGGGCCGCGCACAGGATGTCCCAGAGCTGGTCGTACTCCTGAGCCAGCGCTCCCTCCCCCCGCTCCCGGAGAGCGGCCGTCCGCTCTCGCAGCCCCTGGGGCAGGCCCACCGTCTCCATAAATCTGTAAAGTGCCTTCGCTTGCCCCATTCCCGTCCGATCAGGATTCTTCCGCAGCGTCTCCAGCGGCTCCACCACCCGGCGGCGGACCGCGTCCAGCCGCGCCACTAGCGCCTCGTCCTCCGGCGTGAGGGACAGGCCATACCCGCGGGGGTGCATGGTCCAGGCCGCCTTCTGGGTCCAGTGTGAGCCCTTGAGGTCCCACTTGAGCGCATAATTCTCCAGCAGGTCCCGATCCTCGTCGCCAAGGTCGGTAAGGCCGGTCTTGAGATTGCGGAAGAGGTCGTCATACTGATACCCGCCCGCCACGGCGGCAAGCGCCGAGGTGACCAGCGCGAAGACCGGCTTTTGAAGCACATCGCTCATGCCCGCGCGGAAGACGGGGATACCGTAGCGGGGAAAGATCACGTCGATCAGCCCGCCGTACCCGTCCATGCTGCGGGCGGCCACGGCTATGTCCCGAAAGCGGTACCCCTCTTCCCGAACCAGCCGCAAAATCTCGGCCGCCGCCCACTCCACCTCGGAGTAGGGGGTGTTGGCCTCGAAGAGCGTAATCCCGCCGCTCTCCCCACAGGGGGCGGGCTGCACGTCAAAAAGCCGCTCCTCCACCGCTGCCAGAGCGGGAGAGCGGGGGCGGACGGCCGTCTTCAAAACTTCTATTTCCTGGGAAATTTTCTGCTCCCGTGCCAGCCGCAGGAGGATCCGGGCGGTGCGGCGGGCGGGAGAAAAGACCCCTGTCCCGCCGTCGTGCTCCTCCAGTGCGTCGCAGGTGAGGGCCACGGTGAGAGAGGCGGCCTGACCCATGAGCTGCGCCAGTACCAGCCGCTCCTGGGGGGTAAAATCGGTAAAGCCGTCGATATAGAGGTCCATGCCCGCGGCCCATCGGCTCTCCCGCAGGCCATCGGCCAGGCGGGTGAGCCGGTCCCTGGGGTCGGCCCCCTGGCGGGCGGTAAGGGTCTCGTAAGCGCCGAAAATGAGGGCCAGGTCGGACAGCTTGTCCCCCTCGGCGCCGAGCGCGTCCTCTCCCGCGACCGCCAGATGGGCGGGGGTGACCTGGCAGCTCTTCAGCTCGTCCACCGTGGCGATGAGTCCCGAGAGGAATTCTGGGCGGCGGGAGGGCCTGCCGTAGACCTTTAGCCCGCTGCGCACCGCCTGGAGGGCCGAATACATGAGGAGGAGCCGCCCGCCTGCGTCCAGCGTGTGGGTCGCCAGGCCGCCCACGACCGAAAAGACCCGGCTGGCCATACGGGTGAAGGAGAGCACCTCGGCATAGCTTGACGCCTGATTGCCCGCGACGGCGCAGAGCTTGCGCTCCATGTCGTGGGAGTGCTGCTCGGGGACGATGAGGACCTGGAACCGCTCTCCCCGGCTGGCGGCGATGGCGTTTAAAATGGCGGTGCTCTTCCCTGTCCCCGCCCGGCCCAGCAGGAGCTTTAGCATGGCGTATCCCTCCCCTTCTTTTCCCGTTTTTTCTCATTATAGCAGAGCGGGCGGAAAAAGAAAAGAAGATCAGCCTTGCCCATCGGCCCTCCCTATGGTAAGCTCTATCCGTAACTAAACTTCACGGGGAGCTTGAGCATGAAACGGATGATAGACTATCTGGCCGAAACCTATGCGCCGCACGCCGTCCTTTTATACGGCTCCTATGCTGACGGCTCCAACAATACCGGCAGCGATTTTGACGCGCTGCTCATTACCGACCAGGTGTGCGCCGCCCACGACGGGCGCGTCATCGACGGCGTCCCCCTCGACGTCTTCATTTACCACACCTCAAAATTTGAGGGAGAGGTGGACTGCCGCGATTTTCTCCAGCTGCACGATGCCACCGTCCTCCTCGACAGCCGCGGAATGGGTCTGCGCCTGAAAGAGAAGGTGCTTGCCTATATCGAGCGGATGCCGCAAAAAAGCCGCGAGGAAAAGCTCCATCTGGTCGAGTGGTGTGAGAAAATGCTTTTGAGGGCGGCCCGGGGCGACGCGGAGGGCTATTTCCGGTGGCATTGGCTGCTGGCCGACAGTCTTGAGATCTATTTTTCGCTCTGCGGCGAGCGCTATTGGGGCCCAAAGAAGGCCCTTGTTAAACTGAAAGAGCTGGACCCGGAGGCCTTCCGGCTTTACAGCCAGGCGCTCTCAACCTTTCGCTATGAGGCCGCAAGGAGCTGGATCGACCGCCTGCGGTCCCGGTTAGAACAGTAAAACAAGGGGGCTGACGAAACGTCAGCCCCCTTGTTTTCAGCCTGTCAAAGAAGTCCCCTAGGACTTCTTTGACAGGCTGCTACACTTTTTGAAACACCGTAAGAAGTTTCAAAAAGTGGTTTTCCTGCACGCGAAAGGGAACCCTGACGGTTCCCTTTCACACTATCCTTCCCTCCGAGGCTTTCATCTGGGCGTTTTTTGACAGTCTAAAAACAAGGGGCCGACGAAACGTCAGCCCCTTGTTTTATCATATAGCTGTTACCCATAAAACGCGTGGCCGCCGATGGTGGCCAGATGGGTCTTGTTGCGGGAGGCCCAGCAGGACTTGCCCACGCCGTTGAAGTAGAGCGCGCCGGGCACCGTGACCGCCCCATCCAGGCAGAGCTTGGCTGCGAGGATGCTCTCCGCATTGGGGGTGGCGTCGGTGGCCCCGGGGAATTGATTTTTCTGGTAGATCACCTCGGAAATCGTACCGGCGAACCCGGGCGTCTGGGTGCGGTTGATGATTACATTGCCGACCGCGATTTTCCCGGTCAGGGGCTGGTTTCCGCTCTCGTGGGTGATGACCCGGGCCAGCAAGTCCAGGTCCCCGGCGTTATAGAACTGGTCGCCCGAGAGGATGGGCGTGCCGCCCGAGGTAAACTCCACCGCGCCGGTCCAGGCGATACCCGCTCCAAGGGCGGCGGCCAGCGTGCGGGCGGGCACCAGAGTATCTCCGGTATCATCCATCTTCACGCCGCCGGGTACATAGAGATGGCGGCCATTGGCCACCAGATAGGATGCGCCGATGCGGGCCGACAGGGTAAGGCCCTCGGCGCGGGCCACCATCTGAGACTCCTCCCAGGTGATCACCGCGTCGGGCCGGAGGGCAAGGGTCACGCCGTAGAGAGACACATAGCTAACGCCATTATAGGTTGCAGCGGCAAGATGCTCCTGAGTCACTCCGTCCACGGCGACGGCGACGGAGGTCTTATCTGCGGCCTGGGCAGTCGTGCCCAAAGCCAAGGCGAGGCAGAGAACGAGGCAGAATATCCGTCTCTTCAAAAGTCCCACTCCAGTCTTTCCCCATATTATGGGAAATTTCTGTTACCAGATTGTAACTCATTGTAATCCATTTGTAGTTAGATTGCAAGAGGAACTTTTGTCGAGCACAGAAGCGCGGAGGCGTGCGGAGCAGCGGGCTAAGACACGGAGCGAAGCGAAAGCCGGGAACGCCCACAGGGCGTGTACGGGTTTTGCGCAGTCGTAGTGGCTTAGAACCGCGTCGCGCAGCCGCCGCGGCGTGGCAGAAGCGCCGAGCCGCCGAGCAGGGGAGATAAGACGGGAGCGCAGCCAAGAGCCC
>JBLJBF010000113.1:0-7820 GCA_047637855.1 Pseudoflavonifractor sp. | reverse complement strand
CCCTTGCACGTACTTTCCCACCACGTCCCGGTCCTCCGAGAGGTAGATGATCTTTTCCAGCCGCTCCTCCAAGGTGAGGGGGCGGGGGATGCTCAGGCGGCTGTCGTCCAGCACCACCGCGTCCAGCTCGTAGCCCGGCTCAAAGCTGCCCACCCTGCCGAAGAAAGATCCGCCGCCGACAGTGCCCATATAGAAGGCCTCGGCCGCCGTGAGGGGCCGGATGCTCTGGTCCTGAAGCCGCCAACGCAGCTTGGAGACCTGGATCGCGTCCGACATGGCCCGGAAGATGGAGCCGTGGGTGCCCCCGGCCATGTCGCTGCCCAGGCCGATGCGCTGCCCCTCCCGCAGGAACTTGCCCGCCGGGGCCACGCCCGAGGAGAGGTTGGTGTTGGAGGAGGGACAGTGGGCGATATAGACCCCCCGCTCTTTCATCAGGGCCTGCTCCTCCTCGTCCGAGAGGACGCAGTGGGCCATGATGGTGGGCGCGTCCCCGCCGAAGAGGCCAAACCGGTCGTAGGCGTCGGCATAGGATTTGGCCCGGGGGCAGAGCTCCCTCACCCAGGCCACCTCCCCGGCGTTCTCTGACAGGTGGGACTGGACGGGCAGGCGGTGCTCCCGCTGAAGCTGACCCAGCTTCTCCATCAGCGCGTCGGTGCAGGAGGGGATAAAGCGGGGGGTGAGGATGGGCCCCGTGCGGCGGTATCTGCCCGCCGCTTGCTCCAGCCAGGCCGCCGTCTCGCGGCAGGCGGCGTCGGCGCTCTCCTCCCGCAGCGTGTCGGGGCTGTTGCGGTCCATGTTCACCTTGCCCACCAAAGTGATGAGGCCCGACTCTTCCAGCAGGTCCATCAGAAGGACGGTGGCAGGGGTGTGGAGTGTGGCGAAAATGCAGGCCCGGGTATTGGGTCCCCTGAGCAGATCCTCCACAAAGCGCCGGTAGGCCGCCGCCGCGTAGGTGAGCTCGGCGTAGCGGGCCTCCTCCGGGAAGGTGACGGTGTCCAGCCACGCCAGCAGCTCCAGATCCATCCCCAGGCCCCGGAACGTGTACTGGGGGGCGTGGACGTGCAGGTCGGTAAGCCCGGGCACCACCAGCTTCCCCGCGCAGTCGGCCACAGGGAGATGGGCGTAGGTCTCCGGGATCTCGCCGAATACGCCGCGGGAGACGCCGTCTACCGAGACCAAGTACCCGTCCCGCGCGGTCTCCACCCGGTCGGGACCTTTGCTCCAGCAGAGGTCGCCCCTAAGAATAAAAGAAGTACTGCTCATGCCGATGCGTCCTTTCCAGCGTGCGGGCGCAAAAAAAGCCGCCCCGCCGCCTCTAAAAAGTATCCCCGCTCCGCGGGGAACTTATAGGCGGCTGTTTGCGGCAGCCGGTAGATACGCCCAACCGATTATGGGCCTATATAAGTTACATAGAAAGCATAATGCCTAAAAAGAAACTTGTCAACTATAAAAATTTTGCTTAAATTGTCACAGACGCGTAAAAATAAGCGAAAAAGCCCGATTTCGTCACAATGGTTACATACTTTCGTCCCGGCTGATGGTATACTCGGCTCAATCAAATAACAGGGAGGAAGCAAGGATGCTTCGTAAAATTATCAAGATCGACGCCGACGCCTGCAATGGCTGCGGCCTGTGCGCCGCGGCCTGCCACGAGGGGGCCATCGGCATGGTGAACGGCAAGGCAAAGCTCCTGCGGGAGGACTACTGCGACGGCCTGGGGGACTGTCTACCCGCCTGCCCCACCGGTGCCATCACCTTTGAGGAGCGGGAGGCCCCCGCCTACGACCACGCCGCCGTCATGGCCGCCAAGGCCGTCAAGGAGACCAAGGCCGCCCCCCAGCCCTGCGGCTGCCCCGGCAGCATGAGCCGCAGCTTCCAGGCCGCCAGCGCCGCCCCCGCCGCCGGGGAGGTCCCCAGCCAGCTGCGCCAGTGGCCCGTCCAGCTCAAGCTGGTGTCGGCAAACGCGCCCTACCTGGACGGGGCCGACCTCCTGGTGGCCGCCGACTGCACCGCCTTCGCCTACGGCGACTTCCACCGCGACTTTATCCGCGGCCATGTGGTGGTGGTGGGCTGCCCCAAGCTGGACGAGGGGGACTACGCGGATAAGCTGACCGCCATCCTGACCCAGAACGACGTGAAGAGCGTCACCGTGGTGCGGATGGAGGTCCCCTGCTGCGGCGGCATCCAGCGCGCCGCCGAGACGGCGGTGGCCGCCAGCGGCAAAAACATCCCCCTAAAAACCGTGGTTGTTACCATCCAGGGCGATATCCGCCAATAAAGGGACCCCGGAAACAAGAATAGGCATTGTAATTCCCGGCCTTTCGAGGTAGAATGCTATCGGAAATCACATCGCCCACCCGGCGAGACGAGATGGAAAACAAGGGAGTTGCACACGGATGAGAGTTTATAAAACCGAGCACTACGAGGCGATGAGCCTGCGCGCCGCGCGGCTTATCGCCGCCCACGTACTGAAAAATCCCCGCTGCGTTCTGGGCCTCGCCACCGGCTCCACCCCTGTCGGCCTGTACGAAAAGCTCATCGAGCGGTATAACGACGGAATTTTGGACTTTTCTCAGGTCCGCTCGGTGAACCTGGACGAGTATGTGGGTCTGGACGGGGATCACGACCAGAGCTACCGCTACTTTATGCAGAAAAATCTGTTCGATCACATCAACATCAAGCGGGAGAACACCCATGTGCCCGACGGCAAGGCCGCCGACCCCGCTGCTGAAGGCGTGCGCTACGACGCGCTGATCCGCGACCTGGGTGGCATCGACGTCCAGCTCCTGGGGGTGGGGCACAACGGGCACATCGGCTTTAACGAGCCCGCAGACTGCTTTATCCCCGCCACCCACGAGGTGGCCCTGGCCCAGAATACCATCGACGCCAATGCCCGGTTCTTCGGCCGCGCCGACCAGGTGCCCCGCAAGGCCATCACCATGGGTATCGGGGCCATCCTTCAGGCCCGTCAGGTGCTGCTTGTGGTCAGCGGGGCCGACAAGGCCGACGCGGTGTACGCCGCGTTCCGCGGCCCCGTCACACCGGCCTGCCCCGCCTCCATTCTCCAGCTCCACCCCGACGTGATCTTGGTGGGGGACGAAGCGGCTCTCGCCCGTCTGGACTGAGAAAGGGGAGAAACGCGATGAAAATTACCGGTGCACAGGTTTTTGAGGTGCGGGACGGCTTTGTCCCCCGGGATCTCTATATCGACGGCGCTCTGATCTCGGCGGAGGACTGCGGCGGCGAAACCATCGACGCCACCGGCTGCTATGCCATCCCCGGACTCACCGATGTCCACTTCCACGGCTGTATGGGCCACGACTTTTCCGACGGCGACCCCGAGGGGCTGGAGGTTATTGCCCGGTATGAGCTCTCCCGGGGCATCACGCAGATCTGCCCCGCGGGGATGACCTTGCTGGAGGACCAGCTCCGGCAGATGTGCGAGACGGCGGCAGCCTACCGGACCGCTGAGAGGGAGGGGGCCGAGCTGTGCGGCATCCACCTGGAGGGGCCCTTCCTCTCCCTCGCCAAGAAGGGCGCGCAGAACGGCGCGTGGCTCCACGCACCCGACGTTGATATGTTCCGCCGCCTGAACGCCGCCTCCGGCGGCCTGGTCAAGCTGCTGTCCATCGCCCCGGAGGAGCCGGGCGCTATGGATTTCATCCGGGCCGTGTCCGGTGATGTGGCGATCTCTCTGGCCCATACCACCGCCGACTATGACGTCTCAATGACCGCCTTCGCGGCGGGCGCGCGCCATGTGACCCACCTCTTCAACGCCATGCCGCCCTTTACCCACCGCGCGCCCGGCGTGGTGGGGGCCGCCTTCGACACGCCCGAATGCCGGGTGGAGCTCATCTGCGACGGCATCCACATCCACCCCTCGGTGGTCCGCGCCGTATTCAAGCTCTTCGGGGCTGACCGGGTGGTGCTGGTGAGCGATACCATGCGGGCTACGGGCATGGACGACGGGCAGTATACCCTGGGCGGTCAGGCCGTGACCAAGAAGGGCCATGCCGCCACCTTGGGCGACGGCACTTTGGCCGGCAGCGTCACCGACCTGATGGACTGTATGCGCACCGCCGTCTCCTTTGGCATTCCTCTGGCCGACGCGGTGCGGGCCGCCGCCGTGAACTCCGCCCGATCCATCGGCATCTACAGCCGGTACGGCAGTCTGGACGCGGGCAAGCAGGCCAACGTGGTGCTGCTGGACAGGGCCCTCAACCTTAAGGCTGTCCTCTTCAAGGGGAAGGTCGTCTCCTAACGAAAATAAGGCCGGCCGGAGCAGTTTTTAGCAGAAGCCCCCCGAGACTACTCCGGGCGGCCGATAAGAGTAAAAAATCCCTCTCATTGCTTGCAATGAGAGGGATTTTTATCGGCTATTTTATCCGCAGGGGAGTGGGAGGGCTAGGACAGGTCCTCGCCGTTGGATGCGATGACCTTCCGATACCAGTCGAAGGACTTCTTTTTGCTGCGCCGGAGGGTGCCGTTTCCGGCGTCGTCCCGGTCCACGTAGATGAAACCGTAGCGCTTGCTCATCTCGCCGGTGGAAGCGGAGACCAGGTCGATGGGGCCCCAGGGGGTGTAACCCAGCAGATCCACCCCATCCTCCTCCACCGCGGCCTTCATAGCGGCGATATGGGCGCGCAGGTAGGCAATGCGGTAGTCGTCCTCCACATAGCCCGCCTCGTCGGGCGTGTCCTTCGCGCCCAGGCCGTTCTCCACGATGAAGAGGGGCTTTTGATAGCGGTCATAGAGGGCGTTCATGGTGATGCGCAGGCCCAGGGGGTCGATCTGCCAGCCCCACTCAGAGGCCTCCAGATAGGGGTTTTTCAGGCTGGAGAAGATGTTGCCCCCGGTAGAGGCGGTGACGGCCGGATCGGCCGAGGCCACGCGGCTCGCATAGTAGGAGAAGGAGATAAAGTCCACGGTGTAGGTGCTGAGCAGCTCCAGGTCCCCCGGCAGAAGGGGGAGGGCGATGCCCTTGCGCTCGAGCTGTTTCAGCGTGTAGGCGGGGTACGCGCCTCTGGACTGCACATCGATGAGGAACAGGCTGTGCCGGTCCTGCTGCATGGCCTGCCACACGTCGGCGGGGCTGCAGGTGTAGGGGTAGTTCTGCCCGGCGGCCAGCATACAGCCCACCTTGTTCTCCGGGTCTATCTCGTGGGCGAGCTTGGTGGCCAGCGCCGAGGCCACCAGCTCGTGGTGGACGGCCTGGTAGAGGACCTGCTCGAGGTTTGTGTCGTCACCGAGATAGAGTCCGCCGCCCATGAAGGGGGCGTGGAGGATCATGTTGATCTCGTTGAAGGTGAGCCAGTATTTCACCAGGCCCTTGTAGCGGGTGCAGAGGACTCTGCACAGCCGCTCGTAGAAGGTGACCATCTCCCGGCTGCGCCAGGAGCCATACGTCTCAATGAGGTGCATGGGGCAGTCGAAGTGGGTGATGGTGACCAAAGGCTCGATGCCGTACCTGTGGCACTCCTGGAAGAGCTCCTCATAAAACTTGAGGCCCTCCTCGTTGGGTTCCAGCTCGTCCCCCATGGGGAAGATGCGGCTCCAGGCGATGGAGAGGCGATAGGTCTTAAAGCCCATCTCGCCGAAAAGGGCGATGTCCTCCCGGAAGCGGTGGTACATATCGATGGCGTCCTGCGCGGGGTAGTAGTGCCCGGCGTCGAAGGCAAACATCTTCTTCTTGCCCAATACCACAGGAAAGCGGTCGGCTCCGTGAGGGATGACGTCCACGTTGGCGAGGCCGCGGCCCCCCTCAGCGTATCCGCCCTCGCACTGGTTGGCCGCTGTCGCGCCGCCCCATAGGAAATCAGCTCTAAATGCCATAATGATCAAGCTCCTTTTCTGAAATAAAGCAGTCGCCGAACGCGAAGATGAGTTGCTGTACCTGTTTTACCGACGGGATGCCGTGCCCGCCCTCCCTGAGAAAAGCCATAACCTCCCGCTGGGTAACCGCCGGGCCATCGGCGGGCAGCCACGCGGCGAAGGAGGCGACCGTCTCCTCCCGCAGCGCGGCGGGCAGGAAGGTGCGCAGTGTGAACAGGGCGGTGCGTGCCTGCGCGTCCAGCGGACGGGACAGGCCGTAATCCTGACCGTAATCGGCAAGGAATTTTTCCCGGTCGACCCGCACCTCCTCGGCCGTCATGTTTTCGTGAAGGCCGAGGCGGGCGATGGTCTCTTCGGTGGCGTCGGAACTGCGCAGGGCGGTGAGCATCCGGTTGCAGAAATCCGCCTCCAGCTCAAAGTCGGAGAGCTTGCATATCTGCCCCGGGTCCTGATCCAGGTCGTAGAGTGCGTGGCCGTATTTGTAGCAGTTGATCATTGCGTGTCCTGCGGTCCTGAGCACGGGCATCCCCTTGGTAAAGGGCAGCGGCTCCTGCAGCGTGGCCCGGGCGAGCTGCCCCTGGGAGAAGAAGCCCCGCATCCGGGTGGGCATGAGCGTATACTCATAGCAGGCTCCGCCGTCTATATCGGCGCTGGAGCGGAAGTAGGTGTACCGCCCATCGGTGGCGTTGACGCTGTCGCCAAATACGCCGTAGAGCGCCAGAGGCCGGGCGTCCCTGCCCTCGGTGACCGCCTCTGTGAGGGGCACGCCCATCATGCCGGCGGGGATGGGGACACGGAAGTAGTCAAGTAAGGTGGGGGCGAGGTCAATGGTCTGGGCCAGAGCTTCGCTCCGCTCCCCGCCGCGCTTCAGCTTTGGGTTCCAGAGAAAGAAGGGGAGATGGGTCACCGTGTTGTAGAAAGGGCCGAAGTTTTTGCCGGTAATGTCGTGCTCCCCCAGGTTAAACCCGTGGTCGCAGTTGACGATGAGCATGGTGTCGTCCCAAAGGCTGTGGGCGTCCATGAAGTCCAGCACCCGGCCCAGCTGCTCGTCGCACATGGTGAGGGAGCTGTTGTACTCCAGGTTGACCCGCTGCCGGTCTTCATCCTCCATCTGCCAGAAGGCATAGGGAGGCCAGTCGAACAGGGGCGTGTCCTGTCCGCTGATGCCGTAGCGGTTCTTATACCGCTCCGGGGTAAAGAAGGGCTCGTGGGGGGAGAAGGTCTCGATGGTCAAAAACCAGTTGTCGGTCTCCAGATTTTTCTCCAAAAAGCGCAGGCCCGCCGAGAAGGTCTGCTCACAGGAGTGGGCGCCCTCCCCGCGCTGCTCGGCGCGGTTGGCGAAGTTGTGGGGCAAAGACTCGCCCTTTTTGTAACGGGGATGGAGGGGAGGGACCTCCACCGCGGAGGACACGTCCTGCCAGCGGTCCCCCTCCTGACCCCGGAATCCCTCCCAAGAGCTGTAGCGGGTCAAGTAAGTGGCGCCGCCGTCCTCCCAGTAGTGGGAGTGGTCGGTGCAGATGTGGGTATATATGCCGCCAGCCTTCAGCAGCGCAGGCATGGAGTCGTCGAAGGGCTCGATAGGTCCCCAGCTCCGGTGAAGGAAGTTGTACCGCCCAGTGTGGAGCTCCCGCCGCGCCGGCATGCAGGGGAGACTGCCGCAGTAAAAGTTGTCGAAGGTGACTGCCTGCGCGCCGAGCCGGGTAAAATTGGGCGCGACGGTGTCGGCCGCCCCATAGTTGGGCAGCTTTCTGCGGCAGAGGGTATCGTACATGACCATAATGGCACGCATAGTATTATCTCCAGTCTCCTAGTGTTTGTCCGCAGGAGAGAGGCGCGCCTGCTCCGCGCAGGGTTTCGGCACCTCTTCGCCCATGCCTGCGGGGGAGCCGGTATCCCGGCGGAAAGCGAGACCCCCAGGCCAGAACGCCCCGCTGTGGAATGCGCCGGACTCCTCCTGTAAATACGGAATTTGCGTGCCCAGCCGGGCA
>JBLJBF010000112.1:0-9240 GCA_047637855.1 Pseudoflavonifractor sp. | reverse complement strand
ATGACCACCGCCTACCCCAAGGTGGTATACGATAAGACCCGCATCGCCAAGTGGGACTCGCGGGTGGGGGCCGCAATCGGTGTAAACGGCGGCGACGTGGGAAATGTGGCCCGGACCATCGATCCGGCGACCATCTCCCCCCAGGTGAGTCAGTTCATTCAGCAGGCCATCGGGCTCACAAAGGAGTTCATGGGGGCCACCGACGCCGCCCTGGGCAACGTCCGCCCGGACAACACCAGCGCCATCATCGCCCTCCAGAAGGCGTCCAGCGTGCCCATGGAGCTGACCAAGCAAAATCTCTTCCAGTGCATCGAGGACATGGGGAACATCTGGCTTGATCTGATGCGGGTGTACTACGGGGAGCGGTATGTGGAGAGACGGGGCGCGGCGGAGGCGTTTGATTTCTCGATGCTGGAGGAGGCGCCTCTCTCCCTCAAGCTGGACGTGGGCGGCAGCGCCTACTGGAGCGAGATCGCACAGATGAACACCCTTGATAATCTCCTCATGCAGGGGAAAATCTCGGTCATCGACTACCTGGAGCGGGTGCCCAACGGGTACATCTCCAACCAGCAGGAGCTGATCGAGACCCTCAAGGAGCGGGAGGCGGCAAAGAGTGCGCCGCAGATGCCGCAGATGCCCCAGGGCGGCGGGATGCCCGCCATGGGGGCGGCCGGCCCGGACCCCCTCGCCGCGCTGACGGCGGGACAAAATTTGGGCAAGTTTCACTAGACCAAGTGAAAGGAGCATATAGGCATGGACGAGCAGGAAGACGGCATTTTGACCGACGAGGAGGAACTCCGCGCCGCCTGGGAGGCGGAGGGGCCTACCGAGGAGGAGCCGGAGCCCGAGACCGAGCGGGAGCAAGCGGGCGAGGCTGACGACCAGGAGCCCGACAGGGAAGAGGAGAGCGGCCCCGACCAGGGCGGCGACGCCTTTACCCTGAAGCACCTGGACGAGGTAAAGACCGTGAACCGGGACGAGGTAGTGGTTCTGGCCCAGAAGGGCATGGACTACGACCGGATCAGGCAGGAGCGGGACCAGCTGCGGACCTACCGCCAGGAGGCGGACCCGGCGCTGGAGCTGGTGCGTACCTACGCAAGCCGCAACGGCATGGACCTGGGAGGCTATCTCGACTACTGCCGCAGGCAGGAGCTGACGGCCCTCGGGTACGACGAGCGCACCGCCGCCGCCCAGGTGGCGGAGGAAAAGCGCACACAGGCGCGAGAGCGGGATATGCGCGCCTTCATTGAGGCTTATCCCAACGTGAAGGCCGAGACCATTCCGGCAGAGGTGTGGCAGCGGGTCGCCAGAGGTGATAGCCTGAGTGCCGCCTACACCATGCACCAGAACAGGGCTCTGGAGCACCGCCTCTCCGCCGAGCGGCAAAACCAGCAAAACCGCCAGCGTACCCCGGGGGGGCTGAATCACGGCCTCGTAGGGGACAGGCGGGATGAGATCGACAAGCTGTGGTACGGAGACGACTAAAAGAATGATTTGGGAGCCCGAGAGGCCGACCCGACAGGGGGAGGTCTCTCTTCCTTTTCGGATCGGCCCGGGCGGAAGGGAATGAAAAATATGGCAATCAATTTGACGGGTAAATTTTCCGACAAGGTGGCCGAGCGCTTTTCCATGAAGAGCCTCACCGACGCTTTTTCGGGCAAGGATTATGATTTTTCCGGCGTAAAGAGCATTAAGATCTACTCGGTGGACAGCGTACCCGTGGGGGACTACACCCGCAGCGGCACCGCCCGGTTCGGAAATCTCGTGGAGCTGGGCGACACCGTGCAGGAGATGATGATGACCCAGGACAAGGGCTTCACCTTCTCTGTGGACGCGGGCAACGACTCCGAGCAGCTCAATATCAAACAGGTGGCCCAGCGCCTCAAGCGCAACTGGGACGAGAGGGCCACCCCCCTCATCGATATGTACCGGTTCGCCAAATGGGCCAACGGTGCGGGCCTGGTGAACGCCGAGAGTGCAGCCCTCACCAAGAGCAACATTGTGGAGAAGATCATGAACGGTACCGCCGCCATGTCGAACGCACTGGTGCCGCTCACCAACCGCACACTCTTCGTGCGGGAGAGTGTGTACATCAACGTAAAGCTGGCCGGCGAGGTGGTGGGCATTGACCGACTGGGCGGCAAGAGCGTGGAGAGCGGCGTGGTGGGCGAGCTGGACGGCATGAAGATCGTCCGGGTGCCGGACAGCTACTTCCCCGCCGGGGTCAACTTCGTCATCAAGTACAAGAACGCCACGGTGGACCCGATGAAGCTCAAGACCCTGCGGGTCCAGAAGAACCCCATGGGCATCGACGGCGACGTGGGCGAGTGCCGCTTTCTCCACGACTCCTTTGTGCTGGGCGCGAAGGTGAACGGCCTGTATGTGAGCGCTGACGCGGCCAAGGTGGTTGCGAATCCCACCATCGCCGTGTCTGCCGGGAAGGCGACCATCACCTGTACCACCAGCGGCACGACCATCAAGTACACCGTAGACGGTACGGACCCCAAGACATCCACGACCGCCGCGGACTACTCCGCGCCCGTGGATGTGGTATCCGGCGTTATCGTTCGGACCTACGCCTCTAAAACGGGGCTGATGAACTCCGGCGTGACTGAGGTCATTGCGTAATAAAAGGCGCGGGGTAAGGAGACTTACTCCTTACCCCGCGGTTTCTTTTCTAATAAGTTCAGATGCTCTGCCAAGCCGTCATAGGGAGAGCGCCCAGCCTGTTTGCACTCCTCCAGATAGCGCAAATTGGCGCGCAGCCGGGGGGCATTTCTCCAGTGTTCTACCCTTGCGCCCACTTTCCGCAGAAAGCGGAAAAATGGGTAGATACTCCCGCCCATGGCAATCGCCCCCTCTACGGAACAGTATTGCATAAGTGACGGGCGGAAAAAGGGGGTTTTTGTCGAGAGTGCGACTATTTTATGTAGGCCATGAGCTCTTCCACAAGCTCATAGACTACGGTGCAAGGGGCCATATCCGAATAGTTGGCGCCCTGGTACCGACCGCGGAGCTCTTTGGCATTTTTGATGGCGCTATCCAGGTGCGGTAAAAGTGTGGAGAAGAGAGCGGAATCATTTTTCTCGTAGTGCTTGCCGAGATGGTCGGAGAGCTTTTCCCGGTACTGCTCGCGGGGGATATCGGCATCCAGCGGGATAAAGTGCAGGAGAAACCAGAGCTCCATGCACTGGTTAGACCAGATGGCGTGAAATTCCGTTTCTTTGCTTCGTGCCTTGTTTCGCGCGGTCAAGGCGGCACAGCGGCTGACCGTGTTGTCGAAGCTGTCGGCAGGAAAATCATCCTTATCATATAGAATCCAGACGTGCCGGTAGTCATCGGAATCATTTTGAAGATAGCCCTCAGCCGCCGACAAGAGCCCCAGGGTGTTGGTTCCCTCGCCTTTTATATCAAATTGTTTCTTCGCGTCTGGACAAAGGCGCTGAGCAATCAGCTCAATGAGACCTTCCAGATAGTTTGGCTCGGTTTTGGTTCCCTCGGTGACGAAAAGGTGGCGCGGCGGCAAAATCTGGCGGGGGCGGTCTGTACGCTCAAGCTTCCAAGCGACCCGGTTGGCACGCTCACGCAGCTCATGTGGTTTCGGCTTCTTTGGCATTGAGCACACTCCAATCCAACATCTGCCTCAGATAGGGGTCCGCGCCGTAGCGGCCCTCCAGATACTGCTTATCGTAGGCCGCAGTGCTCTTGATGCGCTCACCCCTCTCGTCCCGCAGGTCGTAGAGGCTCCAGAGCTCGCTGACACTCTCCTCATTTCGGGCCGCAAACCAGATCTCATCCCGGCGGAGCAGATCGTTGCGCATGGTGGACAGGTCGTGGGAGGTAAACAGCAGCTGGGCGCCATTGGGATTCAAGGTGGGGTCTAGATAAAGCTTAATAATATGACGCAGAAGCTTGGGATGGAGCTTGGCATCCAGTTCGTCCACAATCAAGAGACCGCCGCCCATAAGGGAGAGAAGGATTGGGGTAATGACGCTGAACAGCTTAATGGTGCCGCGGGACTCTGCGGCCAGAGGAAGCGCATACTGTTCCTCTCCGACCTTGTGTATGGTGCGGATGCCGTCCAGGAGAGAGGAAGGGCCTTGCTGAGTCAGAAACTCATAGTCTGAGATGGGAATGTCCATCTCCTTTATCAGAAAGAGAAACATATCCTTCATATAACCGTGGTCTTCTTTTGGCAAGTAAACAAAATCGTCGTATTTGCCAGAGGAGCAGTCAACTAAAATTGCATCATCAATCCATGTGAACGCATCTTGAATATCGGGGAATTTATAGTTGATGGCGAGAAAAGACAGATAGGGGATACTGCTGCTGATCTGTCGACTGTTTGCACGCGCAAGGAGAGAGCCAAGCTCAATCTCGTCCCCTTCACGCTCGAATAGCATGACATGGCGGATACGAGTGTTTGCAAGATTGACCCGGTAAAGCGACTCGCTAACAATATGGTCTTTTGTCAGATGGAGCAAGTAGCGGTATTCGGCTACAGCAGTACGGAAGTAAAGCTCAAACTCTGTTGGCGCTGTTGGTGAGGTGTCGTCGAAGAGAAATGGCGTAAGCGCAATGGCATCACTGACAAAGGGGCCAAAGGCGCGACCGGAAGCTATTAATGGAAGCCGGATGAGGGAGAGGAGACAGGACAGAGCCTCCAGTACCCCGGACTTTCCGCCCGCATTAGGGCCATAGATGACAGACAGGGGAAGCAACTTTGAGAATTTCGGATTGGTCGGGCAGATGAGACTGTCGGAAAACTCCTCGATGTTGGCGGCCTGCATATCAAAAATGGTCTCATCACGGTAGGACTTGAAGTTTTTAAACGTAAATTGACAGAGCATGGAGAGCACCCCTTTCAATTGGAAGTGATTCCAGTATACCTAAAATACGGAGATATAATACAGAAATTCGGAAAGTTTCTTCCTGAATTATATCATTATAATCAAAAAATACAAGCCTTAATTTAAGGAGGAGGAAAATGGCTACCACGGCGCAGCAGGTCTTTGAATTGGCAATGCACTTGATGGATGAAGTGAATGAGAGCAGCGGAAAGGCGGACACCGCCGACACCAAGGAGTACAAGAACCGAACGCTGGCGATCCTCAACATCCTGCGGATAGAGTGCTTTCCCGCCTCCGATACCTATATGGCGCAGCCGGGGAAACGCCCGGTTTGCCCGGAGATCAAGAACTTTGAGGAGCCTATCGGGCTGGACGACGGGATATGTCAGGGTGTACTTCCCTACGGGCTGGCGGCCCATCTCTTCCTGGATGAGAACCCGGATGTGGCAAGCTACTTTCAGCAGCGGTATGAAGAGAGCCTTTCTGCCGCAGGCCATGGTATCCCCGCCGGGAGTGAAGAGATCACGAACCTGTATGGCGGGATCGAATTTGGACAGTTTTCGCATTGGTAGGTGATTTTTAAATGGCTAAAGTGGCGGCCGGAAGCGACACGAAAATTTTTCAAATACAGAAATGGCTTGGGCTGAACGAGAGCCCGGACGGAGACACCGGCCTAAAAATGGGCGAGGCCGCGGAGATGAGGAATTTCTGTGTCACACAGGAAAACCACCTCCGTATTCGGCCCGGCTACGCGCCCATGTGTACGATGAAGCCGGGAAAGCCTGTGCGCGGGCTGTGGCATGGATATGTGGCGGGCAAGGAATGCCTGCTTGCGGCCTGTGACGGGCATCTGTGGAGTTTGAAAGAACAGGCCGGAGAACCCACGGAAGAGAATCCTGGGCCGTGGAGAGCGGAGAAGATCGACGGGGAGATCGACGATGCTTCGACGTTCTTCTTCGGGTTTGCAAAGAAGGTGTACATCCTCACCGGGCGGGAGTATTACTCCTGGGATGGCGTGGGAGCGGTGCAGGCGGTGGAAGGGTATGTGCCGCTGGTCATGGTATCTGTAAATCCCGATGGTCTTGGTGGTACAGAACGAGACCAGCAAAATCTTTTAACGGGGAAGAAGAGAGAGCGATTTTCACCGGATGGAACTGCCACAGAATTTCATCTAATAGAGGATGAGATTGATGAAGTTCTCTCAATCGAAGGAACGGACATAGCGCGCACGGTTGACTTAGAAAATGGAGTGGTAAAGTTCCTAACTCCGCCGCCTAAAATTACGGATTCTATCACCATCACTTGGCGTAAAGGAAATGGGTACCGGGAAGAAGTGACGGCTATGCGTTTCGCGGAGCTTTACAACGGCTCTTCGGACAGCCGGGTCTTCCTCTACGGGGATGGCAGCAATAAAGCCATTTATAGCGGGATTGACAACAATAGCGTGCCCACGGCGGAGTATTTTCCCGCTTTTTACTCTATGTTGGTAGATAGCGCGAACACCCCAATCACCGCTATGATTCGCCACTATGACCGGCTGCTGGTTTTCAAGACCGACTCAGCCCACTCAGCGCAGTACGGGACAATTACAATGGCAAACGGCTTAGTCGAACCGGCTTTTTACGCCTCACCACTGAACCGGGAAATCGGCTGTGGCGCTCCCGGACAGGTGAAGTTGGTCGACAACGACGCCAGAACCATATTCGGACGCGGGGTGTACCGCTGGACCCTCACGGTGGGAGCCAGCCGGGACGAGAGAAACGCAAAGCGCATATCCGAGCGCGTCGAGGCGACCATGGGCGGCTTTGACCTGGAGAAGACGATTGCATTCGACGACGAGGAGCGGCAGGAATACTACGTGGTATGCGGAGACCGGGCGCTGGTCCACAACTACGCCGCCAACGTCTGGTACTACTATGACAACTTCCCGGCGCTCTGCATGGAGCGGATGGGCGGGGAGGTCTATTTCGGGACAGCGGACGGGCGGCTGATGCACCTGTCGAGCCGATACCGCAACGATGACCTCGACCCCATTGACGCCAGATGGGTGAGCGGGTCGATGGCCTTTGGTGAGGACTGGAAACGCAAGTACAGCAGCACCATGTGGGTATCCATCAAGCCGGAGAGCCAGGCGCAGCTATACGTGACGGCACAGAGCAATTTGAAGTCGAACTATGCCAGAAAGCTTGTTTCGTCGGGGCTTTCCAGTTTTGGGAATGTGAACTTTGCTCACTGGAGTTTTGGAACCAACCGAAAGCCGCAGGTCATACGGGTGCGGCTAAAAATCAAGAAATTTACTTACTATACTCTGATTTTTGAGAGCAAGTCCATTTCGTCGACGGCGACCGTGCTTGGGGTGGATATGCAGGTGCGGTACACAGGGTCGGTAAAGTAGCGAGGAGGTATCAAAATGGCGCTTGAGAGATTTGAAAAGGATATGGCGGTCATTGCGGCTCTGGACGACGAGCCCAACGACGTAGGGGGGCTGTCTGCCGCCGAGCTGAAGGAAAAGTTTGACGAGGGCGGCGAGGCGCTGAAGGACTACATCAACGACAAGCTGCTCCCCGCGCTGGAGGCGGCGGGGGTACTGGCAATCGTCCGCAGCGACAATCTGGCGGTGATTAAATACCTTCGCCTGAATGGGGACAAGGTGCTGGAGACCTCGGCGGACGGGACGGCGTGGGAGGCCACCGGGTCCTCCGGGCATCTGATCCTTGGGCCGGACGGGGTGGCGCTGCCGCAGAGGAGCAGGATGCAGTTTGCCAACTGCACCGTGGAGGACAACGGGACGGTGACCATCGTCCGGGGCGTGACCGGGCCCCAGGGGCCGAAAGGAGACACCGGTGCAACCGGAGCGCAGGGACCCACCGGGCCGGTTGGGCCGACCGGGCAGGCCGTCATACCTGGAGTGGACCAGGTCACCGGACTCATGTCGTTTACGCTGGGATCTCCCGGTGCGGTGCCAAGCCCGGTGTATGTGAGGGGTCCACAGGGGACGCAGGGAGTTGCTGGCGCACAGGGGCCCGCGGGCGCTCCGGGTCCCGTCGGCGCTCAAGGTGCGCCTGGGCCTGCTGGTCCGCAGGGTGTGCAGGGCGCACAAGGTCAGCAGGGTGTGCAGGGAATGGCAGGCCCGGAGGGCCCCGTCGGTCCTCGCGGGCTGAAAGGAGATACCGGAGATACCGGTGGACAGGGACCGCAGGGGGTGCAGGGACCACAGGGGAACACAGGCGCGCAGGGGCCTGTCGGGCCGCAAGGCCCACAGGGCGACGCCGGGGAAGACGGCACATCCTTCTCTATCCTTGGCATTTTCGCAACGTTGGTAGACTTGCAACTCGCGCACCCTTCCGGAAACCCCGGAGACGCCTGGTTTGTCGGTGCCGCCGCGCCGTACGATATCTATAACTGGGATACCGTTACCGGCACATGGAAAAACGTGGGGAAGCTCCAGGGGCCTATGGGTCCGCAGGGCATCCAGGGCGTTCAGGGAGAACAGGGGCAGGATGGCCCACAGGGCATCCAGGGGCCAAAGGGAGACACGGGTAGTACCGGCGCAAAGGGGGACACCGGCGCAAGCTACTTCCCGCAGGGTGCGTGGGTTGGAGGCCGCGGGTACGTTCGGGACAACGTGCAGATAGACGTTGTGGAGCATGGTGGCTCTAGCTACTTTTGCAAGGCGACGCACACATCTCACACAGGGACGAACGAGCCGCCAAACGAAACGTATTGGGGCCTATTGGCAGCAAAGGGAGACCAGGGAATCCAGGGGATTCAAGGGGTACAGGGCGTCCAAGGCATTCAGGGAATACCTGGAGAAACAGGCGCGCAGGGACAAACTGGACCCGGTGTGCCCGTGGGAGGGACATCTGGGCAAATCCTCACAAAAACAAACGGCACGGACTACAACACACAGTGGAAATCGCTCGCGCAGGCTGGTGCGCTTCCTATTGCTGGCGGCACTATGACAGGGCCAATCAATATGCAGAGGAACCAGCTTATAACAGAAGGGTATGCTGGGTTAGTAGTAGGTAAACCCGATGGTGATGGGAGCGGTTATGTGGCGTCAATTCGGATGAATGGTCCGCTTGGCAGTGATTATGATGACATGGTAGACATATGGAATGCAGGCGTAGATTCCGAAATTGGATGTAATAGGTTGGAAGTCTGGGGGCCCAATGGTGGGATTATTCTTAGCGGAATAGAGGCTTGTGTTCAAAACACTGATGCCGCACCTAAAATGTATGTAGACGCGAAGACACTCCTGTTCACCGGGAAGACTGTTGCTACAACGGCATGGGTCTCCAATACCACGTACAGCGCCCAAGGGTACAACTTCCGTGCGGCTGTGGCCTGTACAGGCGTAACGGCAAACCACCGGCCTGATGTAGCCTTC
>JBLJBF010000111.1:0-3421 GCA_047637855.1 Pseudoflavonifractor sp. | reverse complement strand
AGCCCTATATCAACAGCTCCATCATCGTGCAGCTTCTCACCGTCGCCATCCCCGCCCTGGAGAGACTCCAGAAGGACGGCGGCGAGGAGGGCCGCAAGAAGCTGGCCGCAATCACCCGCTATGTCACCGTGGGTATCGCCCTCCTGCAGGGCTTCGGCTACTTCTCCCTCATCAACTACCAGGGCCTTGTCACGCCCGACGGCGCGCCCACCTGGCTGGTAGGCACCATCATCGTGCTGTCCTTCACCGCTGGCTCCGCCTTCGTGATGTGGCTGGGTGAGCAGATCACCGAGTTCGGCATCGGCAATGGTATTTCCATCATCCTCTTTGCCGGTATCGTCTCCCGCATCCCCAGCATGCTTGACCACATGATCACCGGTGTGCGGCATTGGGCCAACCCCCTTACTGCGGACCAGGCGGCCTCTTTGGGCAGCGCCGCTGCACAGAGATACACTGCCGCTGCCGTTCACCCGGCCATCGTGCCCCTGGTGATCATCGGTATGCTGGCTCTGGTCGTCTTCATCGTGTTCATCAGCGACTCCGAGCGGCGCATCCCCGTCCAGTACGCCAAGCGCGTGGTGGGCCGGAAGATGTACGGCGGCCAGTCCAGCCATATCCCCATGAAGGTGAGCATGTCGGGCGTTATGCCTATCATCTTTGCCCAGGCCATTGCCAGCCTGCCCGCCACCGTTGCGGGGTTCATTCCCGGCGGATCGCAATCCACCTTTATGGTGATTTTCGACGCCAACGGGCTACTCTACGCGGTGGTCTACTTCCTGCTGATTCTGGGCTTTAGCTTCTTCTACGCCACCATGCAGTTTAACCCCATCGAGGTGGCCAACAACCTGAAGAAGAACGGCGGCTTTGTCCCCGGGTTCCGCCCGGGCAAGCCTACCGCCGACTTTATCCACAAGGTGCTCAATAAGATCACGCTCTTCGGAGCCATCTATCTGGCTGTCATCGCGCTTTTGCCTATCCTTACAGCAAACATTATTAACCTTGCCAGCGGCTCTGCCATGGGCAGGAGTCTTTCGGTGGGCGGCACCTCGGTCATCATCGTGGTGGGCGTCGCACTGGAGACGGTCAAGGCCCTGGAGGCCCAGATGCTTATGCGGCATTACAAGGGCTTCCTGGAGTAATGGGAAGTGTGGTGGACAGGAGCATGAGACTCATTTTGTTGGGAGCGCCGGGCGCCGGAAAAGGCACTCAGGCCGATATCTTGAGCAAACGGTACGGGATTCCCACCATCTCCACAGGGAACATCCTGCGTGCGGCGGTGAAGGACGGGACTCCTCTGGGCCTTGCGGTCAAGGGGTTCCTGGACGAGGGAAAGCTCGTTCCCGACGAGATCATCCTCGGCATTATGGAGGAGCGGCTCAAGCAGAGCGACTGCACAAACGGCTACATTCTGGATGGGGTGCCCCGCACCATCAACCAGGCTGAGAACATGGAGCGGGACGGCGTCGCCATCGACGTGGTCCTCTCCCTGGATATCTCCGACGAGGAGATCGAGCAGCGGATGACCGGGCGGCGCGTCTGTCTCACCTGTGGGGCCACCTATCACATGGTCAATAAGCCCCCCAGGCAGGAGGCCGTCTGCGATCAATGCGGCAACGAGGTCATCCAGCGCATCGACGACTCTCAGGAGAAGGTGCACAACCGCCTGATGATTTTCCACGCACAGACCGAACCCCTCAAGGCCTTTTATAAGGAGCGGGGACTTCTGCGCAGCGTGGAGACCACCGGGGCGACGATCGAGGAGACCACCCGTGCGGTCAAGCAGGTTTTGGAGGCCTAAGCAGTGGAAATTATCTCCATTAAATCTCCCCGCGAAATTGAATTCATGCGCCGCGCCGGGCGCATTACCGCAGCGGCCCGCCGTATGGCGGGAGAGCTGGTAAGGCCTGGCGTTATAACCCTGGAAATAGACACCGCCGTGCGTAAATTTATCGAGAGCCAGGGCGCGAAGCCCTCTTTTCTGGGCTACAACGGGTTCCCCGGTTCGGTCTGTCTCTCGGTGAACGACGAGATCATCCACGGTATCCCCGGCCACCGGATACTCCGGGAAGGGGATATTGTCAGCGTCGATGTGGGGGCTGTCATAGACGGCTACCACGGCGACTGCGCCGGGACCTATCCCTGCGGACAGGTGAGCGAGGAGGCGGCGAGGCTGATCGCCGTCACCGAGCAGAGCTTTTGGGCGGGCATGGAATATGCACGCCCGGGTTTCCGGGTGTCCGACATCTCCCACGCCATCCAGTCCTACGCTGAGCGCAACGGCTGCAGCCTGGTGCGGGAGTATGTGGGGCACGGTGTGGGGCGCAAGCTCCACGAGGCGCCCGAGGTGCCCAACTACGGCCCCGCCGGCCACGGCGCCCGACTTCAGCCGGGCATGACGTTGGCGGTGGAGCCCATGGTGAACGCCGGGGCCCCCGGTATTTTGGTGCTCAAGGACGGCTGGACGGTAAAGACGGCCGACGGCAGTCTCTCCGCCCATTATGAAAACTCCATTCTCATCACGGAGACTGGCGGCCCTGAGATTCTCACGGCCCCGGAGAACGGCTGAATATGGAGCACGTCAAAGGACAGATCGTGCGCTCGCTGGCCGGGCACGACGCGGGAAGGCTCTACTGGGTCGTAGACTCGGAGGGAGAGTTTCTGTTCCTGGCCGATGGAAAGCACCGGCGGTTCGCGCGGCCCAAGCGGAAACGCAAAAGCCATGTGGAGCTTATCGGCGCATCGGCCGCCCCGGCGGGAGACGGCGCGCTCCGGCGGGCGCTGGCCGCCAGCCGCGATTTAGGGTCAAGGAGGTAATCACGCTTGGCAAAAGACGATATGATCGAGCTGGAGGGAATCGTGACCGAATCTCTGCCCAATACCACGTTCCATGTGGACATTGGCAACGGGCATATTATTCTGGCACACATCTCCGGTAAACTCAGAATGAACTTCATCAGGATTCTGCCCGGCGACAAGGTGACGATTCAAATGTCGCCCTACGATCTGACCCGTGGCAGGATCACATGGCGTTCTAAGTAGGAACAGCCACCGGAGCCGCCGGGCAGGGGAGTTGTCTCCCCGCCCGTAAGGCGTAAGAAACAAGAAGGGGCGGGTCCAGAACCCGCCCAGCGGCGACCCTCCGGGCCGCCGATCCACACGACCGGCGCGGAATTCACCGCGTCGCAACGACCGGCGGCACAGGGCCTTGCCCGCTGACCGCCGGGGCCATTTAGGCATTCATAGGAGGTTTCATTATGAAAGTAAGACCGTCCGTGAAGCCCATGTGCGAGAAATGCAAGATCATCAAGCGCAAGGGCAAAGTCATGGTCATTTGCGAAAACCCCAAGCATAAGCAGAGACAAGGTTAAAGGAGGCGCTGAAGAATATGGCAAGAATTGCCGGCATTGACCTGCCGAAGGAT
>JBLJBF010000110.1:0-26425 GCA_047637855.1 Pseudoflavonifractor sp. | reverse complement strand
AGCTCACGGGCATCCGGGCGGGGTCGTGCTGGCCGTAGAAGGAGTCCTTGCACTGGACCACCCCGGCATGGGCGCGGTAGCCCATGGCCCGGGCCGAGTCCACCAGCGCGGTAAGCGTCTCATAGTCGGACACGGCGGGGAACTCGATGGGGGCGTACTCCCGGGAGGTGCCCTCGTGCCGGATGGCCCCGGTGGCGATGACCACGTCCCCCGCCTGAACGTCCAGCTTGATCCCGCCGCAGGTGCCCACCCGCACAAAGGTGTCGGCCCCGATCCTGTGAAGCTCCTCCATGGCGATAACGGCCGAGGGGCCGCCGATGCCGGTGGAACAGACGCTCACCTTCTCCCCCAGGAGCTTTCCGGTGTAGACCGTGTACTCCCGGTTGGAGTTGATCTTCACAGGGTCGTCGAAATACTGGGCGATGATCTCGCACCGGCCGGGATCCCCGGGCAGGATGCAGTAGCGGCCCACGTCCCCCGCCTTGCACTGGATATGGAATTGCAGGTCATGTTCGTGCATTTCACTCACCTCAATCGAAATCGATCTCCCTGAAATTATAGCGGGCTTGTCCTGCGGAGACAAGCGCATTTGTCCCTTTTCAACTATTTTTAAAGTAATACCCCACGCCCCACTTGGTGAGAATGAACTTGGGGTTGGCGCTGTCCAGCTCCAGCTTCTCCCGCAGGCGGCGCACGTGCACGTCCACCGTGCGGTAGTCCCCCGCGTACTCATAGCCCCAGACCACGTTGAGCAGGTTTTCCCGGCTGTACACCCGGCCAGGGTTCTTCATCAGTAGCTCGATGAGGTCGAACTCCTTGGCCGTCAGCTCCACGGGGACGCCCTCCTTCCAGGCCGCCCGCTCGTCGGCGTTGAGGGCGATATGCCCGGCGGAAAGGCGCGCCGAGCGGTCCTTTTGGGCCGCCATCCCCGCCCGGCGCAGGAGGGCCCGCACCCTGGCCTTCAGCTCCAGGATGTTGAAGGGCTTGGTGAGGTAGTCGTCGGCCCCGCACTCAAAGCCGATGATCTTGTCGGTGTCCTCGCTGCGGGCCGTCAGCATGATAACAGGCACGTTGGAGAACTCCCGGATGCGCATGCAGGCCTGCAGCCCGTCGATCTTGGGCATCATCAGGTCCAGAATGATGAGGTCGAAGGCGCCGTTGCGGGCCAGCTCCACGGCCTCTTCCCCGTCGTACCCGGTCTCCACCTGGTAGCCCTCGCCCTCCAGATTGAACTTGATGCCCTTGACCAGGACCCGCTCGTCGTCTACCACTAAAATTTTCATGTTACCCTCCTGCGGTGATAAAGTCGATGAGGCTCTCCATCGTGCTCTCCCCGATGCCCGGCACCTTGGTCAGGTCCTCGGGGATGCGGAAGGGGCCGTGCTCCTCCCGGTAGGCGATGATGTCGGCGGCCCGCTTGGGACCGATGCCGGGCAGCGTCTCCAGCTCCTGGGCGGCGGCGGTGTTGATGTCGATGCGCGCTGCCGCGCTCCCGGTGGGCGCGGGGAGAACGACGGGGATATTCTGCGCGGCGGAGAGGGTCCGCTCGGTCTCCACCCGGATGGGCTGGGCGGCAGTATCTCCCCGGAGGAACCAGCCAAAAGCGAAGGAGAGGAAGACGGCGGTCAGCAGGAGCGTGACAAGCTCCAACTTTGAAATCTTCATAAAATTGTAACCACCTTCCCGGTTGCACGGCCCGTCCGCTTTTGCTATAATGGCTTTAAGCAAATGATATCGTGAATAAAAATTATGCTATAATCGCCGCTTTGCGGCCATTATACCACAGATGGCGGGAGTTTCCTATGAAAAAAAATCGTGTTCTTTCTCTTTTCCTTGCTCTGACACTGGTTGCGGGGGTCCTGTCAGTTTCCGCACGCGCGGGCGCCGCGTCGGTGGACGACTACCATGTGGACGCCAAGGCCGCCATTTTGGTGGACGCCGCCTATGGCGAGGTCCTCTATGAGCAAAACGCCCATGAGAAGATGTACCCCGCCAGCATCACCAAGATTATGACCGCTTTGCTCACCATCGAGGCGGTAGACCGGGGCGAGCTGACCTTGGACCAGCCCATCACAGCCAGCAGTATCGTCAACGACAGGATGATCGCCGGGGCCTCCACCCAGAATATCAAGGCGGGCGAGGTCATGCCCCTGCGGGATGTGCTGGCCTGCGCCCTCATCCCCTCGGCAAACGAGGCCTGCAATATTTTGGCCGAGACGGTGTCCGGCTCTCTCTCCGCCTTTGCCGAGCTGATGAACCGGCGCGCCGCCGAGCTGGGCTGCGAGAATACGCACTTTACCAACCCACACGGGCTCCACGACAGCGACCACTACACCACCGCCTACGATATCGCCCTTATCGCCCAGGCCGCCATGAAGTTCCCCCTCTTCCGGGAGATGGTCACCTCCAAGAACTACGAGGTCCCGGCCACCAACATGAGCAAGGCCCGCACCCTCCACGACACCAACGCCCTCATCTCCAACTTCAACAAGGTGGGCTATCTCTACCAGTACGCCACCGGTATCAAGACCGGGTACACCCCCGAGGCCGGGTACTGTCTGGCCTCCTCCGCCACCAAGGGGGACCGCTCCCTCATCGCGGTGGTCCTGGGGGCCGAGCGGACGCCCGGCACCACCGGGAGCGAGGGCTTCATCTACTTCACCGAGAGCAAGCGCCTGCTGGAGTGGGGCTTTAGCAACTTCTCCCGCCGCACCGTCCTCGACGGGACCAACCCCCTGTTCACCGTCCCCGTCACCCTCTCCGAGGAGACCGACCAGGTAGTGGCCGCGCCCAAGGGCTCTATTGAGGCCACTCTGCCCAAGGACTGGGACGTGGCCAACTTTAACCTCGATATCGATTCCTTCCAGGAGTCCCTGGAGGCCCCGGTGGAGAAGGGGCAGGTGCTGGGCAAGGTCACGGTCTCCTACCAGGGTAAGACCTATGGCACGCTGGACCTGGTGGCGGGGGACAGTGTGGCGCGCTCCGAGCTTCTCTACCGGCTGGATCGCATCCAGAAATTTTTCGGCCAGACCTGGGTCAGGCTGGTGATCTTGCTGGTGATTCTCCTGATCTTGGTCTTCGCGGTGCGGTTCCTCTTCTTCGGCCGCCGGCGCAGAAACAGCAAAGGCTACCGCAGCGGCTACAGCGGGCGGCGGAGATAAAAAACGGCGGTCGGGCGTCTTCACGCCCGGCCGCTCATGCTGTCCCTCCCTCCGAATTCTTCGGATGGCAGGTTGATTGACAGCCCGCTTTTGATTGGAAAAAATTTTTTCAAATTTCTCTTGACTTTGCCGTAACGTCAAGGTCTATCCTTACCTTGTCAGGAGGGGAATCACCGTGGAGTACACCGTCAAGGCATTGGCAGAGCTGGCCGGACTAACCCCCCGCGCCCTGCGCTGGTACGACAATCTGGGACTGCTGAAGCCCTGCCGGGTCACCGAGGCGGGCTACCGGCTCTACGGCGGCGCGGAGGTAGACCGGCTCCAGCAGATTCTCTTCTACCGGGAGCTGGGGCTGGAGCTGTCCGATATCGGCCGTATTCTGGACGACTCGGCCTTTGACCGGGACGCGGCGCTGTGCGGCCACCTCGCCGCCCTGGAGGGGCGCAGAGCAAGGCTGGATGCCCTCATCCTGACCGTAAGACATACATTGAAGGAGGGACAGACTATGTCCGACAAGGAAAAATTCGAGGGCTTTAAAGCCAAGGCTATCAGGGAGAACGAGGAGAAGTACGGCGGCGAGATCCGGGAGAAGTACGGCAGCGGCGTCGTGGAGCAGAGCAATCAGCTCTTCCAAAACCTCACCGAGGAGCAGTTCGAGGAGATGAACGCCATCTCCGGCCAGATCCGGGCGCGGCTGGCGCAGGCAGTCAGCCAGGGATTGGCCCCCGCCGGGGAGGAGGGCCTCGCCATCGCCGCCCTTCACCGCCGCTGGCTGGGGTTCACCTGGCCCAGCTACACGCCCCAGGCCCACGCGGGCCTGGGAGAGATGTACGTGGCCGACGAGCGGTTCACCGCCTATTACGACGCCGAGGTCCCCGGCTGCGCGGCCTTCCTGCGCGACGCCATCGGGGCCTACGTGAAGACGCTGTAATTCGTATTCCGCCTGAGAGAACTTTCACAACGCGGGCGGTCGGAGACCGCCCCTACAGAAGTTTCGGATAGATAAACCCCGGAAAAAACTTAGGGAGGACGGCCTGAAGGCCGTCCTCCCTCTTGCGGTCCGGCGAAAAACAATGTAAAATGTCCCTATTCGCAAAGGAGGCTGCGCCATGAAAAAGCTGCACTACAACTCCCCCGTGATCCTGACCTTCTTCTTCCTCTCCCTGGCCGTGCTGCTGCTGGGCTTTGCCACCGGCGGACGGACGACGGTGGAGCTCTTTGAGGTCTACCGCTCAGGCATCAGCCCCCTCTTCTTCGTGCGGCTCTTCGGCCACGTGCTGGGCCACGCGGGCTGGGATCACTTTACGGGGAATATGGTACTGCTGCTGGTGGTCGGCCCTCCGCTGGAGGAGCGGTACGGCAGCCGCACGCTGCTCCTGGGCATTCTGGCTACCGCCCTCATCTCAGGTCTGCTCCAGTGCCTGCTTTTCCCGGGCGTCGCTTTGCTGGGGGCCAGCGGCATCGTGTTCATGCTCATCATGCTCTCCTCTTTGGCTGGGATGAAGAGCGGCTCGATCCCCATCACCCTCATTCTGGTGGCCATCCTCTATCTGGGCAAGGAGGTGCACTCCGCCCTCTTTGTAAAGGACAATGTGGCAAACTTCATGCATCTGGTGGGCGGCGCCTGCGGCACCGTCTTTGGTTATCTGGTCCGCAGGCGGTGAACCCCGCCGCATAAAAAATCAGGGCGCACAGCCGCAGTGGCTGTGCGCCCTGTATTATGCCGTTATCCCAGGGCCACGTCCAGCACCATCATCACCAAAAACCCGACCATGACGCCCAAAGTGCCCGGGTGGGAGTGCTCGCCCAGATGGGCCTCGGGGATCAGCTCCTCCACCACCACATAGATCATGGCCCCGGCGGCGAAGGAGAGGAGCCAAGGCATGAGGGGGACGATGCTGCCCGCCACCAGGACGGTGAGTATCCCGAAGATGGGCTCCACAATTCCGGAGAGCACCCCGCCGAGGAAGGCCTTCCTCCTGCTCATGCCCTCCTGGCGGAGAGGAAGGGAAATGGCCGCGCCTTCAGGAAAATTTTGGATTCCGATACCGACGGCCAGAGCCATGGCAGCGGTGTAGAGGGCCGCGTCGCCCTGATGCTGGGCGGCGAGGGCGAAGGAAAGTCCCACCGCCATGCCCTCGGGGATGTTATGTAGGGTGACGGCTAATACTAAAAGACTGGTCCTCTTCATGTGGGATTTCATGCCCTCCGGCTTTTCGGCGCCGGGGTGCAGATGGGGCAGCAGCGCGTCCAGTCCCATGAGAAAGACCACGCCCAGGATAAAGCCGCCCGCGGCAGGGATCCAGCCCGGCGTGCCCGCGGCCTCGGCCTCCTCGATGGCGGGAATGAGCAAAGACCACACGGACGCCGCGATCATAACTCCCGCCGCAAACCCCAAAAAGATCCGCTGCATTCCGGCCGTGGCATCTTTTTTAAAGAAAAAAACCAGCGCCGCCCCCAGGCTTGTCATCAAAAATGTGAAACCGGTGCCGATGGCGGCCCATAAAATTGGCTGCATATTGTTCGCCCTTTCTCTCTTTTTCGTCTTCGCTCTATTATGCCCCGAGTTTAAAAAGATGTCAAGCAAGAACGGTTCACGAACAGCAGCGATAGATTTTTGGGAAAGGAATCAAATCCAGGCAGCAGATTTTAAAAAAGCGTGGGGCGGCGGCGGTTCGGAAAAATCCGGAAGCCAAAGGTGTGTTTCATTCCCAGTCCCAAGGGCGCTTTTTTCGCCGCCGAACGGCCATATTAGAAGAGGCGCGGGAGCTTTGCGCGCCATTTTATTTTAAAAATAGGGGTGATCAGATGAAGGAAGAAAGACAGGGCCCACGCCCCACGGCCCGGACGGTGGCGGCCGGACTGGCGCTGGTTTTTGCCCTGGGTTTTTGGGGTGGCCCGGTCGCGGCGGCTGAAGTGAAACGGACGGTGGTTCCGCTGGGCCGGGCCGTGGGTATCAAAATGTTTTCCGACGGGGTGCTGGTAGTCGGCCTGTCGGAGATCGCGACAGCGGATGGAGCCCAGGCCCCCGCCAGGGCCTGCGGTCTGCGTGAGGGTGATATTATCACGCACATCAACAGCGAAGAAGTAGACACCATTGAGGAGGTGCAGGAGATCCTGCGGGCCTCGGGAGAGGAAAAACTCTCCATCCGCGCCATGCGGGGAGACAAGAAGGTGCAGATGACGGTACAGGCCGCGCAGTGCAGCGCCGACGGCAGCTATAAGCTGGGGGCCTGGATCCGCGACTCCATGGCGGGCATCGGCACCATGACCTTTTACGACCCCGACTCCGGCCTGTTCGGCGCCCTGGGCCACGGCATCAGCGATGTGGACACCGCCATGCTCATGCCCCTCCAGTCAGGCGCCATCATGTATGCCGAGGTGACGGGAGTGGAAAAAGGGGCGGCTGGCGCGCCCGGCGAGCTCCACGGCGCCTTCAAGGTAAACCAGGACCTGGGTGAGCTGTACGCCAACACCAACAGCGGCGTCTTCGGTTCGCTGTCCGACAACAGCCTGACCGGGAACGCAAAACGTGTCCCGGTCGCGGCGAGGAGCGAAGTGCAGACGGGCAAGGCCGCCATTCTCTCCAACATCGCCGGGAATGAGGTGGCCGAATACGAGGTGGAGATCACCCGCATCTACCCCGAGAACCCCAGCGACACCCGCAACCTCATGCTCAAGGTCACTGATCCGCGGCTCTTGTCCGTCACCGGCGGCATCGTCCAAGGGATGAGCGGCAGCCCCATTTTGCAAAATGGCAAGCTGGTTGGGGCGGTCACCCATGTGCTGGTCAACGACCCCACCCAGGGCTACGGCATCCTGGCCGAAACCATGCTGGCCCGGGCGGACAGCGAAACCGCAGGAAAATTGTCGTAGCGCGTCGACAAGCGGCGTCGAACCATGTCGAATTCTTTTTATCCAAATTTTGTAAATCTTCTCTTGCGTTTACTGTCTTATTATGGTAAATTATAGTTACCGGTAAAAATTGCTAAAACATGGCATATTTTATTGAGCAGAAACGCTTGGAAAGGATGCAGACATGGAGACGAAAAAGAGGGTACTGATTGCGGATGCGGGCGAAGAATTTCGCCGACTATTGGTCAACGCGATCTCAGAGGAGTCCGATCTTGAGGTGGTCGCCGATACCTGCGATGGACAGGAGGTCTGCCGCCTGACCCAGGAGCTTCGCCCCGACCTGGTAGCGATGGACCTGGTGCTCACCCGTATGGACGGGCTGGAGGTATTGCAGGCCATCAACGCCATGCTGCCCCGGCCGCGGGTCCTGGTGCTGTCCAGCTTTGCGAATGGGACCATGGCCGTCCACGCGGCCGAGGGCGGAGCCGACTATTATCTCATGAAGCCCGCGAAGCTCTCTACCGTTGTGGAGCGCACCCGCCAGCTCTGCCGGCAGTGCATGCTGGAGGCCGCCCCTGAGACTCCCGTCCGCACCGGCGTCCGGGAGCAGAGCCTGGAGAGTACGGTCACCTCCATCATCCATGAGATCGGCGTTCCCGCCCACATCAAGGGCTATCAGTATCTCCGCGAGGCCATCATCATCGCGGTGGAGGACATGGAGGTCATCAACGCCGTGACCAAGATCCTCTACCCCGAGGTGGCCAAGCGTTTCTCCACCACCGCGTCCCGCGTGGAGCGGGCTATCCGCCACGCCATCGAGGTGGCCTGGGACCGGGGCGACCTGGAGACCTTGCAGAAGTATTTTGGCTATACCGTCTCCAACGCCAAGGGCAAGCCCACCAACAGCGAGTTCATCGCCATGATCGCCGACCGGCTCCAGCTTCAGCGCAAGGAGCGGTAGCTCCATTGGGATGATCCCATCGCTTTTATAGCTTGCTGCCCCATGAAAGGCATTGCCTGCCTTTTCGCAATCAATTTTTTGTCTGTGCAAGAAACGCTCTCGGTCTGTTGAGTTGAAAAACTTTATGGACCGGGGGCGTTTTTATGATTTACTTGACAAATATATACCCAAGTATAATAATCAAAAATATGGTTAAACAAATATTAGGATTGCTTATTATTGCCTTTAGGGATCGGTGCCATGGAGGACAGCTTATGATTCCTTCCGATCCATCTTTCCATCCGGTGTGACGCCGGGAACCTATAAAGCCCTATTACCAGTTGAAAAAGGAGTGAAAGAATTTGGACGTAATTGAAGAAAACCTGCGTTATTTTATGGAAACGGCGGTATTTACGAGGCGTATGAGAAATACGGCAGCAAGCTGCACGAGGAGGGTGGCCCACTCGACGATAAGACAAGGTGGCTGATCAAGGTGGCTATTTCGGCCTCCTGCCAGTATGAATTCGCGCTCAGAACTCATATCAGGAAGGCGGCTGCAAACGGCTGTACAAGAGCAGAAATTGAGCATGCGATTTTATTGGTCGCCCCCAGCGGAGGCTTTCCAAGGATGATGGAGGCTCTGCTGGTATTAAGGGACGAGCTGGGCGACGATTAGTCGTTTTTTGAGCGCGTATATATGGTGTGCAGAGCAACTGAGGACCACCCGTGCAGCGGGTGGTCCTCAGTTTTTTATGGGGGGAGCCTGGCGGAGGGTCGGCTGCCGCACCGGTTCCGGGGACGAAGGCGCAATAGCTGGGGCGGGACTTTACCCCGCGGCCGAAGCCCCCATCGCCCGCAGGATCAAAGCAGCGGCGGTGGCCCGTGTGATGGGGGCGTCAGGCGCGAAGGTCCCGTCGTCGTTCCCCGTGACCAGGCCCAGCTCCACCGCTTTGGATATGTAGTAGGCGCCCCCGGTCACATCGGGAAAGGCGGCCGCGGGGGCGCTGCCGTCGTCCTGGTACCCCAGGGCCCGCACCAAAAGCTTGACCACCTCGGCCCGGGACATGGAGGCGCCCTCACAAAACCCGGCGGAGTAGTCCCCCGTCTCCAGATAGCCCGCACGGAAAAGGGGGATGAGATAGGGCTCCGACCAGGCCCCCGCGGTATCTGGCATGGGGTTGCCCGACAGGCTCGGGGCCAGAGCCACGCCGTTCAGCCGCCGCAGGGAGGAGAACACCAGCTTGCCCATGGCCCCCCGGGTCATAGACTCGTCGGGGGCGTAGGTTCCGTCTCCCTTGCCCAGGACTATGCCCTGCGCCCCCAGCTTTCCATAGTATTTGGCGGCCCAGTGGGTACGCTCGGCCACGGGCAGGCGGGCCAGCCAAGCCAGGCTCTCGGCGTCGGGACCCGCGTCGGCCCCGGCGTACTCGCTGCGGTAGAGGTTCCACAGATCCCTGTTGTCGGTCAGGAAGGAATAGCGGAAGTGAACCTCCCCCGCCACCTCCGGGATGGTCTTGTTCAGCGTGAGCTGGGCGGCGATGGCGGTGGCTCCATACCAGGGGGAGGCGGTATCGGCCGCCCCCGCCATATAGTCGGCCATGCCGACGTAGAGCTTGACCCCCGTGCCCCGCACCGTGTCTGCCCACCACTTGGCAATGGTCTTGTAGTCCATGGTCCTGTGGCCGATGTACCAGTAAATCTGGGGGCAGATATAGTCCACCCACCCCTCCTTAACCCATCTGCGGCTGTCGGCATAGGACGCGGAATAGCTCTCGTACCCGCCGGTGGTAGCCGAGCCCAGGGGGTCGCTCTTTGCGTCCCGCCACACACCGGAGGGGGACACGCCGAAGCTCAGCCCCTCCTTGACGGCGTGGACCCGCTGGTCCAGGGTCTTGATCAGCTGGTTCACATTGCCGCGCCGCCAGTCGGCACGGCTGGAGAACGCGCCGCCGTAGGCCTGGAAGGTGGCGTCGTCGTTGAAGTCCTTGCCGGGATAGAAGTAGTCGTCTAGATGAATGCCGTCCACGTCGTACTTGCGGACAATCTCCTCGGCCCCCTGCACCACCAGCTCCTGCACCTCGGGGATGCCGGGGTCCAGGTAGTAGTTGCCCTCGTAGGTCACCACCCATTCGGGGTGGCGCTTGGCGGGGCTGTCCGCCGACAGGGCGGCGAACTCCGCCGCCCCCTTTTTGGTCACCCGGTAGGGATTGAGCCAGGCGTGCAGCTCCAGCCCCAAGGCGTGGGCCTGCTCCACCCAGTACTCCAGAGGGTCGAAGCCATCCTTCGGGGCCGTGCCCTGATCCCCCGTAAGCCAGGCGCTCCAGGGAAAGAGGGACGAGGGATAGAGGGCGTCGCAGGAGGGGCGCACCTGCAAAATGACGGTGTTCATCCCAAGCTCGGCCGCGTTGCTCAAAATTTTGTCGGCCTCCCGCTTCAAGGTGGCCGGGCTTGCGGTGGGCTTGGCGGGATAGTCCAGATTATAGACCGTGGACACCCATACCGCCCGCATATCTCCCCTGGCGCTGCTCCCGCTCACGGCTGGCGTCTCCCCGCCCGTGGTGCCGGTCGTGCAGCCGCCCAATGCCAGCAGCACGCCCAAAATGGCCGCCAGCAGCCTCTTCCCAGATCCGCCCATGCCCGGTACCCCCGTTTTTTTCTCTGGCTTTCCCCTGCGGGGAAAAACACGCCGTATTCTGGTATTTAGTATACCAGAATACGGCGTGTTTTTATAGACATATTTTTATGATGCTTCCTTTGCGCGCCCGTCGATTTTTGCAAGCGCCACGGCGGGGGTCACATACTGTCGTGGCAGGTGCGGGCAATGACGTCCAGCTGCTGCTCCCGGGTCAGGTCAATGAACTTGACCGCGTAGCCCGACACCCGGATGGTAAAGTTTGCGTACTCGGGCTTCTCGGGGTGCTCCATCGCGTCCCGGAGCTTTTCCGTGCCGAAGACATTGACGTTGAGGTGGTGCGCGCCCTGGTTGAAGTAGCCGTCGATCACCCGGACCAGCGTGTCGCTGCGCTCCTCCTCGGTGTGACCCAGCGCCCCGGGGCTGATGGTCTGGGTGTTGGAGATGCCGTCGAGGGCGTACTCGTAGGGCAGCTTTGCCACCGAGTTGAGGGAGGCGAGAAGGCCGTTCTTCTCCGCGCCGTAGGACGGATTCGCGCCGGGGGCCAGGGGCGTCCAGGCCGGTCTCCCGTCGGGGAGCGTGCCGGTATTCTTGCCGTAGACCACGTTGGAGGTGATGGTGAGGATGGAGGTGGTGGGCTCGGAATCCCGATAGGTATGGTATTTCTTCAGCTTGTTCAGGAATGTCTTTAAAAGCCACACGGCGATGTCGTCGGCCCGGTCGTCGTCGTTCCCGTAGCGGGGGAAGTCGCCCTCGATCTTAAAGTCCACCGCCACGCCACGCTCGTCACGCACGGCCGTCACCTTCGCGTACTTGATGGCGGACAGGGAGTCCACCACATGGGAAAAACCCGCGATGCCGGTGGCGAAGGTGCGCCTCACGTCGGTGTCGATGAGCGCCATCTCGGCGGCCTCGTAGTAATACTTATCGTGCATGTACTGGATCAGGTTCAGAATATTCACGTAGAGCCCCGCCAGCCAGTCCATCATCACGTCGTATTTTGCCATCACGTCGTCATAGCCGAGCACTTCCGTGGTGACGCCCCGGTAGGCCGGCCCGACCTGTACGCCGGTCTTCTCATCCACGCCGCCGTTGATGGCGTAGAGCAGGCACTTGGCCAGGTTCGCCCGGGCGCCGAAAAACTGCATCTCCTTGCCGGTCTGGGTGGCGGAGACGCAGCAGCAGATGCTGTAGTCGTCCCCCCAGACGGGGCGCATCACGTCGTCGTTCTCATACTGGATCGAGCTGGTTCTGACCGAGATGTAGGCGGCGTATTTCTTGTAGTGCTCAGGCAGCCTGGAGGAGTAGAGGACCGTCAGGTTCGGCTCGGGCGCGGGGCCCATGTTCTCCAGGGTATGCAGGAACCGGTAGTCGTTCTTGGTCACCATATGGCGGCCGTCCATGCCAAGGCCCGCCGTCTCCAGCGTAGCCCAGACGGGGTCGCCGGAGAAAAGCTGATTATACGTCGCGGTGCGGGCGAACTTTACCATGCGCAGCTTGAGCACCAGGTGGTCGATGAGTTCCTGGGCCTCCCGCTCGGTCAGCGTGCCCTCCCGCAGGTCGCGGTCGATGTAGATGTCGAGGAAGGTGGACACGCGGCCCACGCTCATGGCCGCGCCGTTCTGGCTGCGGATGGCCGCCAGATACCCGAAGTACAGCCACTGGACGGCTTCGGCGGCGTTGGCGGCCGGCCGGGAGATGTCAAAGCCGTAGCCGGCCGCCATCTCCCGCATCTCCGTCAGCGCCCGGAGCTGCTCGGCAAGCTCCTCCCGCTGGCGGATAATATCGTCGGTCATGACGCCGTGGCCGCAGTGGGCCAGGTCTTCCCTCTTCTTTTGCACCAGGTAGTCGATGCCGTAGAGGGCGACCCGGCGGTAATCGCCCACGATGCGCCCGCGCCCGTATGTGTCGGGCAGCCCGGTGATGATCTTGTTGCGGCGGGCCGTCTTCATCTCGGGGGTATAGGCGTCAAAGACGGCCTGATTGTGGGTCTTGTGGTACTCGGTAAAAATTTTGTGCAGAGCCGGGTCGGGCGTATAGCCGTAGGTGGTACAGGCTTCCTCCGCGCTCTTAATGCCGCCGTAGGGCATAAAGGCCCGCTTCAGGGGCCTGTCGGTCTGCAGGCCCACCACCTTCTCAAGGCCCTTGTCCCCGTCGTCGATATAGGCCGGCCCATAGGCGGTGATGCCCGAGACCACGGCCGTCTCCATGTCCAGCACGCCGCCCTTCTCCCGCTCCTCCTGCTGCAGCTCCTGCACCTTTGCCCAGAGCTTGTGGGTCGCTTCGGTCGGCTCGGCCAGAAAGTCCTGGCCGCCGTCGTACTGGGTATAGTTATCCTGGATAAAGTCCCTCACATTGACCTCGTCCGTCCAATGGGAACCTTTAAAATTTCTCCACTCCTGCCTCATGCCGGTGGCTCCTTTCCTGTGACAGCGTACAGCGTTCCTCCGCCGTGATGACACAAGTTTAGCCCACCCAACCGGACAATTCCTTGACCACAGTCAAAAATTGAAGATTTCCCACGGCGACTCTAAACAGGCTTCCTTCGAAGGGCCTACGCCAGGGTTTCAAAGTCGTCGTATTCGCTGGGGATGAGGGGAACGCCGGTCATCTTGGCGTTGATGCGGTAAAAAGCTCCCGCGATCTTGTCCCAGTAGCCCACGATAAAGCAGACCGCCGACAGGACGGCCAGGCAAAAGCCCGCGATCTTCAGGATAAAACGGGTGGTCTTCATACAATTCTCCTCCTTTCTGAACAAGCGGTTCATAGATAGCCGCGGGTGCCCCGGACGCTCACGTCGCCCGAGCACACCGTCTCCTCCCGGCCGTCGGCGTATCGGACCAGCAAAGCGCCGTTCCCGTCCAGCCCCGTGCAGTGGGCCGGAATACAGGCCCCGTCCCGGTGGAGGAGAATGTCCCGCCCCACCGTGAGGCAGAGGTCCTCATACTGCCTGAGATACGCCGCCTTCCGGGACAGGATCCCCTCTGAAAGGCGGCAGACCTCCTCCGCCAGGCAGATGGCCAGTGCGGTGCGGGAAGGGGCGCGGCCGGTCTCGGAGCGGAGGGAGGCGGCCAGCCCCCTCAGTTCGGGCGGGAAGTCCTCCGGTTGGTGCCCCACGTTGATGCCGAAGCCCAAAACGAGGGCCCCGGCTGAACACTCGGCCAGCACCCCGCCCAGCTTTTTCCCGCCCAGGATGAGATCGTTGGTCCACTTGACGCGGGGGGTGGGACAGCCGACGGCCTCCACCGCCCGGCAGGCGGCCACCGCCGCCATGGCGGTCACGTGGAGAAGCTCCCCGGGCGGCAGGCCGGGCCGCAGGAGAAAGCTGGCATACAGCCCCAGCCCTCTGGGAGAGGAAAAGCTGCGCCCCAGGCGGCCGCGCCCGGCGGTCTGCTCCTCGGCCAGAACCATCGTGCCGTGGGGCGCGCCCTGGCGGGCCAGGGCTTTGGCGTAGTCGTTGGTGGAGCCCACGCTGTCCAGAAGGTGGAGCTCCCCGTCCCATGGGAGAGCCTCCATCGCGGCGCGGAGGGGGTCATGATTCAAAATGGCGCACACCTCCCCGGAAAGAAAAGACTTGCCAACGGGCTTCTGACAGGATATCATGTTGCATATTTTTGAGAGGTGTGTGACCCATGCGAACGAGAGACCTGACCCTCACCGCCCTCTTTGCCGCCCTAACGGCGGCGGGGGCCTTTGTAAAGATACCCACGCCCATCTCCTCCTTCTCCCTTCAATTTTTAGCCACCGCGCTGGCCGGTATTTTGTTGGGGGGAAAGCTGGGCGCCCTCTCCCAGGCGGTCTATGTGGCGCTGGGTCTGGTCGGCCTGCCCATCTTCACGGCGGGCGGAGGCCCCCAATACATCCTGCACCCCACCTTCGGTTTTCTGCTGGGGCTGATTCCTTCCGCCTTTATTATCGGGCAGATCGCGGGAAAAAGCAAGAAAAAGGGAGAACTTGCCCTGGCCTGCCTGGCGGGGCTGGCAGTCCTCTATCTGGTAGGCCTGCCCTATATGGCCCTGGTGCTCAACCTCTACCTGAGCAAAGGGCTGGGCCTGGGGCAAATCCTATGGGGCGGCATGGCGGTATTTCTGCCCGGCGACGCCGTGAAAATAGCGGCCGCCGCTCTGGTGGGGGCACGGCTGCGCGGCTATCTGTCCGCGGCCGGCCCGGAAAAAAGAATTGACAAATAGGGCTGTGCGTATTATTATATGCTCAATTATTTAGATAGTCAAACTAATTATATTGGAGAGAAGGCGGGATTTCCTTGCTGGACGCGTTTGAAGAAAAACTGAACCTTCTGCTCACCGACACCTATAACAACATCAACAAGGTGGAGGAGGATACGCTGCGCAGGAGCGGCATTTCGGCCAGCATCAGCGAGGTCCACCTGGTCGATGCGGTGGGCCGGGCCGAAGAGGCCACCGTGAGCTCGGTGGCGGCCAGTCTGGGCATCACGATGGCCTCGGTGACGGTGGCCGTCAACAAGCTGGTGGACCGGGGCATGATCGCCAAGGAGAAGAACCGGGAGGACCGGCGCAGCGTGCGCCTCAGCCTGACCAAGGAGGGGCTGCGGGTCTACCGCATCCACAAGTATTTCCACAGAAAAATGGTGCGCGCCGTGTTCTCGGGTCTGGACGACAGGGAGAAGGAGACCGTCTACACGGCCGTGGACCGGCTCAACGAATTTTTCAAGGAGAGCATCGACATGGAGAGGGAGGCGCTATGAGTCTTCGCATATTAGGCCTGGGGCACAGCGCCCCGGCCCTCTCGGTCAGCAATGACGAGCTGGCCAAGATCGTAGATACCAGCGACGAGTGGGTGCGCACCCGCACCGGCATCGGCAGCCGCCATATCAGCCAGGGGGAGACTCTGACCGACCTGGCCGTCGGGGCGGGCCGCATGGCCCTGGAGCGGGCGGGGGTAAGCGCCGGCGAGCTCGACTACATCATCTGCACCACCGTGCAGGGTGACTATGTCACGCCGTCCCTGGCCTGTCTGGTGCAGCAGGCGCTAAGCGCATCCTGCCCGGCGTACGACCTCAATGCCGCCTGTACCGGCTTTCTCTACGGGCTGGACGCCGCCGACGGGTACTTCCGCGCCGGGAAGGCAGAGAAGATCCTGCTGGTGTCGGCCGAGATGATGAGCAAGCACGTGGACTGGAGCGACCGCGCCACCTGCGTCCTCTTCGGGGACGGGGCGGGCGCCGCCGTGCTAGGTAGCGGCGACGGCCTGCGGGCCATCACTTTGACGGCCCGGGGCATGGCCGGACCGCTGAACATCCCCGGCCCCGCCAACCGCAACCCCTACCATCCCCGCGGGGAGGAGCGGCCGTCCGTGGTGGCCATGGAGGGGGGCGAGGTCTTCAAGTTCGCTGTGAGCCAGATGACGGCCGACTGCCGCCTGGTGATGGAGCGCGCGGGCCTGACCGCCGGGGATTTTGACAAATTTGTCCCCCACCAGGCCAACGCCCGCATCATCCACGCGGCCCGGAAGGCCTTGGGCTTTACCGAAGCGCAGACCGCCATGAACATTGAGCGGTACGGCAACACCTCCTCGGCCACGCTGCCCATCCTCCTGTCGGAGCTGGCCGCGGCGGGGGAGATCCAGCGGGGCGACCTGCTTCTACTTGCGGCAATGGGCGGCGGGCTCACTTCCGGCGCCTGTGTCATAAATTATTAAAATTCAGGAGGAAATACGTATGATTTTCGAGAAAGTGGCGGCCATCATCGCCGAGAACAAGGACCTGGACGTAGCGGCCATCAAGCCCGAGTCCACCTTTGAGGAGCTGGGCTTTGACTCCCTGGACACGGTGGAGCTGATCGTGGTCTTCGAGGAGGAGTTCGGCGTCACCATCGAGCTGGAGCAGCCCGTCAAGACGGTGGATGATTTTGTAAAGCTGATCGAGAGCCTGCAGAACGCCTGACCACGAAATCCAATAAAGTTTGAGGTTTTGCACATGAAATCGCCACTATGTGATCTGCTGGGCATTGAATATCCCATCTTTCAGGGCGGCATGGCCTGGGTGGCCGACTGGAGCCTGGCCTCCGCCGTGACCAACGCGGGCGGCCTGGGCATCCTCTCGGCCGGCACCGCTCCCGTGGACTTTGTGCGCGAGCAGGTGCGCCGCACCAAGGCGGCTGTGGGAAATAAGCCCTTCGGCGTGAACGTCATGCTCCTCAGCCCCACCTGCGACGAGGTCGCCCCCATGCTGATCGAGGAGGGAGTGCCCGTGGTGACCACAGGCGCGGGCATGCCCAGGTATATGGAGATGTGGAAAAGCGCGGGCATGAAGGTATTCCCCGTCATCCCCTCTGTGGCGATCGCCAGAAAGATGGAGCGCATGGGGGCCGACGGCGTGGTGGCCGAGGGCGGCGAGGCCGGAGGCCATGTGGGGGATCTGACCACCATGACCCTCACCCCCCAGGTCACGTCCGCAGTGAGCATCCCCGTGCTGGCCGCCGGCGGCATTGCCGACGGGCGGGGCATCGCCGCTGCCCGGATGCTGGGCGCCTGCGGCGTTCAGGTGGGCACCCGCTTTTTGGTTGCCACCGAGTGCACCGTGCACCAAAACTATAAGAACAAGGTTCTCAAGGCCAGCGACATCGGCACCATGACCACAGGCAACAGCCTGGGCCACCCGGTGCGGGCCCTGCGTACCGCCTTCACCCGCCAATTCCTTCAAAACGAGCGCAACCCCGACATGACCCTCGCAGAGGTAGAGGCCTTCGGCGCCGGCGCGCTGCGCAAAGCCGTGGTGGAGGGCGACGAGCGTGACGGCTGCTTTATGGCCGGGCAGATCGCCGGTATGGTCACCCGGGAGCAGAGCTGCCGGGAGATCATCGTGGAGATGTTCACCCAGGCAGATGAAGTGCTGAGGGGGGCCGCCCAGTGGGTAGACTAGCTCTGGTCTTCGCGGGTCAGGGAAGCCAGTACACCGGTATGGGGCATAGCCTGTGCAAGGCCTCTCCCGCAGCCGCGGCCGTCTTCGCCATGGCAGACACCATCCGTCCCGGCACATCGCAGCAGTGCTTTGCCGCACCGAAGGAGGCCCTCTCCCTGACCGTGAACACCCAGCCCTGCGTCTTCGCCGTGGATCTGGCGGCGGCCGCCGCCCTGCGGGAGGCCGGCGTCTCTCCCGACTACCTGGCCGGGTTCTCTCTGGGCGAGGTGCCCGCTTTGGCTTTCGGCGGTTATCTGAGCGATGAGGACGCCTTTTCCTACGTCTGCCGCCGCAGCGAGGTCATGGACCGGTGTGCCGGGGAAAACCGGGGGGCCATGCTGGCCGTCCTGACCCTGTCCGCCGCCGCGGTGGAGGAGCTTTGCGCCCAGGTGGGGGACGCCTGGCCCGTGAACTACAACTGCCCCGGACAGATCGTTGTTTCCTGCCGGGAGGAAAAGGCCGACGCCCTGGCCGCCGCCGTCAAGGAGCGAAAGGGCAGGGTCATGAAGCTGGCCGTCAGCGGGGCCTTCCACAGCCCCCTGATGGCGGGGGCGGCGGAGGTCTTGGAGCGGGAGTACGGCTCCCTCGTCCTGAACGCACCCGTTTCCCCCGTGGTCGCTAACCTGACCGCCCGCCCCTATGAGGAAGCGGCGCAGATGTTCGCCCAGGTCCACAGCCCGGTGCGCTGGCAGGAGACCGTCGAGTATCTCCTGGCCCAGGGGGTGGACACCTTTGTGGAGGTCGGCCCCGGCAAGACACTCAGCGGCCTGATCTCGAAGATATCGAAGGAAGCAGCCGTCCTCCGGGTGGAGGACGCCGAGACCCTGGGGGAGGTCCTGGCCGCCTTGAGGGCGGGGGCCTGAGCGCCCTTTGGAAATACAGGAGGAAACACCATGGAAGAGAACGCGAAGCGCGTCGCCCTCGTCACGGGCGGCAGCCGCGGGCTGGGCCGGGCCGTGGCCCTGGAGCTGGCCCGCTGCGGGGCCGACATCGCCCTAATCTACGCCGGGAACGAAAACGCGGCCAAAGCCGTCGTCGCCGAGATCGAAGCCCTGGGCCACAGGGCCGTGGCCTACCGCTGCGACGTGGGCCGGTTCGACCAGGCCAAGGAGACGGCGGCCGCCGTGCTGGCCGAGTTCGGGCAGATCGACATTCTGGTCAATAACGCGGGAATCACCCGGGACGGGCTGATGCTCTCCATGAAGGAGGAGCAGTTCGACGCCGTGGTGGACACCAATCTGAAGGGGGCCTTCAACATGACCCGCCACGTGTGTGGGGCCATGGTCCGGAAGCGCCGGGGCAGGATCATCAACATCTCCTCGGTGGTCGGCCTCTCGGGCAACGCGGGACAGACCAATTATTCCAGCGCCAAGGCCGGGCTTATCGGCCTGACCAAGTCGGTGGCCAAGGAGCTGGCCTCCCGGGGGATCACCTGTAACGCCGTTGCCCCCGGTTTTATCGAGACCGATATGACCGCCGCCATGCCCCCTCAGGCCGCCGAGACGCTCAAGGCCGCCATCCCCCTGGGGCGGCTGGGCAAGCCCGAGGACGTGGCCCGGCTGGTGGCCTTCCTCGCGTCCGACAGCGCGGCCTATATCACCGGCGAGGTCATCAAGGTGGATGGAGGAATGTATATATGAACCGGGTCGTTATCACCGGCATGGGGGCGTTCACCCCCGTGGGCAAGAATGTGGAGGCCCTTTTTGACAGTCTGAAAGCGGGGCGGCACGGCATGGGTCTCATCACCCGTTACGACACCGCCGACTTTAAGGCCAAGGTGGCTGCCGAGATCAGGGACTACGACCCACTGAACTACCTGGCCAAGACCGAGGCCCGCCGCATGGACCTCTTCACCCAGTACGCCATGATTGCCGCCGCTGAGGCCATGCAGCACAGCGGCCTGGAGGGCAAGGTAGACCCCGAGCGGTTCGGCGTCTACGTCGGCTCGGGCATCGGGGGGATGGACACCTTCGCCGCCGGCGCGGTCACGGTGGCCCAGCAGGGGCCCAGACGGATATCCCCCTTCATCATCCCCATGATGATCTCCAATATGGCGGCGGGGATGATCTCCATCCGCTACGGCGCGGCGGGTCCCACCCTCCCGGTGGTGACGGCCTGCGCCACCTCGACCAACGCCATCGGCGAGGCCTTTCGCGCCATCAAGCACGGCTACGCCGACGCGATTCTGGCCGGGGGCGCCGAGGCCGCCATCCACCCCCTGGCCATGGCCGGGTTTCAAAACGCCACCGCCCTCAACAACACCGACGACCCCGACAGCGCCAGCATCCCCTTCGATAAACGGCGGGCCGGCTTCATCATGGGAGAGGGCGCGGGCGTGCTGGTGCTGGAGGAGTACGGACACGCCGTGCGGCGCGGGGCCAGGATCTACGCCGAGTTGGTAGGCTATGGCAACACCGCCGACGCCTATCATATGACGGCCCCCCATCCCGAGGGGGCGGGGGCCATCCGGGCCATCCGCCTGGCGCTGGCGGAGGGGGGCTATGAGCCGGGTATGGCAGTGTACGTCAACGCCCACGGCACCTCCACCCCCCTCAACGACAAGGCCGAGACCTTAGCCCTCAAAGCCGCCTTCGGCGAGGAGGCCGCCCGGAAGCTGCACATCAGCAGCTCCAAGTCCATGACGGGACATATGCTGGGGGCCGCGGGCGCGGTGGAGGCCATCGTCTCCGTTCTGACCCTGCACACTGGCATTGTGACGCCCACGGTGGGCTATCGGGTGCCCGACGAGGACTGCGACCTGGACATCACCCCCAATGTGGCTGTGACCGCCCCCTGCGACTTTGCCATCTCCAATTCCTTTGGCTTTGGCGGGCACAACGCCGTCATCTCCATGAAAAAGATTTGACCTTTTGGAGGAAACCGTGAAGATAGAGGAAATTCGCCAGCTGGCTGAGATCATGCAGACCTACGGCTTGGAGAGCGTCGAGCTGGAGGACGGTACCACCCAGGTGCGCCTGCGCCGTCCAGACTCCGGGGCCGCCGCTCCCCTCCCTGCCGCCCCCCTCCCCGGGCAGGCGGCCCAGGAGGATCACCCGGCCCCGCAGGCGGGCCGGGTGGTCACCTCCCCCATGGTGGGGATTTTCTACGGCGCCCCCGCCCCCGGGGCCGAGCCGTACGCCCGGGTAGGCCGCAAGGTGGCCCCCGGCGAGGTGCTGTGCATCGTGGAGGCCATGAAGCTGATGAACGAGATCGCCGCAGAGTTCGGCGGCGAGGTGGCGGCCGTCCACGTGAGCGACGGGGACGTGGTAGAGGTGGGCCAGCCCCTCCTCACCTTGATTTGAGGTGGCGCACATGAATCAGGAGGAGATCAAAAGGATTCTGCCCCATCGCGCGCCCATGCTTTTGGTGGAGGAGGCCGAGGTGCGGCCCGACGGCGTCGCCGTGGGGTTTTACACCGTCAAGGGGGACGAATTTTTTCTCCAGGGCCATTTCCCCGGCAACCCCATTGTGCCGGGGGTCATTCAGCTGGAGATGATGGCCCAGACCTGCGCGGTGCTCTTGATGGGGGAGGAGGCCAGCCAGCCCCTCTACACCGGCCTGAACAAGGTGCGGTTCCGGGGCAAGGTAGTCCCGGGGGACACGCTGCGCTTTGAGTGCCGCATCACGGGGAGTAAAAAGCCGTTCTATTTCGCAGAGGGCAGGGGCTATGTGGGCGAACGGCTCTGCGTGCAGGGTGAGTTCTCCTTTGCCCTGGTCTGAATCTTAGGAGGAGCCACGTGTTTTCAAAAATTCTGATCGCCAACCGGGGCGAGATCGCGGTGCGCATCATCCGTGCCTGCAAGGAGATGGGTGTGTCCACCGTGGCCATCCACTCCCCCTGCGACAGGGAATCCCTCCATGTGGCGCTGGCCGACGAGCACCTGTGTGTCGGCGGCAACCCGGTCGGCGAGAGCTACCTGAACATGGAGTCCATTCTGGCCGCCGCCGAGGTGACGGGGGCGGGGGCCATCCATCCCGGATACGGCCTTCTGTCCGAGAACAGCCAGTTCGCCGCCCTGTGCGAGCAGTTCCAGCTCCCCTTCATCGGCCCGTCCGCCGACATCATCCGGCGCATGGGGAACAAGGAGGAGGCCCGCCGCACCATGAAGGCGGCGGGGGTGCCCATCGTGCCCGGCACCGACGTGATCGAGGACCTGAGACAGGCAAAAAAAGAGGCCAGGGCCATCGGGTTCCCCCTGCTGTGCAAGGCCCGGTCGGGCGGCGGCGGGCGGGGCATCCGCCTGGTGGACCGGGCCGAGGACTTTGAGACGGCGTTTCTCACCGCCGGCAGCGAGGCCCAGACCGCATTTGGCGACGGGGGCATCTACCTGGAGAAGTTCCTGTCCAAAACCAAGCATATCGAGATCCAGCTCCTCTGCGACGGGCACGGCAACGTCCTGTCCCTCGGAGAGCGGGACTGCTCCATGCAGCGCCGGCGGCAGAAGATGCTGGAGGAGAGCCCCGCCCCCACCCTCAAGCCCCAGGTCCGCCGAGCCATGGTGCGCGCCGCCGTCAAGGCGGCCAGGGCCGTCGGGTACACCGGTGTGGGCACCATCGAGTTTCTGCTGGACGCCGACGATCAGTTTTACTTCATGGAGATGAACACCCGCCTCCAGGTGGAGCATCCGGTGACCGAGTTTGTCACCGGCATCGACCTGGTAAAATGGCAGATCCGCACCGCGGCGGGGGCCGTCCTCCCCTTCAGGCAGAGCGACATTGACGCCCGGGGCCACGCCATTGAGTGCCGCATCGTGGCCGAGGACCCGGCTCAAAACTTTCGCCCCAGCTGTGGGGCCATCACCCGGCTCCACGTGCCGGGCGGGCCCTGGGTCCGCTTTGACAGCCATATCTACCAGAACTATCAGGTGCCGCCCTATTACGACTCTTTGCTGGGCAAGCTGATCGTCCACGCCGCCACCCGGGAGGAGGCCCTGCGCAAGCTGCGGGCCGCCCTGTGCGAGCTGGTCATCACAGGCGTGGACCACAATGTGGAATTTTTGATGGAGCTGCTGGCCATGGATGAATTCATCGACGGGAGCTATCACACCAACACCCTGGAAGGACTGGGTAATTAGAGCATGTTTTTATTTAAAAAGCCGAAAAACGAGCTCGAGCCCATGCTCAGCGCGGCCAAGGGGGAGAGCCCCAATATCACGGCCGAGGCCTTTGTCCGCTGTCCGGGCTGCGAGAAGGCCCTCCTGGCCGACGACTTGCGGACCCATCTCCAGGTCTGCCCAAAATGCGGCTACCACCTCAAGCTGGGTGCGCGGGCCCGCCTCCTGGCCCTCTGCGACGCGGACAGCTTCCGCGAGCGGGACGCCGGACTGGAGAGCGCCAACCCCATCGACTTTCCCGACTACGCCGAGAAGCTGGCCGCCGCCGCGGAGCGGGCGGAGGAGCGGGAGGCCGTGGTCACGGGCCGGGGCACGGTGGACGGGCAGGACTGCTGCCTCTTTGCCATGGACGGCGGCTTTATGATGGGCAGCATGGGCTGCGCGGTGGGAGAGAAGATCACCCGCCTCTTTGAGTACGCCCTGGCCCATGCTCTCCCTGTGGTGGGGTTCACCCTCTCGGGGGGCGCGCGGATGCAGGAGGGAATCCTCTCCCTCATGCAGATGGCCAAGACCAGCGGCGCGGTGAAGGCCCACGGCGACGCCGGGCTTCTCTACATCGCGGTGCTCACCAACCCCACCACCGGCGGCGTGACGGCCAGCTTTGCCATGGAGGGGGACCTCATCCTGGCCGAGCCGGGCGCCCTCATCTGTTTCGCCGGGCCCAGGGTCATCGAGCAGACCACCCGGCAGAAGCTGCCCCCGGGGTTCCAGCGGGCCGAGTTTCTGCTGGAGAAGGGCTTTGTGGACGCCATCGTGCCCCGGACCGAGCACCGGGCCGTGCTGGGCCGTCTGCTCAAATTCCACAGGGGAGGCGCGGCGGTATGAAGGCTATGGAGCGGGTGCGCCACGCCAGGGATAAGGACTGTCCCGGCGGACTGCGCTATATTGAAGAAATTTTTACCGACTTTATGGAGCTACACGGCGACCGCCGCTATGGGGACGACGGGGCAATCGTGGGGGGTCTGGCCTATCTGGGGGACCTGCCCGTCACCGTCATCGCCACCGAGAAGGGGCTGGACGCCAAGAGCCGCCTGGCCCGCAACTTCGGCTCGGCCCACCCCGAGGGGTACCGGAAGGCCCTGCGCCTGATGAAGCAGGCCGAGAAATTCCACCGCCCGGTGGTCTGCTTTATCAACACCTCGGGGGCCTACTGCGGTATCGGTGCCGAGGAGCGGGGCCAGGGCCAGGCCATCGCCGAGAACCTGATGGAGATGACCGCTCTGAAAACCCCTGTGATCTCCATCCTCACCGGCGAAGGGGGGAGCGGCGGGGCCCTGGCCCTGGCGGTGGCCAACCGGGTATGGATGCTGGACCGGGCGGTCTACTCGGTCATCTCCCCCGAAGGCTGCGCCTCCATCCTCTACCGGGACCCGGACAAGGCGGAGACAGCGGCCGAAAACCTTAAGCTCACCGCCCCCGACCTGCTGGGGCTGGGGGTTATCGAGCGCATCTTCCCCGACGAGGACCACGCCGAGACCTGCCGCGCCTTGAAAGCCGCCCTTCTGGAGGAGCTTGCCGCCCTGACCGCCCTAAGCGGGGCGGAGGTGGCCGAGCAGCGCCGCCTGCGCTTCCGCGCCCTGGGGACGGCGACGTAACAAGGGGTTCCCTTTTGTATGTTTTGTATGTAATGTCCACTGAACAACCCCAAACACGTTAGAAACATTGATTTGAATGGGTTTGGGGGTTGTTCAGCAGATATTATGTAGGGGCGACCTGCGGTCGCCCGCGGGCGGTCAGAGACCGCCTCTACAGGGCTCTGAAGGAGAGTACCCCAAGTGAACAAAACAGCCGCCCGTCAGGGCGGCTGTTTTTCGCCTTCGGATACGATGTGTTCCAGTACGGAAATAAGGTCGTTGAGATTCTCCAATCTGACGTCACGGGACAGGATCTCGGTTTTTAGGTCAATGGGAAGGAATTCAAACCGGGCGCGCAGCGCAGGACTGACATAAGACATACCATCACCTCGTCCCCAGTTTACCCGAAAAGCTGGAAACTATGCGGCCCCTACCGGCCGCCGCCGCCAATCACATTGGGGCTGTCGGCGGCCAGCTCCTCCCGGGCGCGCTCCTCCCGCATGACGCGGATCATCCCGGGGATGACCTCGGCCCGGCGCTCGTTTCCGGCCTCGAGGCACAGAGCCAGCTTGCTGTCGGGGGTAAGGGCGCGCAGCTCCTCGGCCGCTTCCATATTGTGCAGCGTGGCCTCGATGTTGTCCTGAACGCGCTGGGCCTTGGTTTTGTGGTTGGTGATGCGCTCCACCACCTGAAGGCCGGAGGCGCAGTCGTCGTACTTCCCTGCCGTGATGTCCCGTATGGCCGTCTCCAACACGCGCTCATAATACGCCTCGGGCGTGACGCCGCCATAGGACCGGTCCGTGATGTGGTCGCCGCCGGCCAGCTCGGCCAGGCGGGCATACTCGCTCTTTACCTGCTGGATCAATCTGTCCCTGTCCAATGGATGTCCTCCTCTGCCCTGTTTGGGCCTGTTTCATGGGCGGAAACGCGCACGGCTCATCCGCCCTTCCGCTCGCTGTCGGAGATGGAGTACAGGCCAAACTTAGCGCGGGCGCTCTCGGCCTGCGGGTCGTGCTTGATGTTTTTGGAATGGAATTTCCCGTCCTGCTGCTTTTTTTGCTTGTTGCCCTTCATCTTGTGTTCGCCGCTCATGCGTTTTACCTACATTCTATGGTTTTCGGTCTTGCGCCCCTGCACCTGATAGCCCAGCTGTTCCAGGCGCTTTTCCAGCCGGTCGCGGCACGCGCCCGTGCTGTCGTAGTCCACGGCCAGCGTGTTCTTTTCCGTGTTGACGCTGACCGACAGCACGCCGGGGAAGGCACTCAGCTCCCGTTTCAATTCCTTTGTGCCGTGCAGACCCGCAATATCGCCGAGCTGAAAATACGCGCTCTCCTTAGACATTTTTCTCACCCTCTCTTCCCTGCTAGTATGCGCACAGCGGAGCGTTTTATAACGCAGACCGGCCCGGAGGAAATTCCTCCGGGCCGGCTTTTTATCAGATAGAATTACAGATATTTTTTCGTCAGCTCGTCCAGAATGCCCAGATAGGTCTCCCGCACACCCTTCTCGTCGGCAATGCGCTCAAATTCCCGGGTCTCCGTGTCGATCTGCTCCAGGATCTCCCGGGGCAGGGCCCGCTCCCCGAAGGGGTAGACCACCTGGTTCTCCTTGTCGATGTGGCGCTGGAGAAGCCCGGCGTACCCCATGGCCTCGGCCAAAATGTTCACCTTGTCTATGGTGCGGGGATTCTCCCTGTAGCGATCCAGGGCCTTCTCCAGCTCCGCGATGTGCAGGCGGCCCAGGTCGTGTTCCACCAGCATACCGTGCTGGACCAGCTTGTACCCGGCCTCGCCCAGCTTACTGGCCATCTCCCGGAAAAAAATCTGCTCCTCCTTGCCGTGGTGGTGCTTGTCGGCGTAGCCCCGGGCGAAGGCGATCATCTTGCGGAAGTCTCCGTCCACCACCTCTTTGCCCTCCACGATGCCGCAGGCCGCGGCCCGGATGACCTCCAGCAGCTTTAAAATATTGTCGTGCTCGGCTACCATGAGTTCAGCGCTGTACATGGCTTATCCCTCCTTCAGTGTAAAAATACCGTCCCCGCCGGTCTGGAGCGCCAGGCCGCTTCCGGCCAGCATCCCGGCGATCATCTTCTCCCGCAGGGCATAGTATACCCCGGCCTCGCCCCCGGCCTGATCCCAGTAGACGCCGTGGAGGCACTGGGTCCGCCGCCAGGAGAGACTGTTCTCCCCCCGCTCCACGATCTGGTTGA
>JBLJBF010000109.1:0-6151 GCA_047637855.1 Pseudoflavonifractor sp. | reverse complement strand
GATAGGCCGAGATGGACAGCGCCGAGCCGCCCGCCCCCAGCACGCAGACCTGAGCCCCTGTCTTTTTCCAGTGTCCCTGGGGAATGAAGGCGTCCATGGCAAGGCCCGAGGAGATGGGATCCTTGGCGTGGGCACAGAGCATACCCTCAAGCTTGGAGATGGAGGAGAGCTCGCCAAAGCGCCGGGCGTATGGGTCTATGTAGTCAAAAAGGTCGGACGCGGCGTTGTACATATCGATCTTGTGGGTGGTGACCAGAGCGCCCAGAGACAGGGGGTCGTCCTTAATGAACTCCACCACCGCGCGGTAGTCCTCGGCGGGAGCGTGGACGGGAAGGTCAATGCCCTGGATCGCGGCATCGATACCCAGGGCATTGGCCCAGATGGGGAATACCCTCATAATGGAGGACTGGCCGGTGGTCACCCCGATGAAATACATGGTGGGGCTTGCGGCGGGAGCGGGGAGCTTGATCATATGGGACACCCTTTCTCTATGAAGTGATTTTTGATTTAACCGCGCCGGAAAAAAGGCTGCGGCAATTGCCGACGGTCATCCGCTCCAGCTCTTCCTCCGGGACGCCCGCCTTCCGCAGCATGGGAAGAAAGGTCTCCAGAATGTACCCCAGGCCGGTGGAGCCGCCGTAGGCCCAAAGACGTTGGGCGGTGGTGTCCAGTGCCAGGAGGAGCTGGCGGCCGTGGCCCAGAGTCAGCATATGGCGGATGAGCGAGATCTCCTCCTCATCGGAGTGGTACTTGAAACGGGCGATGGTGTCGTAATCTAAGTAGACGCCTGTGCGGGCGATGGCCTCGTGGAGGGAGAAGTCACTGGCTTGGCGGTCCGCGTGGCAGACCACTATCCGGTGGGGAGGCAGGCCCAACTCGCCGCAGAAGGCAATAGCCTCCAAAGCGGCGGCACCCTGCTCAGTGTGGAGCATGAGGGGTACGTCGGCGTCGGCGGCCGCACGCGCGGCGGCCCGAAGAAGGATGGCATACCGCCCCGTTGGCCCCTCGCGCGCAATGGCGGCCTTCACCAGTCCCGCGCGGATGGAGGTGATTTCCTCTGGGCGGCGTGAGGCGTCCTCGCGCCAGGGGAGCATCCCCTCCTCCAGCTCGCCCCGGTAGAGCCGGTACAGCCCCTCCTCATCCAGAGCATGGACCCAGCAGTCGGCCGGGTAAAACCCCAGCAGATGATATCCGGTGGATGCGATGATAGGCACGCCGCTGTTCCGCGAGAGGGCGTACAACACCTCGGCGTCCCGCCCGGCCGCCACGGGCTGTGCGTCGGCCAGGAGAGAGCCGCCCTTTTCCCGGTAGTCCCTCAGCTCGGCCAGAGAACGGTCAAAATCGTCCATGCGCAGGGCGGGGTTTTGCTGTGCCATGGGTGTGGCACGCACAAAAAGGTGTTCGTGGATCTGACTGTGACCCGGCACCGACAGATCCAGTCTGCCCAGCACCGTCTGCAGAAACGGCATAAGGGGTCGCCTCCCTTACATCCTTTATATGATTGTACTTATGTCACTACATATAGCGGGATAAAATTACCTCTCCCAAGGAGAGGTAATTTAGCTTGCGGGTTACTCTCGGGAGATCTCCACCTGGAACTTGCTCTGGTCGCCCCGGTAGCGGGCGATAGAGAACTCCACCAGCTTGCCGTGCCGGGTATAGCCGAAGGAGTTAAAGTGCTGGATGGGGCGGCCCCGCTTGATGCCCAGGACAGCCACGTCCTCCGAGTTTGCAGGGCGGGCCTCACAAAGGCGCTTGATGCGGGTGACCTTGGTGTTGTCCTGGGTAGAGAGCACGTCGTATAAGGACTCGCGGGTGAAGTCGTGCTCCAGAAGAAAGCTGCAGGTATCGTAGGGGAGATAGGTCTCCACCCGGACGATGGGATCGGCGTCGGCGTAACGCTTGCGGTAGAGATAGATGGCATTGGTATCGGCGGCCAGACCCATCTGCACCGCGATCTCCTGGGGCAGCCTGACGATCTTCAGGTCCAGCACCTCAGTGCTGGGGGTGCGCCCGGCGTGCATCACGTCCTCGTTGAAGGAGAGTATGCTCTGGATAAACTCCTGGCTGATTTTGGGCCGCGAGACAAAGGTGCCCTTGCTCTTGATGCGGTAGAGCTGTTCCTTCTGGACCAGGTCGGTGATGGCCTGGCGCACGGTGGTACGGCTGATGTCAAACATTTGACTCAGCTCTTTCTCGGTGGGGATCATGCTCCCTACCGGGTAAGCACCGCTCTCGATCTCTTCTAAAATCAGCTTTTCCAGCTGAAAGTAGAGCGGGATAGGTACGTTTTTGTCTAATGTCCTTTCCTGTAACACAGCGATCTCCTCGGTTTTCTCAATGTGTGGCACTGGTATTGTTATAACATTGTACATATTATAGTATATAGGCGATTGTATTTGCAAGAGCTATCAAGAATTTCTCCAGAAGTACAAAAAAAGGGGGTGGAAAATTGTATAGTTCCACCATGAAACGACATGCTAGACGCAGAAAGGCCGTGAGCATAGCCCACGCCTGCCCACGGCTATTGCCGCATATGTCGTATAAGTAATTACAGAATTTGCCCCAGCTCCACCGTTTCCCCGTTGGGTCCCAGGACATTGAAGAAACGTACGCCCCGCTCCCAGAAGGGGAGAAACCGGATCTCGCTCTCGATGGGGGCATAGCCTGTGGCCTTTACAGCTTCGAAGGCGGCGTCCACATCATCCACACTCAGGCAGAAGTGGTCAATGGCGCCGGGCTTTTGTGCGGTCTCGCCGCTCTCGTAGGTCTCTAAGCACAGGTCGCCCAAGGTGAGAAAACAGACCCGCCCGCCGTTACACACGGCGCTATGGGCGAGGGTAAAGCCCAGCAACTGATAAAAGTTAAGTGTGGCTTTCATATCGGCGGTGGGCAGACCCAGATGCTGAAGACCTAAGGTGTGTGATGCAATGCTCATACCCCGCACCCTCTTAGTCGTCCGGGTCGACATTCACCAGGACCTTCATGGTAGTCTCCTGGTTGGCGTCAATATAGCGGTAGGCTTCGGCGTAATCTGTAAAGGGGAAATGCTTGCTCATCAGCGGCGTCAGCCTGATCTTGCCCTTGCCCACCAAGTCGATGGCGTCTTGATAGTCCTCATGGCGGTACATCATCGTGGTGTCCAGAGTGAGCTCGGAGTCGTTGAGCTTTGCCAGGTCACAGCGGGCCAGGCCCGCGTACACAGCCACTAAGATAATGGTGCTGCCCTTGCGGGCGTTCTGGATGGCCTGATCCATCGTGATATCGTTCCCCGCGCAGTCATAGATGAGGTCGGCCTTGTCAGGGCCGAAGGCCGCGGCCAAAGCCTCCCCGAAGGCGGCATTGCGGGTGTTCACCGCGTGGTCGGCCCCGCACTCCTTGGCCAGGGCCAGCCGGTAGTCCGAGATGTCGGTGACCAGCACCTCGGCCGCGCCCAGAGCCTTGAGGGTCTGCACCAGCAGAATGCCGATGGGGCCGCAGCCAAGGACGCAGACCTTCTTTCCCGCCACATCCCCCGCGCGGCGGGCCGCGTGAACCGTGACAGCCAGTGGCTCGATCATGGCTCCCTCGTCGTAGCTCATCCCGTCGGGCAGCGGGGTGACCTTGGCCGCGTCTACCGCGAAGTATGTGCTGGCCGTGCCTGTGGTCTGAAACCCCATGACCTTGAGTGTTTCGCACAGGTTATACTTGCCGTGGGTGCAGGGGTGGCAGTGTCCGCAGTAAACCTGGGGCTCGATGGTCACCTTCTGCCCAACATGAAGTCCAGCGACGCCCTCGCCCAGCTCGGCTACCTGCCCAGAGACCTCGTGCCCCTGGGTAACGGGATACTTTGTGTAGGGGTGCTTGCCGTGGTAGACGTGGATGTCTGAGCCACAGACACCGATGCGCTTGATCTTGATAAGTACCTGACCTGGCTGGGTCTGGGGAATAGGCACGGAATTAAATTGTATCTCTCCCGGGGCGGTCATCACCTGTTGGAACATGGTCCCTTCCATATACTTCACTCCTTCACTTTATCGGCGGTTTTGTTTAATATTGGGGCATAAAATTACCAAAGTCAAGAAGTATTTATGCCGCAAAAGGCCGCCATTGCGCTTCGCGCGCTTTCGGTTTAAAATAGAAAAAGAAAGGGCGGGAGCATATGATATCGATCGACAAAACTTTGTGTGTGAACTGTGGGCGCTGCGTGGAGAGCTGTCCCGCGGGGATTTTTCGCTGGGACGGGGACGGAGCCGCGGAGGTGGGCAATGAGCGCGGGTGTATACGGTGTATGCACTGTGCCGCCGCCTGCCCGGTCCGGGCGGTCCGTTTCGAGGGGCTGACGGCGGAGGAGACCTACCCCGCCCCCGCTGAGGACGAGTTTGTGCGGCTTATCCAGACCCGCCGCTCGATCCGCCGCTACAAAGCCCAGCCGCCGGAGCGGGCGGTCCTTGAGGCGGCGCTGGAGCACGCGGCTTTTGCGCCCAGTGCCAAGAACCGGCAACCCTGCCAGTGGACGGTGATCTACGGCAAGGCGAACACCGACCGGGCCGCCGAGCTGGCGCTGGAGTATGTCGAGGAGAGCGGGACGGACCCCGGCTTGGCCGCCAGAGTCAGGGCGGGGGGAAACCCTATCACCTGCGGCGCGCCCTGCATCATCCTCTGCCACGCGCCCGAGGAATACGGCGATCTGGACGGGGCCATCGCCACGACGACGCTGGAGCTGCTGCTGGTGCGCGCCGGGCTGGGCACCTGCTGGGCCGGCTATTTCGGCCGGTTTGCCGACGCGTCTCCCGCCCTTCGGTCGTGGCTGGGAATTCCCGATGGGAATCGGGTCTGCTGTGCGCTGATGGTGGGCTGCCCCGACGGGGACAACTACCCCAATCTCCCCTTCCGCCCGAAGGCCGACACCCATTGGGTGGAGGAGTAAAAGCTTTTGCGGGAACGCCCCCGGACCACATCGGTCCGGGGGCGTTCCCGCAAGGGAAGGTGTCTGGCACTATAACATATCCTCCACAGCCTCCCTGAATTGGATGGGTGAGAGCTGGTGCTTGGTGAAGCGGGCAGCCACCCGTTCAGCGGTGTCCCGGTTGACGGAGACATCGTGGAGCGTATCCAGGACGCTCCACCCGCCTGCCGCCTTGCCTATGATCTGTAACCCGTAAGTGCGGTAGTATCCCAGCTCCTGGGAGTAGGCCTGCTCTTCCACCGCGCAGTACCACCACTGAACGAGTGTCACGCCGGTCTGGACAGTCTGCTCGCCGCTCATCTGTAGTTATCCTCCTTCAAATTTTTTGCCGGGATGATATCTTATATAAAACTGGTGCGATCGGGTATCCTGATAAAAAGAGTATAGAGGTATTTTCAAAATTTACCAGCCTATATAGCGGCGATTCTGGGTTTTTGTTATAAAATATACAATATATAGGAGAATATTTGGTCAGAATTACAGATGGAGGGGAGCGGCGCCTTCCGCATACCGGGGGATTTTCTGCACACAATTGCGCTTTCCATATCAAACCAGTATTGCCTGCCGCATATGGAAAAGAATCCTGCAAATAATAGTCGTGTCTAAAGAAACAAGACCGCAGGAGGAATTCATATATGAAGGCAACCGGAATCGTGCGCCGCATCGACGATCTGGGGCGTGTCGTCATTCCCAAGGAGATCCGCAGGACCATGCGAATCCGTGAGGGCGACCCGCTGGAGATCTACACGGACAAAGAGGGCGGCGTCATCTTTAAGAAGTATTCCCTGATGGGCGGGCTGAGCGACTTTGCCGGCCAGATGTGCGAGACTATGAACCGCACAACCGGGCAGATAGCCGTCATCACCGACCGGGACGCCTGTATCGCTGTGGCGGGGACCGCCCGGCGGGAGCTGGCGGACAAGCGGGTCTCCTCCGAGCTGGAGCAGATCATGGACAACCGTCAGATCTACCAGTTCCGGGGCGGGGAGAGCCCCTTGCCCGTCTGCGAGGATGGGGACAAGTTCCTCATCGCCACCGCCGCCCCCATCCTTTCCGAAGGGGATGTGCTGGGCTGTGTGCTCTTCGTGGGGGGGGCAGGCGGCGACATGGCCCCCGGTGAGGCCGACTACAAGCTGGTTCAGACCATCGCCGGGTTTCTGGGGAAACACATGGAGGCATAACCGAAAGAGCTCCGCCGAAAGG
>JBLJBF010000108.1:0-2239 GCA_047637855.1 Pseudoflavonifractor sp. | reverse complement strand
ATCATTTTCCCACAGCCCTACACCATCGACCACACAGGACGGCAGCTGCCGGGGTAAAGAAATCACAGCTTTGCATGGTCTTTCCGTATAAAAAAGAGTGAACTGCCACACCGGGCAGTTCACTCTTTTTTGTGTATATTTGTCAAATAAGTGGAAATATACTATCTTTTTTGTTTTCATATCTGATACTCTTTATAAAAAGGTAAAATTTGAAATATTCCCACAGGACCTGGCCCATATCAGCGCGGACGGCCTGCGGGAGCAGACTGTGGCTGAACACCTATTGGGAACGGCGGAGCTGGCGGCGGGCTTTGGCACGGCCTTTGGCGCGGAAGAGGAGGCCCGGCTGGCCGGGCTGCTCCACGACATCGGCAAATGCTCGGACGCCTTTCAGGCCCGCCTGCGGGGCGGCGACCACTGCGACCACTCCACCGCCGGAGCGCAGGAGGCCACCACGGCGGCCTGCCCGACGGCGGCGCGGCGGGCGACACCGCCGACGCTCCCACCCTGATGGGCCGCCGTCATAAGAACGTGGAAGATTACAGCCGCTTTGCCGAGCAGATCGCCCTTCCCGGAAGCCCTTCGCCAGTTCAGAGCATTGACAGCCCCAGGGAGACGGTAAATTCCCGCACGGCTTTCTACATCCGCATGCTCTTCTCCTGCCTGGTGAACGCTGACTGGCTGGACACCGAGGCCTTTATAGACGGCGCGGTGGAGCGGGGCATGAACCGGCCCATCCCCGAGCTGCTGGAACGCTTTGACACCTTTCTCCATCAAAAAAACTGGGACAAACCCACCCGGGCGCTGGACATTTTGTGCCGGGACATCCTTATGCAGTGCCGCGCCCTGGGCGCGCTGGAGCCGGGACTTTTCACCCTCACCGTGCCCACCGGCGGAGGCAAGGCCGGGGCCTCCGTTGCCTTCGCACTGGAGCACGCCAAAGCCCACGGGTTCAGGCGCATTGTCTATGTCATCCCCTGCACCAGCATCATAGAGCAAAACGCCGCCGTGCTGCGCGATATGCTGGGAGAGGACTGTGTGCTGGAGCACCACAGCGGCGTCGATTGGGACGCGCCCGAAGACGCCGGCCCCGCCGCTGAGCGGCGGAGACGGTCTGCTGAGAACTGGGACGCCACGGTGGTCGTCACCACGGCGGTGCAATTTTTTGAATCCCTCTTCGCCGCAAAGCCCTCCAAATGCCGCAAGCTGCACAATTTGGCACAGAGCGTCATCATCTTTGACGAGACCCAGATGCTGCCTGTTCCCTATCTCAAGCCCTGCGTCTCGGCAATGGCCGAGCTGGCCGCCCACTACCGCTGCTCCGCCGTTCTCTGCACGGCCACCCAGCCCTCGCTGGGGTCCCTCCTTCATCAGTACGCGCCCGATCTGCCCCCACGGGAGCTCTGCCCCGACTGGCCCGCGCTGCTGCCCCAATTTAGCCGGGTCAGTTTTCGCCAGGAGGGGGTACTCTCCGACGAGGCGCTGGCCGAACGGCTAAACGGCGAGGAGCAGGTGCTGTGTATCGTCAACTCCCGCAAGCAGGCCCAGACTGCCTACGCCCGCCTGGACAGGGAGGGGCGTTACCATCTCTCCACGCTGATGACGCCGGTGCACCGGCGGGAGACGCTGCGCGAGATCCGGGCACGGCTCCTGCAGGGGCTTCCCTGCCGGGTGGTCTCCACCAGCCTGATCGAGGCAGGCGTGGATGTGGACTTCCCCACGGTGTACCGGGCCGAGGCCGGGCTGGACTCTGTCTTACAGGCTGCCGGGCGCTGCAACCGGGAGGGGAGACGCTCCCCCGAGGCGTCCATCATGCACATCTTCACCCCGGAGGGCGGGTCCCCACCCCTATTTCAGCAGAACATCAAGGCCGCCAACACGGCCCTGCGGCGGGCAAATCCCGACGACCCGGCGGCCATCACCACCTACTTTGACGCCCTCTACCAGTGGAAGGGTGCGGGTCTTGACCAGAAGGACATCATGGGCCAGTGGGAAAAGGGCTCCAACGGCGTGCAATACCCCTTCCAGCTTGTCGCAGAGCAGTTCCGTCTCATCGAGCAGCCTGCCACCACGGTGTATATTCCCACAGCGGAGAGTTTCCCCTTATTGGAAGACCTGCAGCGGGGCTTTTACAGCCGCGGCCTGCTGCGTAAGCTGGGCCAGTACGGCGTGGCGGTCTATCCGCAGCATCTGGCGGCATTGGACCGGGGCGGCCATCTGGAGCGGGTGGATGAGAGCG
>JBLJBF010000107.1:0-8769 GCA_047637855.1 Pseudoflavonifractor sp. | reverse complement strand
CAGTGCAAGGACTCCTTCTACGGCCAGCACGACCCCGCCCGGATGCCCGTGAGCTACGAGCTCCAGGCCAAGTGGGAGGCGTGGAAGCGCCTGGGCGTCCTGGCCAGCGAGATGGAGTCGGCCGCCCTCTTCACCTGCGCCGCCGCGCTGGGCGTGCGCTGCGGCAGCGCGTTCCACGTCATCTGGAACCAGGAGCGGGACGCCGCCGGCCTGCCCCAGGACGAGAGCCACGACGTCTCCTCCGCCGTCAAGGTGGGGGTGGAGGCCCTCAAGCGCCTCATTTCCGCCGACCGGGCCAAGGGGTAAGCCCCACGGAAAAGCGCCGTCCTGAAAGGGCGGCGCTTTGAATGGGCGGTGTTCAGGACAGCTTCGCGGCGGTCTCCCGGGCCAGGTCGGCCACAGCGGCCAGGTCGGCCTCGGTGGGGGTGAACATGGCGCGAAACGGCGCTTCGGGCACGGTGAACTTGAGCTGCTGGAGCCGGACGCGCAGCATCTCGGCGGCCTCGCCGCTCCAGCCGTAGGAGCCGAAGGTGAAGGCCTGCCTGCCTTTGGTGTTGATGGCGTCGATAGAGGCCAGCACATCCCAGATGGCCTTGGGCGCGTCCCGGTTGATGGTGGGGGCGCCCACCGCCAGCAGATCGCACTCGTTGGCAAGGCGGGCGCTCTCGGCAAGGTCGGTGAAGGTCACGTCCCGAACCTCCACGTCCAGTCCCTCATCCCGCAGGGCCTGGGCCGCCGCCCCGGCCAGGGCCTGGGTGCAGCCATAGGCCGAGCAGTAGAGCACGGCGGCCAGCTTACGCGCCCGGACCTCGGGTGCGCTCCACTCCCGGTAGAGGGCCTTAAGCGCGCCGATATGCTCGGTAAGGCAGGGGCCGTGACAGGTGCAGATCAGGTCGGGGGCGGGGGAGAGGGCGTCGATCTTGTCCAGCCCTGCCAGCACGAAGGACTTGAAGGGGCTGAAGATGCAGTCGTAGTAGTTCTTCACCTGGCCCATATAGGCGTCGGGGTAGTGGGTGGTGGTGTCCATCATGGTGGGCTCGCAGTAATGTGTGCCCAAGAAGTCGCAGGAGAAGAGCACTCTGTCATCCGGAGACCATGTGAACATGGAGTCGGCCCAGTGGAGCATGGGGGCGGGGATAAACTCCAGCACCCGGTTGCCCAGGTCCAGCGTGTCCCCCTGCTTGACCACCCGGCAGTTGAGGGGGCGGTTGGTGATCTCCTCCAGATACCGCTTGCCCGACTGGGTGCAGAGGATGGTCAGCTCGGGGCAGAGCTCCAGCAGCTTTACCACACTGCCCGAGTGGTCGGGCTCGTTGTGGTCCATGATGAGGTAGTCGAGCTTCTCCAGGGGGATGACCGACTCGATGTTGGCCCGGAACTCCTCCCAGAAGTCGAGATGCACGGTCTCCACCAGCGCGTTCTTCTCCCCGGTGAGAAGATAGGAATTATAGCTGGTGCCGTAGATTGTCTTTAAGCTTGATGGTACCCATAAAACTTGCCTCCTTTATACTCCTCCAGTATAGAAATAAAACAGGGAAAAGTCAAGATAAACCTTCAAACTCAGTAGGAATAATGGGAATTGAAAACGGCCCCGCACCTGACGCCGACTGCGTGCGATCACACACCGAAAAGGAGAGAAAAATGATGGAAAAGAAAGGTTATACCCCCGCTGAGCTGGCCGCGTATATCGATCACACCCTCCTCAAGCCTGAGGCCACCGTGGATGATGTGAAGAAGATCTGCGCAGAGGCCAAAGAGTACCGGTTTGCCAGCGTCTGCGTCAACCCCTCCTACACGAAGCTGGTGGCCGACGAGCTGCGGGGCAGCGGCGTGACGGCCTGCTGCGTGGCGGGCTTCCCCTTCGGCACCCACACCCCCGAGGCCAAGGCCGCCGAGACCGCCCAGGCTGTGGCTGACGGCGCGCGGGAGGTGGACATGGTCGTCAACGTGGGGGCCATCAAGTCGGGGAACTGGGACCTGGTGGAGCGGGACATTGCCGCCGTGGTGGCGTCCGCCGGGAAGGCCGGGGTCAAGGTCATTCTGGAGACCTGTCTCCTCACCGACGAGGAGAAGGTACGCGCCTGCGAGATTAGCAAGCGGGCGGGGGCCGCCTTTGTCAAGACGTCCACCGGGTACTCCACCGGCGGGGCCACCGTCCACGACGTGGCCCTCATGCGCGCGGTCGTCGGCCCCGACATGGGGGTGAAGGCATCGGGCGGTGTGCGCACCTATGAGGACGCCGTTGCCATGCTCGCCGCCGGGGCCAGCCGCCTGGGGGCCAGCGCGGGCATCAAGATCGTCGCCGGGCCGTCGGCCCAGGCCCCCTCCTCGGGCTATTGAGCTGCCCCGTCATTTTGGCCGGGGCCGGCCCGGGCGAGGTGGGGCTGCTGACCTTAGCCGCGCGGGAGGCCATCTCCCGTGCCCAGGTCTTGGCCTATGACAGCCTGGTAAGCCCTGAGATCCTGGCGCTCGCGCCCGCGGACGTGCAGCGCATTCCGGTCACCCGCCGGGGGGACCCGGGCGCGGTGCCCCAGGAGCATGTCGCGGCCCTTCTGGCCGAACGGGCGGGGGAGGGCCTGCGGGTGGTGCGCCTGAAGGGGGGAGACCCCTTCCTCTACGGCAGAGGGCAGGAGGAAAAGGCGGAGCTGGAGGCCCTGGGGATGACCGTGGAGGTGATCCCCGGGCTCAGCGCCGCGCTGGCCGCCCCCGCCTGCGCGGGCATCCCCGTCACCTGGGGCGACCTGTCGGGGGCGGTCCACATCCTCAGCGGCAGCCCCCGCACCGGGCGGGCGCTGGAGCTGGATTACGGGGCGCTGGTCCGGACGGGGGGCACCATGGTCTTCCTCATGGCGGTGGAGCGGCTGGAGGAGATCTGCGCCGGGCTGCTGGCGGGCGGTCTGCCGCCGGGCACACCTGCCGCGCTGGTCGAGAACGGAGCCCTGCCCGGACAGCGCCGGATAGACGGTACGGCCGGTACCCTGCCCCCCATTGCCCGGGCCGCCGCCGTGACAGAGCCTGCCGTGCTGGTCGTCGGGGCGGTGTGCGCCCCGCGGGGGGAGCCGGGCTGATTTTCCCTTATCCGCAAATGTTTCAAAACTGTAAAAAAATATAACAAAAGAACATTTGTCCGTTGCTCTTTCAGGAGAGCCGGGTTATAATGGAAATACAGGTTCGGCTTAAAGCAGACAAGAGGTATCGCTTGGCCGGCCATCAACGTTCGAAAGGAAGGTCGATTTTACAATGAATAAATCCCGTAAAGTCCTTGCTCTGGTGCTGTCCCTCGCGCTGGTCTTTGCCCTTGCTGCCTGCGGCACAACACCCGGCGGCCAAGTCTCCAATTCTCCGGCGCCCAGCCAGTCTGCCGAGCCCAGCAAGTCCGCCGAGCCCAGCAAGCCCGCTGAGGCCCTGAAGGTGTACATGATCACCGACAAGGGCGACATCAACGACAAGTCCTTCAACCAGGGTACCTGGGAGGGCGTACAGGCCTGGTGTGCCGCCAACGGCGCCGAGAGCAACTACCTCAAGCCCGCCGACGCCACCACCGACGACTATGTCGCCTCCATTGAGCAGGCCGTGAAGGCCGGTGCCAAGGTGGTCGTCACCCCCGGTTTCCTTTTCGAGGAGCCCATTTACATTGTGCAGGATCAGTATCCCGATGTGAAGTTTATCCTCATTGACGGCAACCCCCACAATGCCGACTACTCCGACTTTAAGACCGCCGACAACACCGTGGGCATCCTTTTCGCCGAGGAGCAGGTGGGTTATCTGGCCGGTTATGCCGCCGTCAAGGACGGCAACACCAAGCTCGGTTTCCTGGGCGGCATGGCGGTTCCCGCGGTTGTCCGCTATGGCTACGGGTTCGTACAGGGCGCCAATGACGCCGCTGCCGAGGCCGGCGTGAAGATCGACATGCAGTACTACTACACCGGCGGGTTTGCCGCTACCCCCGAGGCTCAGACCATGGCTGCCGGCTGGTATACCTCCGGGACTCAGGTCATCTTCGGCTGCGGCGGCTCCGTGGGCAACTCCGCTATGGCCGCCGCCGAGGCGAACAGCGGCAAGGTCATCGGCGTGGACGTTGACCAGTCCGTCGAGTCCGCCACCGTTATCTCCTCCGCCATGAAGGGCCTCAAGGAGGCCGTGGCCCAGATGCTGGACGCCTATAAGGCCGGCAAGTTCCCCGGCAAGGAGAACCTGGTGCTGGGTGCTGCTGAGCACGCCGTAGGACTGCCCATGGCAACCTCCAAGTGGGCCAAGTTCTCTCAGGCCGACTATGACGCCCTCTTTGGCAAGCTGGCCAAGGGCACGATTGTCCCCAAGAAGGACACCGACGCTGCCGGCAAGGCCTTTAGCGAGGCCAGCGACCCCAGCGCGCTCGGCTGCCAGAACGTGACCGTACACTTTGTGGTCTCCTAAATCCATTCTCCCATAAAAAAGTAGAGGACGCCTGCGGGCGTCCTCTACTTTTTTATGTGCAAACTGTACATTTGACCGGTTTTTTGGCTAAAAAACTTAGTATTTTTCTTGCAAGAGAGCAGAAAAAACGCTATAATAGAAGCAGTGTTTTATGGCTCGCGCTTGATTATGGAGAAGGGAAGTGGTGGCGTATGAGTGAATATATTATTGAGATGTGCAATATCACCAAGGAATTTCCAGGTATCATCGCCAATGATGATATTACCCTCCAGCTTAAAAGGGGAGAGATCCACGCGCTTTTAGGTGAGAACGGCGCCGGAAAGTCCACGCTGATGAGCGTGCTCTTTGGTCTCTATCAGCCGGAGAAGGGGGTTATCAAGAAGGGCGGCAAAGAGGTTCGGATAAAAGACCCCAATGATGCCAACTCCCTGGGGATCGGCATGGTGCATCAGCATTTCAAGCTGGTGCATAATTTCACGGTCCTGCAGAACATCATCCTGGGGGTGGAGACCACCAAGGCCGGGTTCCTCAAGATGAACGACGCCCGGGCCAAAGTGGTGCAGCTGTCCGAGCAGTACGGCCTGAAGGTCGATCCCGACGCCCTCATTGAGAATATCACCGTTGGGATGCAGCAGCGGGTGGAAATCCTCAAAATGCTCTACCGGGACAATGAGATCCTGATTTTCGACGAGCCCACGGCGGTGCTCACCCCCCAGGAGATCGAGGAACTGATGAAGATTATGAAGGGGCTTGCTGCCGAGGGCAAGAGCATCCTCTTCATTACCCATAAGCTCAACGAGATCAAGGCGGTGGCTGACCGCTGCACGGTGCTGCGCAAGGGCAAGTATATCGGCACGGTGGATGTGGCGGGTGTCTCCAAGGAGCAGATGAGCGAGATGATGGTGGGCCGCAAGGTGGACCTGAATGTGGAAAAGGGGCCCGCCCACCCCACGGACGTGGTCTTTGAGGTAGAGGGTCTCACCGTGGTCAACAAGGAGCACGGCAAGAAGGTGGTCAACGATGTGAGTTTCCAGGTCCGCCGGGGAGAGATCGTCTGTATCGCGGGGATCGACGGGAATGGACAGAGCGAGCTTGTGCAGGCCATTACCGGCCTCATTAAAGCCGACGGCGGCACGGTAAAGCTGCTGGGGGAGGAGATCTCCCACGCCTCGATCCGCCACCGCAACACCCACGGCATGGGCCATATCCCGGAGGACCGGCACAAGCACGGCCTGGTGCTGGACTACCCGCTGGGCTATAACCTGGTGCTCCAGAGCTATTTTGAGCCCCAGTTCTGTCAGGGCGGCTTCCTCAAGTACGACAAGATTTTCGAGTACTCCGATGGGCTGATCGGCAAGTACGATATCCGCTCCGGCCAGGGGGTGCGCACCATAGCCCGCAGCATGTCGGGCGGCAACCAGCAGAAGGCCATCGTGGCCAGAGAGATCGACCGCAATCCCGATCTGCTGATTGCGGTCCAGCCTACCCGAGGGCTGGACGTGGGCGCCATTGAGTACATCCACAGGCAGATCGTGATCCAGCGGGACGCGGGGAAAGCGGTGCTTTTGGTCAGCCTTGAGCTGGACGAGGTCATGAACCTGTCCGACCGGATTTTGGTCATCTATGAGGGCGAGATCGTGGCCGACTTTGGCCAGAACGAAGTGACCACCCAGGAGCTGGGCCTGTACATGGCGGGCTCCAAGCGGAAGGAGGCGGTGTAAATGGAGGGGAAACGTCTGAAAAGCCCGCTGGAGAAGCAGGGCATCCAGAACGCCCTTGCGTCCGTCATCGCCATCGTCATCGGTATGTTGGTGGGCTTTCTCATTTTGCTTGTCTCCAATCCCGCAAAGGCAGTCACCGGATTTATCGCCATCGCCACCGGCGGGCTTGCCGACATGAAGCAGGTGGGCCAGGTGCTTTACTACGCCACGCCCCTCATCATGACGGGCCTGTCGGTGGGCTTTGCCAAGAAGACCGGCCTTTTCAACATTGGAGGGCCCGGGCAGTTCATTATGGGGTCCTTTGCCGCCGTATATGTAGGCGTGCGCTGGACCTTCTTGCCCCCGGGGCTTCACTGCCTGGTGGCGCTGCTGGCCGCGGTGCTGGCGGGCGGGCTGTGGGGCGCGGTGCCCGGCATTTTGAAGGCGTACTATAATATCAACGAGGTTATCGCCTGCATCATGATGAACTACATAGGAATGAGCATGTCAAATCTCCTCATCCGCAGGACCGTTTTCGACGTGAAGACCAATCTCTCCCTGCGGCCCGCCGCCTCGGCGGTTCTGCCCAAGCTGGGGTTTGATAAGATCTTTGTGGCGGGGGCCACGCCCTCCAGTGTAAACTCGGGCATTCTCATCGCCATCCTGATGGGCGTTTTGGTGTGGATCGTCCTGGAAAAGACCAAGTTTGGCTTTGAGGTGAAGGCCTGCGGCTACAACCGGGACGCCGCCAAATACGCCGGCATCAATGAGAAGAAGAACATCATGCTCTCCATGATCATCGCGGGGGCCCTGTGCGGGCTGGGCGGTGCGCTGCTCTATCTGGCGGGTGCGGGCACAGGCATCCCGGTGATCGATGTGCTGGCGGTTCAGGGCTTTAACGGCATCCCCGTGGCCCTGCTGGGCATGTCCAACCCCATCGCTATTATTTTTACCGGCATTTTCATGTCCTACCTGACGGTGGGCGGCCTCGCGATGCAGCTCTATGGCTTTGTCTCGCAAATCGTGGACATCATTACGTCGGTCATCATCTACTTCGCGGCCTTCGCGCTCTTCTTCAGTCAGATCATAGCGAAGATCGTCAAGGGCAGGCAGGAGGACAACGCCAATGCGGCGCCTCCCGCGCCGCCGGGACTAAAACTGGAGACAGAGCCGGTCTCCGCGCCGGAAGGAGGTGACGCGCAATGAGTATTGGTGAACTGATTATTTTTCTGGTCCAGCAGATGATGTACTTCTCCATCCCTCTGCTGGTCGTGGCTCTGGGCGGCCTGTTCGCGGAGCGGTCCGGCGTGGTCAATATCGCGCTGGAGGGCATCATGATCGTCGGCGCGTTCTGCAGCATTCTGTTCATCCACTATTTTCAGGGCTCCATGTCCGGGCAGAGCGCACTCATCGTGGCGCTTATCATCGCCGCCGCGTCCGGCGTGCTCATCAGTACGGTGCATGCTTATGCCGCCATCAATATGAAGGCGGATCAAACGATCAGCGGTACAGCCATCAACATGCTCGCCCCGGCCCTCGCCATTTTTGTGGCCCGTATGCTCCAGGGCGTCCAGCAGGTCACCTTTCAGAACGCGTTCCGTATTGAGAAGGTGCCTTTCCTGGGGGATATCCCGGTTATCGGGCCCCTGTTCTTCCAGCAGACGTATATCACCACCTACCTGGGCTTTGCCCTGCTGATTATCGCGTCGGTAGTGCTGTACAAAACACGGTTCGGGCTCCGGCTGCGCGCCTGCGGCGAGCATCCTCAGGCCGCCGACAGCGTGGGAGTCAACGTCTACAGGATGCGCTACGCGGGGACGCTCATCTCGGGCGCGCTGGCGGGCATGGGCGGACTGATCTTCGTTATCCCCACCTCCACCAATTTCGACGCCACCGTCTCCGGGTATGGGTTTTTGGCGCTGGCCGTGCTGATCTTTGGACAGTGGAAACCGGGACGCATTCTCTTCGCCGCCCTTTTCTTCGGCTTTATGAAGACGGTTTCGGCCACCTACTCCAGCATTCCGCTGCTGGTGGGGCTTAAGATTCCCAGCGATATCTACAAGATGATCCCCTACATCGCCACCTTGGTGGTGCTGGCCTTTACCTCTAAGAATTCGGCGGCGCCCAAGGCCGAGGGAATCCCCTACGACAAGGGCCAGCGGTAGATCCCGTAAAAGAAGCTGAAAAAGCCATAAGTCGTTGCAAGAATCCCCCTTTGCGTGGTATGATACTCATACAACGCAAAGGGGGATTTATTATGACCGATCGGGAATTGGTAGAGCTGGCCTTTCGCATGCTGGAGCGCTCATACGTGCCCTACTCCGGGTTTCCCGTGGGGGCCGCGCTGGAGTGCGCGGACGGCTCGGTCTATACCGGGTGCAACGTAGAGAATGCCGCCTACGGCTCCTGCATCTGCGCCGAGCGCACCGCGCTGGTGAAGGCTGTCAGCGAGGGGCACCGGGATGATCTCACGCGCATTGCGATCGTGGGAAACTCGGCCGACTACTGCTGGCCCTGCGGCGCGTGCCGCCAGATGCTCTATGAATTTGCCCCCGCGCTTACCGTGCTCGTGGCCCGGGGCGACCATGACTTTGTGACGCTGGACCTCTCCCAGGACCTGCTGCCCCGGGGCTTTGGGCCAAAATCCCTGACC
>JBLJBF010000106.1:0-4178 GCA_047637855.1 Pseudoflavonifractor sp. | reverse complement strand
TCCAGGACGGCGTCGGGCTTGGCAATGGCCTCGTAGGTCACCTTGACGTCGTTATTCTGCATATACTGTACGAACAGCATAGCGTGGTCGTACTCCTCTTTGGACTGAACCATATACCAGTTGGAAAAACCCTTCAGGCCCTGTTCCTCATAGTAGTTGGAGAAATGAAGATACAGGTAAGAGGAATATAGCTCATGGACGATCTGGTTGTTCAACAGTTCAGAAACTTTCGCATTCAGCATTATTCAGCCACCTCATTCAAGTAATTTCAAAATTTCAGGCAGTTCGCCTGCCTGAGTTCAGTATACCGGGAATGGCCTAAAAAAGCAATCCAAATTTTGAAAAAACCGCGTACAACGACCACGGGGGGAAACAATTTTTGACCCGGCGGGCGCGGTGTGCTATACTGATGGACGATCTCCGCCGTGCGGAGCACCAATATTAGGAGCACACGATGAAACAGATAAATTTTCTGATTAAGCCGGCGTCCAGTCTTTGCAATCTGCGGTGCAGGTACTGCTTTTACGCCGACGTGGCCGAGAACCGGGAAGTGGCGAATCTGGGCATCATGTCCGCCGAGACGGCCGAGAAGCTCATTCGCTCGGCCTTCGAAGCGGCGGAGCCAAAAAGTCAGGTGAGCTTTGCCTTTCAGGGCGGGGAGCCCGCCATGGCGGGACTGGATTACTTCCGAACATTTGTCGCGCTGGTGGATAAGCACCGGCCCGGCCGGGTGGAGGTGGCCTACTCCATCCAGACCAACGGCCTCACCGTCAACGAGGAGTGGGCCGACTTTTTCCGGGCCCATAACTTCCTTGTGGGCGTCTCGGTGGACGGGGACAAGAGCCTGCACGACCGCAACCGTGTGGGCCCGAAAGGGGAGGGGACCTACGACCGGGTGGCGGGGACGGTAAAGCTCCTCCGGTCCCGGGGGGTGGAGGTAAACCTCCTCTGCGTCGTCACGGGGAACTGCGCCCGCCATCCCCAGAAGGTGTACGCCGCGCTCAAGGCGCTGGGTGCGCGCTATCTCCAGTTTATCCCCTGCCTGGACCCCTTGGAGGAGGCCCGGGGCGGTATGCCCTTTTCTCTCAAGCCGAAGGACTACGGCAGCTTTCTCTGCGGGCTCTTCGACCAATGGTATCGGGACTGGGAGCGGGGGCAGTACGTCAGCGTGCGCCTCTTTGACGACTATGTGCACCTCGCCATGGGTCTGCCCGCAGGGACCTGCGCCACCTCGGGAAGCTGCGGGAGCTACTTTGTGGCCGAGGGGGACGGCAGTCTCTACCCCTGCGACTTCTACGTGCTGGACCAGTGGAAGATGGGAGAGGTGGGGGAGGCCCCGCTGGAGGAGCTGGCCGTGTGCGATCTGGCCAGGGAATTCCTGGCCGGGGGGGAGCGCAAGCCCGACGCCTGCCGGGACTGCAAGTGGTTCAGGCTCTGCAGCGGGGGCTGCAAGCGGGACTGGCACGAGGAGGACGGCGTGCTGAAAAACTACTACTGCGCTGCCTTCCGGCGTTTCTTTGACTACACGGGAGACCGCCTCGCCCACATTGCCCGGCTGGAGGCCGAGGCCATGGCCAGAATATAAAGCTGCCGAGGCCCGCCCGGATTTGGGCGGGCTTTTACAGGCGCCGCCTTTTCAGTTGCCTTTTTGACGATCTGTGCTATACTGGCAGCGAGACCTATGGGCGGAGGGACTAAACCAATGGCATATTACGTCTATCTCCTGCGCTGTGAAGACAATAGCCTTTACACCGGCATCACCACCGACCTGGAGCGGCGCTACTCCGAGCACGCCGGGCAGGGGGGAAGGGGCGCGAAGTACACCGCCTCCCACCGCCCCGTCCGGTTTGAAGCGGCGTGGACAGCGCCGGGACGCGCCGAGGCCTCGCGGCTTGAGTACCGCGTCAAGGGGCTGACCCGGCGGGAGAAGGAGAGCCTGATCCGCGGCGGAGATTCGGCGGGGCCCGCGGCCGCCCCCTACTTCAGAGTTTCAATTACCGATACAGGGAGGATACGATCCATGCAATTCATCTGCTACCCGAAGTGCACCACCTGCCAGAAGGCTCGGGCCTTCCTCGACGCCCGGGGCACGGTGTACCGGTTTCGTGACATCAAGCTGGATAACCCCACCGAGGCCGAGCTGCGCGCCTGGCGTGAGAGAAGCGGCCTGCCGCTCAAGCGGTTCTTCAACACCAGCGGCCTGCAATATAAAGCGCTGGAGCTGGCCAAAAAGCTGCCGGAAATGACGGAGGACGAGCAGTACGCACTCCTCGCCACCGACGGTATGCTGGTCAAGCGCCCCATCCTGGCGGCCGACGGCTTTGTGCTGGTGGGGTTTAAGCAAGCGGAGTGGGAGGCCGCCGGGGTCTGACCTGCGGAGAAAAGCGCGGGCGGGCCGGTGGAGGCATCAACCCGCCCGCATAACGCGCAAACTTCCCCTTGACAAATGGGCGGCCCCGCGCATATAATAATTCAAACTAAAAATTGTAAAACCGATGAAGAAGAGAAGTAGCCTTGCAAACGCCTCAAAGAGAGCCGCGGGTGGTGGGATCACGGCAGGTATGCGGCAGGGTGAATGGCCTTCCCAGGGTGTGCGGCGAACGAATTTTTCAAGTAGCCAGACGGGGACTCTGCCCGTTATCAGGGGAGCGCGTGCTGTTCGGCACGGGAGAGTGAGTGGACGCCCCTGCATGGCGGCGTCAATCCGGGTGGTACCGCAGAGGTTTTAGCCTTTGTCCCAGAAGAAATTCTAGGGCAATGGCTTTTTTTGTTGCCCAAATCAAGAAAGGATGAGCGACTATGAACAAGATCCCCCACCGCCTGTATCTCACCGAGGACCAGATGCCCAAGGCCTGGTACAACCTCCGGGCCGACATGCCCGAGCAGCCCGACCCCCTCCTCAATCCCGGCACGCTCCAGCCGCTGGCGGAGGAGGAGCTGTACCCCATCTTCTGCAAGGCCCTGGCCCACCAGGAGCTGGACGGTGTGACCCGCTTTGTCGACATCCCAGAGCCTGTGCAGGATATCTACAGGATGTACCGCCCCTCCCCCATCATCCGGGCCTACGACCTGGAGAAGACGCTGGGCACTCCCGCGAAGATCTACTATAAGTTCGAGGGCAACAACACCTCGGGCAGCCATAAGCTCAACTCGGCCGTGGCCCAGGCGTACTACGCCAAGGAGCAGGGCGTCGCCCGTCTCACCACCGAGACCGGAGCGGGCCAGTGGGGCACCGCCCTGGCCGAGGCCTGCGGCTATTTTGGCGTGGATCTGGACGTGTTCATGGTCAAGGTCTCCTACGAGCAAAAGCCCTTCCGCCGTATCGCCATGAACGTTTTTAACGCCAACGTCACCCCCTCGCCCTCCACCCTCACCGAGGCGGGCCGCAGGATTCTGGCCGAGAACCCCGGCACCACCGGCAGCCTGGGCTGCGCCATCTCCGAGGCCGTGGAGAAGGCTGTCACCGGGGAGAACACCCGGTATGTCCTGGGCAGTGTTCTCAACCAAGTCCTCCTGCACCAGTCCATCATCGGTCTGGAGAGCAAGCTGGCCATGGAGCTGATGGGGGAGTACCCTGACGTCATCATCGGCTGCGCAGGCGGCGGCTCCAACCTGGGCGGCCTCATTGCCCCCTTCGTGCGGGATAAGCTGGCCGGAACCCATAACCCCCGCATCGTGGCGGTGGAACCGGCTTCCTGTCCCTCTTTTACCCGGGGTAAGTACGCCTACGATTTCTGCGACACCGGCAAGGTCACCCCTCTGGCCCGGATGTACACGCTGGGCTCCGGGTTCATCCCCGCGCCCGGCCACGCAGGTGGCCTGCGGTACCACGGCATGAGCCCCATCCTCTCTAAGCTCTACCACGACGGGTACATGGAGGCCGTGAGCTATCTTCAGAGCGAGGTCTTCGAGGCTGCCTGCCTCTTCGCCCGGCGGGAGACCATCCTCCCCGCCCCCGAGTCGGCCCACGCCATCAAGGGGGCCATCGACGAGGCCCTGCGGTGCAAGGAGACCGGAGAGGCCAAGACCATTCTCTTCGGGCTCACCGGCACCGGCTACTTCGACATGACGGCCTACGACGCCTACCTCACCGGCGCCATGACCGACCATGTCCCCACCGATGAGGAGCTCCAGAAGGGATTTGATACCCTGCCGGATATTCCTCAGAATCAGAATAT
>JBLJBF010000105.1:0-23568 GCA_047637855.1 Pseudoflavonifractor sp. | reverse complement strand
TGGGGTCGATCTTCACCAGCTCGGCCAGGGGGTCCTGCAGGCGGCGGGCGATGGATACGGCGCTGCGCAGGTTCACGTCGTACTCCGGGAACTCCTCGGCGGCCAGCTTGGAGGCCGAGTAGACCGAGGCCCCGGCCTCGTTGACGATCATATAGCTCACGCCGCCGCCCAGCCTGTGGATCAGCTCCACCGCCATCTGCTCGGTCTCCCGGCTGGCTGTGCCGTTTCCGATGGCGATGTGGGCCACCGCGTGCTTCTGGGCCAGCTTGGACAGGACGGCGATGGCCTCCTGCTTCCTGCTCTCCGAGAAGGTCGGGTAGACCACCGTGGTGTCCAGCACCTTGCCGGTGCCGTCTACCACTGCCACTTTACAGCCGTTGCGATATCCGGGGTCCAGCCCCATGGTGACAAAGCCCTTCACCGGCGGCTGCATCAGCAGAGGCTTGAGGTTGAGGCCGAAGTTGCGGATAGCGCCCTCGCTGGCCTCGTCGGTGAGCCTATTGCGGATCTCCCGCTCCACGCTGGGGGCAATGAGGCGGTCGTACCCGTCGTCGGCCGCGGCGCGGACGAATTCCATGGCAGGGGACCCGGGCCGCAGGACTGCCCGGCGGATGGCGATGAGCGCGGTCTCCCGGTCCATCTCCACGCCCACCTTCAAAATCTCCTCCCGCTCGCCCCGGTTGACGGCCAGAACCTGATGCCCCTGGGCACGGCTGACGGGGGTTTTGAAGTCGTAGTAAAGGCGGTAGACGCTGTCCTCCGGCTCCTTGGCGGCGGCGGCCGAGACCAGATTGGCCCGGCTCCACCACAGGGCCCGGAGGGTCTTGCGCAGCTGCGCGTCGTCCGAGATGTTCTCGGCAATGATGTCGCCGGCCCCGGCCAGGGCCTCCTCGGCGGAGCTTACCCCTTTCTCGCTGTCCATGTAGTCGGCGGCGGCAGCCAGCGGCTCGGGGCAGTCCTTCCCCTGGGAGAAGAGGAGATCGGCCAGGGGCTCCAGCCCCTTCTCCTTGGCGATGGTGGCCCGGGTGCGGCGTTTTTGCTTATAGGGGCGGTAGAGGTCCTCCACCTCGGCCAGCGTGGCGGCGGCATCGATGGCGGCGGAGAGCTCCTCGGTCAGCTTGCCCTGGCCCTCGATGGAATTCTTGACCTCCTCCCGGCGCTTTTGGAGATTGCGCAGATAGTTCAAGCGGTCCTCCAGCGTACGCAGGACGGTGTCGTCCATCGTACCGTGGGCTTCCTTGCGGTATCGGGCGATGAAGGGAATGGTATTGCCCTCGTCGATGAGATCTACCACGTTTTGTACATGCTCTTCCCTGCGGCCCAGCTCCCGGGCCAGTATCTGTACGATGGTTTCCATTTGCCTGCTCCTTCGCGGTTGAATTGTGACAATAGTTTACGCCAAACGGCGCGAGAAGTCCAGGGTAAATGAAAAACGCACCTCCCACAGCAGGGGGGAGAAACGGCGGATCGATGCGATGCGGCTCGTCCCCACGCAGGAAGAGTGCCGCTGCGCCATGCACATCTCTTTCATATTTGCGGGCGTGGCGGCCGAGCAGTCCCGCGCCCCAAAAGCGGTGCCGCCGCCCCAGAATTGGGACGGCGGCACGGGATAACGGCTGAGCTGGGGCCGCCCACATCGGAGCAGCCGCTACCTCCCAAAGAGGTAAGCGCCCGAACGCGCACCTGTGACGGTGGGGAAAAGGGCGGCGGATTTCCCCATACGATCACGCCTTTCCGGCGGAGCCGGAGAGGTGGATGATCTGTTTCACGTCCTCGGCCAGGGCATTGCTGGCGAACTGGCTCAGCTTCCAGGAGTGTCCCTGGTGATCCAGCGTCTCCAGCGTCTCCAGGGCCTCCTGGTAGTGCTGCACATACTTGTAGCGGATCTCGGTGCCGAAGTTGATCTTGCCACGCCCAGGCGGATAGCGTCCTTGATGATGTCCTCGCTCATCCCGGTGCAGCCGTGGAGGACGAAGGGGATGTCGGTGAACCTGCACGTCTCCCGCAGCACCTCCAGCTTGATATCGGGTTCCCCCCTGTAGTAGCCATGGGCGTTGCCGATGCCGATGGCCAGGATGTCGGGCGAGCACAGCGACAGAAACCGGCGCACCTGCTCGGGGTCGGCAACGTTCTTGTTCTCCAGCACCGCGCCGTTGCCGAGCCGCTGCAGCTCGCCGATCTCGGCCTCCACCGGCACGCCGAAGGCGTGGGCCACCTTGACCACCTCGTCGGTCAGCGCGGCGTTCTCCCCGATGGGCCTGGCGGAGCCATCGATCATGACGGAAGTAAAGCCAAGACGCAGGGCCTCCATACAGATGCCGAAGCTGTCGCCGTGGTCCAAGTGGATGGAGACCGGCACCGAAACCTTGCCCGCGCACCACCTGCACACCGCTACGAACCAGTCGTTCCCGGAGAACGCGCCGGCAGATATATAGTGGGCCAGAATGATGGGGGAGCGCAGCTCCTCGGCGGCCTTGCAGATGGCCGTAATAATGTCGTAATTGCCGCCCTGTGTGTTGATGGCGGGATGGCGTAGCCCTCCCGCGCCGCTTTTTTGATCTGTTCCAGATTGGTTGTCCGCATATTGAGATTATCCTTTCCCGCCGGTGGAGATGAACACCAGCGCCATCTACCTGGTGGGCGCGCGGGAGACCGGGCCTCCCCGGGCATGGGCCTGAAGACCCGGGCCATCTCCGGGGAGGCCCGGGAGGACGCGATGAAGAAGTACGTGGGGCCCAGCCCCCACATCCTGGCCCTCCCCCAGGCCTTCACCACCACCGCCGTACACCTGTGCAGGAAGGACCCCGCCCAGAACAGCGTGCTGCGGGTGAGGGGTGGGGATAAAATTTCCCGCTAACGGGGCGCGCCGCGGCTGCGGCGCGCCCCTTCTTTTTTCTATCCGCCCGGCAGGTCTACATCCACCAGGATGTTGTCTGTGCCGTGCTCCTCAAACTCGGCAATATAGGCGTCGATGCGCTTGGCCAGCTCCTCATAGTTGGTGTCGTCAATGGGCGGGTCGTCCATATCCCGGCGGGCCAGGTCCTCGGCCAGAATATCGAAGAAGACATTGTTCTCGTATTCCATGATGGCGTCGTGGATGCCCCCGTCGGCAAAGGCCTTGGAGGGCACCACCTCGCCGCGCCAGACCTCGGCCAGCTTGCCCATGCCCACCTCTCCCGCCTTGGAGAAAAGGAGACTCTCCACCCCGTCATAGTCGGCAAAGCGGTCCTCCCCGCGGGTGGAGTTCAATATCCAGTTGCCGATATAGACCATGTCCAGAAGTCTTCTGTACTGCTTTGTCGTCAGCTCCAGCTGCATATCCTCAACCTCCCCGCTCTCCTCGCCGGTTCTTCTGTCCCCATATTATACGTTATTATGAAAAAAAGTCAAACATACCGGAGCGCAAATCTATTAAAAATTTCCCTTGTGTTCTCATGGCGTTTCGAATATCATGGTAGGGTATGTAAAAGGAAGGGGGCTTTCTCATGGATCGACGGCCCATCGGCGTGTTTGACTCCGGCCTGGGCGGGCTGACCGCCGTGCGGGAGCTGATGCGCCTGCTCCCCGGCGAGGATATCGTCTATTTTGGCGACACCGGGCGGGTGCCCTACGGCAGCCGCTCCCGGGACACCATTATCAAATACGCCCGGCAGGACGTGGCCTTTCTGCGCACCTTCGACCTGAAGGCCATCGTCATCGCCTGCGGCACGGTCTCCACCACAGCGCTGGAGGTGCTGGAGGCCGAAAACCCCATCCCCATTCTGGGCGTCGTTGGCCCGGCGGTGGCCGAGGCGGCCGCCGCCACCCGCAGCGGGAAGATCGGCCTCATCGGCACCCAGGCCACCATCCGCACCCGCGCCTATGAGAAGGCCCTTGCCCGGCTTCTGCCCGGGGCTGAGGTGCTGGCGCTGGCCTGCCCCCTGCTGGTGCCCCTGGTGGAGAACGGGCGGTGTCGCCCCGGGGACAGAGTGGCCGAACTGGTGGTGGAGGAATACCTCGCCCCCATCAAAGCGGCCGGGGTGGACACCTTGGTGCTGGGCTGCACCCACTATCCCCTGCTTACCGATGTGATCCGCGCCTACATGGGGCCGGGGGTCACCCTGGTCAACTCGGGCGCGGCCTGCGCCCGGCAGGTGGCCTCTCTATTGGGTGCGCGCGGCGAAGACCGCCCCGGTGTCCGGCGCTACTTTGTCAGCGACCGGGCGGACGACTTCTCGGCTCTGGCCTCCCTCTTTCTGGGGGAGGACGTGCGGGGGGACGTGGAGCAGGTGGATATCACCCTCTATTAAGGGTTTACAAGCGGCGGGGTATAGTATATAATGCATTCATTTCGTTAGTGCATAGGGGTTGCAGCATGGATAAGAGCGTAATTATTTCTATTAAAGGTAAGCAGTCCTTCGAGGATGTGGAGGACGAGACCATTGAGCTGGTGACCGAGGGCCTGCTCGCCAAGGAGGGGGACGGGGAGTACACCCTGACCTACCAGGAGAGCGAGCTCACGGGCCTGGAGGGCACCCTCACCACCTTTCAAATCGAGCAGGGACGGGTCACCCTTCTGCGCATCGGGGAGGTAAACTCCCAGATGGTATTCGAGGAGGGGCGACGACATCTCTCCATGTACGAGACCCCCTACGGGGCGCTCTCCATCGGGGTGAACACCCGCAAAATGCGCTCCTCCCTGGGGGACAGCGGCGGAGATATCCTGATTGACTACGCGCTGGAGATCGATCACTCGGTCGCAGGGCTGAATTTCTTCCAGATCAATGTGAGGGAGAAAAAGGGTACGATTAAACAGTAGACCATTTTGTCCGATACCAAAGTGAAAAGGGGATCATCCATGTCCAATCTGATACAAGCGGCTAAGGCGCAGGTAAGCGCCCTCACCCAAGCCGCCTATGAGAAGGCCGCCGCCGCGGGACTTCTGCCCGCGGGCGCCGAGGTGAGCGCCACGGTAGAGATACCCAAGGACGTAAGCCACGGGGACTACGCCTCCTCCTTCGCCATGTCCGGCGCCAAGGCTCTGCGCCAGCCGCCCCGGGCTATCGCCCAAACCATTCTAGACCATCTGGATCTGGAAGGTTCCTACTTCGAGAAGGCCGAGATCGCCGGGCCGGGCTTTCTCAACTTTACGCTGGGGGCCAAGTGGTTCGGCCAGGTGCTCTCCGACATCGAGCGGGAGGGTCTTTCCTACGGCGGCAGCGACGAGGGCCGGGGCGAGAAGGTCATGGTGGAGTTTGTCTCCGCCAACCCCACGGGGCCCATGCACATGGGCAACGCCCGGGGCGGCGTGCTGGGCGACAGCCTGGCCAATGTCCTGGCCCGGGTGGGCTACTCCACCTGGAAGGAGTTTTACGTCAACGACGCGGGCAACCAGATCCACAAGTTTGCCCTGTCGATCCAGGCCCGTTATCTGCAAATTCTGCTGGGGGAGGAGAACTTCCCCTTCCCCGAGGACGGCTACCACGGCGACGACATCCGGGCGCTGGCCCAGGACTTTTACGGGACCTATGGCGACAGCTTCAAGGACACGCCCGAGGAGGAGCGGCTGGACGCCATGGCCGAGTTCGGCCTGGACCAAAACATCCCCAAGATGCGCGACGACCTGGGCCGGTACAAAATAGAGTACAACGAGTGGTTTTACGAGTCCACCCTCCACGACAGCGGCGCTGTGGTCGAGACGGTGGAGCTGCTCATTGCCAAGGGCTGGACCTATGAGAAGGACGACGCCCTGTGGCTGGACACCACCCGGCTCCTCAAGGAGAAGTTTCTGCGTGAGGGCAAGAGCCAGGAGCAGGTGGACAAGCTGGACCTGAAGGACGACGTGCTGCGCCGGGGCAACGGGTTCTACACCTACTTTGCCGCCGACATCGCCTATCACCGCAACAAGCTGGAGACCCGGGGGTTCCACAAGGCGGTCAACATCTGGGGAGCCGATCACCACGGGCACGTGGCACGGCTTCAGGCCGCCCTGGACGGGCTGGGACTGGACGGCTCCCACCGGCTGGTGGTAGTGCTCATGCAGCTGGTGAACCTTTTGCAGGACGGCAAGCCGGTGCGTATGTCCAAGCGGTCCGGCAAGGCCATCACCTTGCACGACCTGCTGGATGAGATCAACGTGGACGCCGCCCGCTACTTCTTCAACTCCCGCGCCTCCACCACCGCCCTGGACTTCGACCTGGACCTGGCCGTCCGGCAGGACAGCGAAAACCCGGTCTACTACGTCCAGTACGCCCACGCCCGCATCTGCTCTCTGACCGCCAGGCTGGCCGAGGAGGGGGTGGCGGTGCCTGCCGCCGCCGAGGTGGACGCGGCGCTGCTCACCGCGCCTGAAGAGCTGGCTTTGATTAAGAACCTCGCCCGGCTCACCGAGGAGCTGCGTCTGGCCGCCCGGGATTACGACCCCAGCCATGTGAACCGCTACCTGGTGGAGCTGGCGGGAGATTTTCACCGATTCTACAACGCCTGCCGCATCCGCGAGGAGGCCCCCGCCCTGCGTGCCGCCCGGCTCAAGCTGGCCGACACGGTGCGCAGCGTCATCGCCAACTGCCTGGGTCTTCTGGGCGTGTCAGCCCCAGAGAAAATGTAAAAAGCTGATGCAGGGCGGAATGCCGGGTCATTCCGCCTTGCATTTTTTCCCGGGCCGGCGTATCATATATCCAAATGAAACCAGCGGTAATTGGGAGGAACAAATCGATGGACATTCCCTTGCCCCAGCCCCTCCTATTGGATGGGGCGACCGGGACGGAATTGCAAACGCGCGGCATGCCTGCAGGTGTGTGCACCGAGCGGTGGGTTTTGGAGCACCCGGAGGTCTTGCTGGGGCTCCAGAGCGCCTATGTGGACGCGGGCGTCGGCGTGCTGACCGCGCCCACCTTCGGGGCCAGCCCCGCAGCCTTGGCGCGCTTTGGACTGGCGGACGAGACCACCGATTACAACGCCCGGCTGGTTGCCCTCAGCCGGGAGGCAGCGGACGGAAAGGCCCTGGTGGCCGGGGACCTGGCCCCCTGCGGCATGGCCCTCGCCCCGGCGGGGGAGTCCCCCTTTGAAGACATCGTAGACAACTATAAGGCCCAGGTCAGCGCCCTCCGGGCGGCCGGGGTAGACCTCTATCTTGTGGAGACCATGGTCACCTTGGCCGAGGCGCGGGCCGCCGTGCTGGCGGTCCGGGAAACCGACGGGGAAAAGCCCGTTTTAGTGAGCTTTTACTGCGACGAGGGCGGCTGCACCCCCGACGGCACCGACGTACTGGCCGCGCTCATCGTCATGCAGGGCATGCGGGTGGACGGGTTCGGTCTCAACTGCGCGCCGCCGGACGACATCGCCGGCCAGCTGGAGCGGCTGGCCCCCTATGCCACTGTCCCTCTCCTCGCCATGCCCTGCTCCAGGGAGAGCACGCCCGAGTCCTTCGCGGCTCTGGCCGCGGGCTATGCCGCCGGGGGCGTACGGTTCTTCGGCGGCTGCTGCCACACCGGCCCGGAGAAGATTGCCGCGCTGGGCCGCGCGCTGGACGGCCTGAATCTGCCTCCCTTTGTCCCCGCCGAGCAGGACCCCGACGTGATCCCCTGCGCCAGCGGGCAGGAGGCCCGGTTCCTCACCCGCGACGTGGATGTGGGGGAGACCATCGAATGCTCCCCCGACTTGCTGGAGGATATTCTGCGGGCTGAGGAGCTGCCCCAGGGGGCCGTGAAGATCGCCATTCTGGACGAGGACGACCTGGACCTCTTTGCGGCGCACCAGTACGCGGTGCGCGACGCGCTGTGCCTCTGGTCCGACGTGCCCGAGCTGCTGGAAAAAGCGCTGCGGCTTTACCAGGGCCGTGCCTTCTGGGACCGCACCGCCGACCTGGAAAGCGGGTTTCTGGAGGCCATGCGGAGAAAATACGGCCTGGTTCTGCTCTGACCGCACAAATACGCTGCCCCGGCGCAAACCCGCCGGGGCAGCGTATTTGTGCCCTTCCTCTGTCGATTTTGGATGAAAATGGGCAATCTCTCCAAAAAGGGAGGGATTTTTTTGGCGCTTAAGTGCCCCGTAAATTTATAGTTGCCCATTGACGTATGGTCCAACATACGGTATTATATATTCAACGTTTATGAAGTGCGACACAAGATATTGTGTATGCCTTTTATAGTTTTCGCCCCCGTAAGGGGGCATTTTTCAGCAGATAGGACGGAAGGGAGCAACAAATGATGACAATTCAGAGCATTCAAAAGAGGGACGGGCGGCTGGTGCCCTTTGACGTGGACAAGATCGGTGAGGCCATCGCCAAGGCCTTTAACGCCACCTACAAGCCCGGCCATGAAGCCACCGCCAGAAAGCTGGCGGACGAGGTGATGTCCATTTTGGAGGTGGAGGGAAGCGCCACCCCCGACGTGGAGCATGTACAGGACCTGGTGGAGCGGGTGCTCATGGACGACGGGTACATCCAGACCGCCAAGGCCTATATCCTCTACCGCTCTGAACGCAGCCGCAGCCGGGAGATGAACACCCGCCTGATGAAGATTTACGAGGACATCACGTTCTCGGCCGCCAAGGACTCGGACATCAAGCGGGAGAACGCCAACATCGACGGGGACACCGCCATGGGCTCCATGCTCAAGTTCGGCTCGGAGGGGGCCAAGCAGTTCTACGATATGTTTGTGCTCAACCCCGACCATGCCAGGGCCCACCGCGAGGGGGATATCCACATCCACGACCTGGATTTCCTCACCCTTACCACCACCTGCTGCCAGATCGACATCAAGAAGCTGTTCAAGGGCGGCTTCTCCACCGGCCACGGCACCCTGCGCGAGCCCAACGATATCGCCTCCTACGCCGCCCTGTGCTGCATCGCCATCCAGAGCAACCAGAACGACCAGCACGGCGGCCAGAGTGTGGTCAACTTCGACTACGGCATGGCCGACGGCGTGTGCAAGACCTTTGTCAAGCTCTACCGCCAGAACCTGGCCCGGGCCTTCATGCTTCTGGCCGGAGACTCCGACCCGGAGAGCGAGCTGAAGGCCATCATTGCGGCGATCGAGAAGGAGACCGGCCTCAGACCCACCTTGGAAAACTGCGGGGACTATTTTGCCGAGGAGCTGCCCCGCCTCGTGGGCAAATTCGGCAGTGAGGAAGAGGTTAAAAAGGCCCAGGCGTTTGCCCATTACCGGGCCTGCAAGGAGACCGACCGGGCCACCTATCAGTCTATGGAGGCCCTCATCCACAACCTGAACACCATGCATTCCCGCGCGGGCGCGCAGACCCCCTTTTCCTCCATCAACTACGGCACGGACACCTCCCCCGAGGGCCGCATGGTGGTGAAGAATATGCTGCTGGCCACCGAGGCCGGTCTGGGAAGCGGGGAGACCCCCATCTTCCCCATCCAGATCTTCCGGGTGAAGGAGGGCGTGAACTATAACCCGGGCGATCCCAACTACGACCTGTTCCAGCTGGCCATCCGCTGCAGCGCCAAGCGGCTTTTCCCCAACTTTTCCTTCCTGGACGCGCCCTTTAACCTCCAGTACTATAAGCCCGGCCTCCCGGAGACAGAGATCGCCTACATGGGCTGCCGTACCCGGGTGATCGCCAACACCTACGACCCCACCCGGGAGACCTGCAACGGCCGCGGCAACCTCTCCTTCACCACCATCAACCTGCCCCGTCTGGCCATCAAGTCCAAGGGGGACCTGCCCCTCTTCTTCGAGGGGCTGGACCGGATGCTGGACCTGTGCGTCAACCAGCTGCTGGAGCGGTTTGAGATCCAGTGCCGCAAGCATGTGCGCAACTACCCCTTCCTGATGGGTCAGGGCGTCTGGCTCGACTCGGACAAGCTGGACTGGGATGATGAGGTCCGTGAGGTCTTACGGCACGGCACGCTGTCGGTGGGCTTTATCGGCCTGGCGGAGACCCTCAAGTGCCTCATCGGCGTCCACCACGGCGAGAGCGCGAAGGCCCAGGTCCTGGGGCTTGAGATCGTAGGCCATATGCGCCAGCGCATGGACGCCGAGAGCAAAAAACGCGGGCTCAACTTCTCCCTCCTGGCCACCCCGGCCGAGGGGCTGTCCGGTCGGTTCGTGAAGATGGACCGGGCGCGTTTCGGCGCGCTGGAGGGCATTACCGACCGGGAATACTACACCAACTCCTTCCACGTGCCGGTCTATTTCCCGATTTCGGCCTATGAGAAGATCCGCCTGGAGGCCCCCTACCACGCCCTCACCAACGCGGGCCATATCAGCTATATCGAGATGGACGGCGACCCCACCGAGAATTTGGACGCCTTTGAAAAGGTCGTGCGCTGCATGAAGGAGAGCGGCATTGGCTACGGCAGCGTGAACCACCCCATAGACCGGGACCCCGTCTGCGGGTTTTCGGGCATTATCGGCGACCAGTGCCCCGGCTGCGGCAGGACCGAGGCCGACGGCGTCCCCTTCGAGCGCATCCGCCGCATCACCGGCTACCTAGTGGGCACACTCAACCGGTTCAACAACGCCAAGCGGGCCGAGGAACACGACCGGGTCAAGCACGGAACCTGATGTTGCCGCACGGGCGGGGGTCTCCCCCGCCCTCACCCATGCCGGAGGAAGCTGCCATGCGTATTGCCAACACCATATCCGACTCCATTGTGGACGGGCCGGGTCTCCGGTTCACCGTCTTTACCCAGGGCTGTCCCCACGGCTGCCCCGGCTGCCATAACCCCGACACCCACGACCCCGGCGGCGGCCGCGAGGTCTCCCTGGAGGAGCTGATTGCCCGGATGAGTACCAATCCGCTCACCCAGGGCCTCACCCTCTCGGGGGGCGACCCCTTCCTCCAGGCCGAGGAATGCGCCGCGCTGGCCCGGGCCGCCCATGAGATGGGCTTGAATGTATGGTCGTATACGGGCTATACTTATGAGAGACTGCTGGAGCTGGGGGACCCGGGCCACCTCGCCCTGCTGGCCGAGACCGACGTGCTGGTGGACGGGCCCTTCGTCCTGGCCCTCAAGTCTTACGCCGTCAAATTCCGGGGCAGCTCGAACCAGCGGCTTATCGACCTGGCCGGGACCAGGGCGGCGGGACACATCGTGCTCTGGGGGCAGAAGGACCCGCTGGCCCATCTGGCCAGGCCCGAGTCCTGACCCTCAAAGGCTTTTATGGGAGATACTATGGAGCACGTGGAACAGCTGGGCCCCTATCGCTATGCCTGGGATAGGGGCTGTTTTCCCCTTGGGCAGGACAGTCTGGCCCTGGGGGCTTTCTGCACCGTCAAGCCCCGCTGGAGGGCCTGTGACCTGGGGTGCGGCGCGGGTGCGCTGATGCTTTTGCTCCTGGGCCGGGAGCCGTCGCTGGAGGTGCGGGGCATAGAGCTAAACCCCCACGCCGCCGGGTACGCAGCCCGGAACCTGGCTGACAACTGCCTGGCCGGGGCCGTGACCGCGGGGGACCTGACCAACCGGGCGGCCCTCCCCCCGGCGGGCAGCCGGGACCTGGTGATCTCCAACCCGCCCTATTTCGCCGCCGGCTCCGGGGGCGACGGCGGGGGCGCGCGCATGGAGCGGGGCTGTACGCCCGAAGCCCTGTGCGCGGCGGCGGCCTATCTCCTGCGCAATGGGGGCCGTTTTGCTCTGGTCTACCGCCCGGAGCGGCTGTGCGACCTTTTCTGCGCCCTGCGCGGGGCAGGGCTGGAGCCAAAGCGGCTCAAGCTCCTGGCCGCCCCGGAGGCCCCGCCCTACGCCGTCCTCCTGGAGGCGGTGCGGCAGGGGCGACCGGGTCTTAAAATCGAACTTTAAGGAGGGCGCCTCATGGCAGGAGTGCTCTTTCTCGTCCCCACTCCCATCGGCAACCTGGGGGACATCTCCAGACGTGTGGCCGATACGTTGGCGGCGGCCGACTTTATCGCTGCCGAGGATACCCGTGTCTCAATCAAGCTGCTCAACCATCTGGGCCTCAAAAAGCCCATGGTGAGCTACCACCGGCACAACACCGAGGCCGGGGGTCAGGCCGTTCTTGCCCGCCTTCTGGCGGGAGAGTCCTGCGCCCTGGTGACCGACGCGGGGATGCCCGCCATCTCAGACCCTGGAGAGGAGCTGGTGGCCCTGTGCGCGGAGAACGGCGTGACTGTGGTGCCCATTCCCGGCCCGTGCGCTCTGGTGTGCGCCCTGGCGGTCTCGGGGCTGCCCACGGCGCGGTTCACCTTTGAGGGCTTTCTCCCCACCAACAAGAAGAACCGCACCGCCCACCTCCAGTCCCTGCTCACCGAGCAGCGAACCATGCTCTTCTACGAGGCCCCGCACAAGCTCTCCGCCACCCTGCGGGATCTGCGGGATGCTTTTGGGGGGGAGCGGAGGGTCTCCCTCTGCCGGGAGCTCTCCAAGCTCCATGAGGAGGTGCGCCGCACCACGCTGAGTGAGGCCGCCGACTGGTACGGGCACAACGAGCCCAGGGGGGAATTTGTCCTGGTCATAGAGGGCGCCAGTCCTCCCCCCGAGGAGGGTTTCAGCGATGAGGACGGCCTTCGGCTGGTGACGGACTTCCGGCGTGCGGGATTTCCCCTGAAGGAGGCCGCGCGAAAAGCGGCTGAGGCCACAGGCCTCTCGAAAAATGCGCTCTACAAGCTGGCGCTTACCCGCGGCGACCTGTGAAATAATTGACGGTTTTGTCTTCTCAATTCCCTTTTATGTAATATTTTTCCTTAGCACTATACATTTCGTATTTACACGAAATGATTTTACAAAACCCCCCAGTCTGTCTTCAGACTGGGGGGTTTTAATATGTAAGGTTTAGTTGCCCAGGCTGCCGGCAATCTCTTTCAGGCAGTTGGGGCAGACGTTCTTCCCCTTGAAATTGATCACGTCGCGGGCATCGTCGCAAAAGATACAGGCGGGCTGGTATTTTTTCAACACAATGGTCGAGCCATCCACATAGATCTCGAGAGAATCCTTTTCCGCGATGTCCAGAGTGCGGCGCAGCTCGATTGGAAGCACGATGCGGCCCAGCTCATCTACTTTTCTCACAATTCCGGTAGACTTCATAGTTCTAACCTCCTAACTATAGCACAATAAATTCAACCTTGTAGTCCGGCGGTCAGCCCGGGCGTTCTTCGCCACTCGATACCGCTTCCATGAGCGGCAGCCGACTGACCATACAGTTTTTTGGCCGGTATCGCGGCGGAGCATCCCTCTTCTAAACGCTACAGGCCCTGACCAAACTTGTAGGGCAGCACGCCGCGGCTTGATCGGTTTCGCAGCCTGCCGAATCCTGTCTCTGCGTTTCCACTGTAAAGATTCCGCAAAAGACTCAAAAGAGTTCTACGTTTCCACAATACACCACTATCACCTAGAAACTGACATTATTATAACATATAGTATTTTTTTGTCAATCAAAAAATGGAAATCTCTTTTCTCCTATTCCGACAAAATTAATGCCGTTATTCATACGAAAATTGTGGGTTTTTTCAAGGACATGTTTTCTGCCGTCTCCGCGTATACATAGATGGAAAAATGGAAGGGATGTGGCGCGGTGGCAATGTCGATCGTATGGACCTCTATGGTGGTTTTGTCCATCCTGTGCGGCGTGCTCACGGGGCGCGGCCCGCTGGTCGCGGCGGCGGCCATGGAGGGCGCCGCCGCGGCTGTGCAGCTCTGTCTCACCATGGCGGGGATGCTCTGCCTGTGGATGGGGGTCATGGAGATTATGAAGCGCTCGGGCCTGTCCCGGGGGCTGTCCAAACTCCTGCGGCCCGTGCTCGGGCGGCTGTACCCGGCCTTCGCCGGAGATTGCGCCGTGATGGACAATATCTCCGCGAACGTGTCGGCCAACCTTCTGGGTCTGGGCAACGCGGCCACCCCGCTGGGGGTTCAGGCCGCCCGGCTGATGAGCCGCCGCACACCGGGGGTGGCCTCGGACGCGCTGTGTATGCTCATTGTGTGCAACAGCTCCTCCATCCAGCTCATCCCCACCACGGTAGCCAGTGTCCGGGCGGCGGCGGGCTGCGCTGCTCCCTTTGACATCTTGCCCGCCGTATGGCTTGCGTCGGCCATCTCGGTGGGGGTGGGCATCTGCGCCGCCAAGCTGTGCGCAAGGCTCTGGCCCGACCGGGAGCCCGCCCCGGTGAGGGGGCGGACGAGATGACCGGTCTTTTCCTCACCATGCTCATGCCCGGCATTATTGCCGTCGTAGCCCTCTGGGGGGTGGCCCGCCGCGTGGACGTGTACGACGCCCTCGTCACCGGCGCGGGGGATGGCCTGGGCGTGCTCATCCGTATTCTCCCGCCCATGATCGGGCTGCTCACGGCGGTGCATATGCTCCGGGCCTCGGGCGCGCTGGAACTGGCGGCCGGCGCGTTGGAGCCTGTTCTGCTGCGGCTGGGCATCCCGCCTGAGACGGTGGCCCTCCTGCTGGTGCGGCCTATCTCGGGCTCGGCCGCGCTGGGCGTGGGGGCCGAGCTCATCTCCACCTACGGCCCCGACTCTCTGATCGGGCGCACCGCCGCCGTCATGCTCGGCTCCACCGAGACCACCTTTTACACCATTGCGGTCTATTTCGGCGCGGCGGGTATCGTAAAAACCCGCTACGCCGTGCCCGCCGCCCTGTTCGCCGACCTTGCGGGCTTTATGGCCGCGGCCTGGGCGGTGCGTCTCTTTTTTTACGGCTAGGGGCGGGATTGTTGAAAAATTCTTGCGGTTGGGGCTTACCCTTTTTTTGTTTTTATGGTATACTTCCTGTCGAAACAGGATGGGAGGACGTTTATATGGAGACTATGGTGATTGGTATCGCGGGGGGAACCGGCTCAGGCAAGACCACTTTGACCCGGCATCTGGTGGAGACCTTTGGGGGAGACGTGTCGGTGGTCAACCACGACAATTACTATAAGGCCCATCCCAACATGACCTATGAAGCCCGCGCCGCGCTCAACTACGACCACCCCGACGCCTTCGATACCGACCTGATGGTGGAGGATCTGGAGGCCCTGTGCGCGGGCAAGGCCATCCACTGCCCGGTATACGACTATACGATCCACAACCGCTCCGACGAGACGGTGGAGGTGAGACCCACCAAGGTGGTCATTGTGGAGGGCATCTTGATCTTCCACCCCAAGGAGCTTCGGGATCTGATGGACATCAAGATCTTTGTGGACACCGACGCCGACGTGCGCATTCTGCGGCGTATCCTGCGGGACGTGAAGAAGCGCCAGCGCAGCCTGGACAGCGTCATCAGCCAGTACCTCGACACGGTCAAGCCCATGCACGAGCAGTTTGTCCAGCCCTCCCGGCAGTACGCCGACCTGGTGGTGCTGGACGGAGGGCACAACCTGGTGGCCCTGGACATGATCACCCAGCGCATCAAAAACCATATCGGAGCCTGACCCGTTCCCGCCGCCGGCACTCCGGCGGCGGGAACTTTTTAGCCGTTGCGCCATCAGACGTGGGGCGGCCAGAAAAAGAGGGGCAATGCCGCATTCATGCTATGCAAAACGGAGAAAACCAGCTATAATAGTTTTTGTCGATTGAACAGTCCGGCGGGAATCAGCCATGCCCCCGCCGCTGTCTTGCTAGGAGGGTGTCGGTTGATCTTTTCCAGCGTTATTTTCTTTTTTCTCTATCTTCCGGCTGTTTTGGCGATCCACTATCTGTCCCCGCCCCGGTGGCGCAACGCGGTGCTGCTGGTCTTCAGCCTCCTCTTCTACGGCTGGGGAGAACCGAAGTATCTCGCCCTCATGGTGGCCACCGTCGTGCTGGACTACTTCGCCGGGCTGCTGGTGGCCCGGTACAAGGCCCGGGGCAAAGACAAAGCGGCCCGCGCCGCCGTCGCCGCGGCGCTGACCGCCAACCTGGCCTGCCTCTTCTTCTTTAAATACTGGGACTTTTTGGCCGTCACCCTCTCGAACCTGGGCCTGAGCCTTATGCCCGTGATGGGGCTGGGCCTGCCTCTGGGCATCTCGTTCTACACCTTCCAGGTCATGACCTACCCGGTGGACGTGTACCGGGGGGACGCGGCCCCCCAGCGAAGCCTGGTGAAATTCGGCACCTTCGCCACCCTCTTTCCCCTGCTGCTCGCCGGCCCCATCCACAAGTACAAGGAGCTGGGCGGGCAGGTGGACGAGCGGACCTGCAGCGTGGAGAAGTTTGCCGCGGGCGTCACCCTCTTTGTGATCGGCCTCGCCAAAAAGATCCTCCTTGCCGACAGCCTCGGCGCGCTGTGGAAGACGGTGAAGGCGCTGCCTGCCGAACAGCTCACGGTGGCCGGAGCCTGGCTGGGCATTCTGGCCTTCTCCCTGCACCTCTACTTCGACTTCTCCGGCTACTCGGACATGGCGGTGGGTCTTGGGCGGATGCTGGGCTTCGAGTTCACGCGCAATTTTAATTACCCGTATGTCTCCAGGTCCCTCACCGAGTTCTGGCGGCGGTGGCACATCTCTCTGGGCTCCTGGTTTCGGGAGTATCTCTATATCCCGCTGGGGGGCAACCGGGTCTCCATGCCCCGTATGTTTTTTAACCTGCTGGTGGTCTGGGCCGCAACAGGCATCTGGCATGGGGCCAGCTGGAACTTCCTCATCTGGGGCCTCTACTTCGCCGTCCTCCTCATTCTGGAGAAGGGCTTTCTCGGCAAGTGGCTGGAGCGGCTGCCCGGTTTTTTGCAGCACCTCTACGCGCTCTTTTTCATCATCCTCAGCTGGGCCATCTTCGCGGTGGAGGATTTCGGCCAGCTGGGCACCTTTCTCAAGGCCCTGTTCGGCTCGGCTCGGGGCGGACTATCCCGCCCCGAGGTGGGGTACTGGCTGCGCTCCTATCTGCCCGTCCTGACCGTCGCGGCAGCAGGCTGCACGCCGCTGGCCGCCAAGCTGTGGAACAGGCTGAAGGAACGGCCCAAAGCGATCGTTCTGCCCGTCCTCATTCTGGCGGCTCTGGTGGTCTGCACCGCGTATCTGGTGAGCGCCAGCTACAGTCCGTTCCTCTACACCCGCTTTTAAAGGAGGGCCATCATGTCGAAACAATACGCCGGCTTCTTCACGGCCCTCTTCTGCGTCTTTATCGGGGGGTTCCTGGTCCTGGGCGCCGTCGCCCCCGACCGCATTCAGTCCGGGCGGGAGATGCTCCAGCAGCTGCCCAGGCCCACGGCCGAGTCGGTCTTCCGCGGCGAGTTCATGACCGCCTTTGAGGACTACTGCAGCGACCAGTTTTTCGGCCGGGATCTCTGGGTGAGCATGAAGGCGGCTATCGAGCGGGCCGAGGGCAAGCGGGAGAACAACGGCATCTATTTTTGCAAGGGTGACACGCTCATCAGCCGCTTTGCCTCCCCCGACCAAGGCCGGGTGGACGGCAACACGGGCTACGTCAACCAGTTTGTGGCCAACGCCGGGGTACCGGTCTACCTCTCCCTTGTCCCCGGCCAGGCCGCCATCTGGGCCGACCGGCTCCCCACAGGGGCCCCCAACGCCGACCAGAAGGCCATAATCGACAGGGTTTCCCAAACCTCGGACGCCCTGTGCTACGACAGCTATCAGGCCCTCTGGGACCACCGGGACGAGTACCTCTACTACCGCACCGACCACCACTGGACAAGTCTGGGCGCCTACTACGGGTATCGCTCCTTCATGGACGCCCTGGGGATGGACGCGGTCCCTCTCGAGGACTATGAGAAGACCGTGGTGTCCGAGGATTTTTACGGCACCAACTTCTCCACCTCGGGCCTTGGCCACATCAAGCCCGACTCCATCTGGACCTATGTGCCCGAGGACGGCCTCCAGGTGACCAGCTCCTTCACCGGCACGGCTGAGGAGGGCCGCCTCTACAACCCCGACAAGCTGAAGGGCATTGACCAGTACACCTATTTCATGGGGGGCAACCAGGTTCTGTCCGTCATCAAAAACCCCCATGTGGACGGCCCAAAGCTCCTGATCCTCCGGGACTCCTATGCCGACAGCATGGTCCCCTTCCTCACCCGGCACTTCTCTGAGATCCATATGGTGGACCTGCGCTATAACCGGAGCAGCGTACCGGCCTATATCAGGGAGGCGGGCATCGACATGGTCTTGGTGCTCTACAGCGTGCCCAATTACACCACCGACACCAACTTCTTTACCCTGCGGCAGAAATAGGTTCTTAAAAAGCGCCGGCCGGAGGGCCGGGGCCTGTGTGTAACGATCCAACATTATCTGGTTGAACGGGGGCGCTTGCCGTGACGCGGGGTGAGGCATTTGAATTTCTGGATCGGACGGCGCGGGGCATCGCGGAGATGTTCGGCGCCTCCTGCGAGACGCTGGTACACGACATGGGGAACCCCACCCACCCCATCCTGTCCATATACAACGGCCACATCTCGGGCCGGAGCGTGGGGTCCACCATGGATATTCTGGGCACTGACCTGGCGCTGGACGAGACCGCCCTGGTGACCGACTTCGTCAATCTCTACGCCACCACTCCGGCGGGCCAGCAGATCAAGAGCAGCACCTTCCACCTGATCGGGGAGGGCTACAATCTAGCGCTTGGCATCAACTTCGACTACACCTCTCTGGTTTACGCCAACCGTATCCTCGTGGATCTGATGAGCGCCGACGCCGACCTGCAAAGCGCCATATGGAGGGGCGGCGACAGCCAGCTCGCCGCCATCTACGACGAGTGCGTAGCCGCCGTGGGCAAGCCGGTCAGCGCCCTCACCAAGCGGGACCGGCTGAAGATCATCGCGCTTCTGGACCAAAAGAACGCCTTCTCCTTCCGCAAGTCGGTGCCCTACGTGGCAAAGCATCTCCAGGTCTCCCGCTACACGGTGTACAAGTACCTGGGGGAGCTGGCCGAGGGCGGCGGAGAGGGAAACGACCTATAGGCCGCGCCAACGATGGCGCGGCGTTGAACGGAGGAAAACAGGATGTACAAACAGCAGATAGACGCCTATTTTGACGACCCTGTCCGCCAGCGCGCGCTGGTGGAGGCGGTGTGCCGCCTGGTGCGGGTCCGCAGCGTGCGGGAGGAGGCAGCGCCCGGCATGCCCTACGGGGCGGGCCCCGCCAGGGCCCTGGCCGAGGGGCTTGCCCTCTGCGGGGAGCTGGGCTTCGCCACCGCCAACGTGGATAACTACGTGGGCACCGCCGACCTTAACGGCAAAGAGACCCTCCTGCACATTCTGGGCCACCTGGATGTGGTGGGCGAGGGCACGGGCTGGAGCAGCGACCCCTACGAGGTCGTGGAGCGGGACGGCCTGCTCTTCGGCCGGGGCGTGGCCGACGACAAGGGCCCCGTTGTGGCCGCCCTCTTCGCCATGAAGTGCGTCAAAGACCTGGGCCTGCCCCTCAAGCACAACGTGAAGCTCATTCTGGGCACCGACGAGGAGTCCGGCTCCTCCGACATCGCCTACTACTACTCCAAGCACCCCTTCGCGCCTCACGCCTTCACCCCCGACGCCGAATTTCCCCTCATCCACATCGAGAAGGGGCACTATCACCCCGACTTCGGCAGCACCTGGGCGGCGTCTGAGGCTCTGCCCCGGGTAAGCCGGCTGAAGGGCGGGTTCCGCACCAACGTGGTACCCCCCGAGGCCCGGGCCACAGTGCTGGGGTTGGACCGCGGCCAGCTGGAGCTTCTGGCCGCCGAGACGGCCGCCGCCACGGGGGCGGCCTTCACCCTGACCGAGGAGGAGGACGGCCTTACCGTCCTCTGCGCGGGCAAAAACGCCCACGCCGCCAGCCCGGACGACGGTCTGAACGCCATCTCGGCCCTCCTGACCCTTCTGGCCCGGCTGCCCCTCGCCGACTGCGGCAGCACGGCGGCCATCCGCGCCATGCACACCCTCTTCCCCCATGGGGACACCCGGGGCGAGGCCCTTGGCATCGCCCGGGCCGACGAGGAGAGCGGCGCGCTGACCTTGAACCTGGCCCTTATGACGTTGACCGAGACCGGCTTTACCGCCAAGTTCGACGTGCGTTTCCCCATCGCCTCCAATGAGCGCAACTGCAAGCAGGCCGCCCAGGAAGCCTTCGTGCGCCACGGCATCTCGGTGATCGGGGACGACGCCATGACCGGCATCCACCGCGTCGCCGCCGACTCCCCCTTCGTCAAGACCCTTCTCAGCTGCTACGAGACCTACACCGGCGCGCGCAACGCCCAGCCCATGGCTATCGGCGGCGGCACCTACGTCCACGAGATCCCCGGCGGCGTGGCCTTCGGCTGCGTCATGCCCGGTTTCGAGCCCCAGATGCACGGCCCCGATGAGCGGGTGCGGATTGCCGACCTGATCACCTCGGGCAAGATTTTTGCCCAGGCCATTGCAGACCTGTGCGGGTAGCGCAAATCCAAACAAACGGAGGGGGCCCCATTCCATGAGACAACACCGCCGAACCTTGGCCGTCCTGGCCGCCGCGCTGGTCATGTCCCTGACGCTGACCGCCTGCAATACCCTGAACACCCGCCTGAGCGACCTGGTGCGTGACAAGTTCGACGCCGCCGCCTATATGCGGGGCCAGATGGACGGGTTCTATCTGGGCAAGTTCGACCCCACCTATCTGGAGACCGTGGGCAGCACCGAGCAGGAGGCCTGGGTGAGCTATGACGAGGTGATCAATATGCGGGTTGGCACCTTTATTCATGTCTTCTCCGTCGATTACCCCACCGACGACTTCAAGGCCCGGATAGCCGGGCTCTACAAGGATCTCTACGCCTTTTCGGACTACACCGTGGTCTCCTCCGCCCAGCAGGACGACGGGTCCTTCAGCGTGAAGCTCTCCGTCCGCCCGCTGGACACCATTCAGCTTATGTACGACGCCTACCCCGCCTTCCAGAAGGAGTTTGAGGCCAGATACGCCGACGTGGATACCGACGCCATGAGCGATACCGAATATCAGGAGTGGTACGAGAAGGTCTACGACCTTGACTATCAGAACGCCTTGGCCGACCTGCTGGCGCAGATTGTCCCCAAGACCGGCACGCTGGACGAGCAGACCATTGCCGTCCAGATCGAAAAGGATGCCGACGGCTACTACGCCATCAGCGATGAGAGCTTTTCCAGCCTGGACGCGCTGATTGTGGACTACGACTGAACCGATCAATCAGACAGGGAGCAAACTTTTAAGTTTGCTCCCTGTCTGCCCGTTCTTCCTTGCGGCCGGGCCGCTCTGTGTGAAGCCGTTTCCTTTAATATCCGTCTAAACCGGCGGCGTGCCGCAAACAGAATTCCCCCGCCGCCGCTAATCGAAATCGCACATAATAACGGCATTTCCATGGTCTTTAATCAGCTTTTGAAGGTCCTCAAAGGCAATAAAAATTGTCGCCGTGTTCTCCATGGGATGGATGCCGACCCGCTGATTTTGCAGGCTTTTATCAAACACCACCGTGACATTTTTCTGTCCGTTATTTAAAACTCCAAGCGGCGTTACATGCCCCTTTTCCAGCATCAACAGCGCTTTGAGCGATTCCTCGCTGGCAAAACTCAGCTTGCGGCTGGGAATCCTTTCGCTCAGCGTTTTTAGGTTGACCGGCTTATGCCCCGGAATTGTGACGAGATAATAATTCCTCTTCTTGTCGTCGCGCAAAAAAAGATTTTTCATAATTTTCTCACTGCCAGGAAGCTTCAAAGCATCCAGCTCCTCTATGGTATAGACGGCGGGATGCTCATAGGCTTCATAACTGACCCGGCACTGATCCAGAAGGTCGTATACGCCTTTTTTATCTAACATCTGAAATAACCTCTCCCCTTCTGTACGGTTCTCATCCATCCCCGCTCCATTCCCATAGAGAGTATAACAGATTCCAGAGGCAAAACAAGCATTCCCCCTGATTGCGCGCAGACAGGCCAAAAAATCCCCGCCTATTTTTAGAAATAGGCGGGGATTTTTTATCGCGGAGGCAAGTGCTGGCCGGTTACAGGCCGATGCTCTCCTGCACGGCGGTCAGAACGGTCCTCACCTCGTCGATGCTGCCCGAGGCGAGCACCGCGCTGAGCGTGGCCTGCTGCTCGCTCCTGGAGAGCTGGCCCACGATGTACTTGGTGCGGCCAACCAGAGCGGGAGCCACCGAGAGCTCGTCGATCCCCATGGCCACCCAGAGGGGGATGAGCCGGGGCTCAGACGCCGTCTCGCCGCAGATGCCGATCTCGGCCCCGGCGGCGTGGGCGTTGTCACAGGCCATCTTGATGGCCCGGATGACCGAGATGTTTGCGCTGTCGTACAGGTACTGCACCCGCTCGTTCTGCCGGTCGGTTGCGGTGGTGTACTGGATGAGGTCGTTGGACCCCACAGAGAAGAAGGCCACGTGCTTAGCCAGATGGTCGGACAGGAGGACGGCGGCGGGAGTCTCGATCATAATGCCCACGGGCACATCGGCGCGGAAGTCGGCGCCCCGGGCGGCCAGCTCGGTCTTGGCCTCCTCCAGCAGGGCCTTGGCGGCAAGCAGCTCCTCCAGATTGACGATCATGGGGAACATGATCTTTACGTTGCCGTGGGCGGCGGCCCGGAGGATGGCCCGCAGCTGGGTCTTGAATACCTCGGGCCGGTCCAGGCACAGGCGGATGGCCCGGTAGCCCAGGAAGGGGTTAAATTCCTTGGGCATGTCCATGTAGTCGAGCTGCTTGTCCCCACCGATGTCCAGGGTGCGGATGATGAGCTCCTTGCCCTCGGTCTTGACGGCCAGGTCCTTATAGACCTCGTACTGGAAGTCCTCACTGGGGTAGTCGGTCTGGCCCATGTAGAGGAACTCGGTGCGGAAGAGCCCCACGCCGTCGCAGTTGGCGGCGTTGAAGGAGGCGATGCTCTCCTTATCGCCCGAGTTCACGTTCACCCGGACGTGGCAGCCGTCCTTGGTCTCGGCCCGCTGGGTCTTGCAGGCGTCGAAAAGGGCCTTCTGCCGGTCGGCGGCCGCCTTGTGCTCCATGAAGTCGGCCTTAGCCGCCTCGTCCGCGCCCAGGAGGACAACGCCGGACGCGCCGTCTACCAGCACACCGTCCCCGGTGCGCACCTTACTCAGCATCTCCCCCGCGCCTACGATGGCGGGGATGCCCAGGGCCTTGGCCAGAATGACGGTGTGGCTCGTGACGCCGCCCCGCTCGGTGACCATGCCGGCCAGACGTGTGCGGTCCATCCGCACGGTGTCGGCGGGGGTCAGGTCTTCGGCAAAGATGACCAGGGCCTCGCCCTCCACGCCGGCGAAGGGGTCCCCGGTGACGATGCCCTGGAGCTCGGCAGTCAGCTCGTGACAGACATTGTTGATATCGGCGGCCCTGGCCTGGAGATAGGGGTCGGGCACTGCGAGGAACATGGCCTCGGTCTCGGCCCGCTTCTGGTCAATGGCCCAGGAGGCGCAGACCCGCTCGGCGGAAATGAGCTCTTTCACGCCGTCAAAGAAAAAATCATCGCTCAGAATCTCCTGATAGGCCTCGAAGATGGCGGCCCCCTCGTCCCCATGCTCGGCCCTGGCCCGATCCGCCAGCTTGACCAGCGCCCCACCGTAGCGGGCGCGGGCCCCCTCCAGGGCGGCGATCTCGGCGTCCGCGTCGGCCACAGGCTTGCGCTCGGTGGTGATGGCGCGGGTCTCAAATACCACGGCAGTCCCCGCCACACAGCCCGTTGCGCCCGGCAGTCCTTTGATTTCGATCATATCTGTTCTCTCCTTTTTGTTGGTATCATTCCGAT
>JBLJBF010000104.1:0-2010 GCA_047637855.1 Pseudoflavonifractor sp. | reverse complement strand
CGCATGATCGTTACCGTGACGCTCAACCCGGCGCTGGATAAGACGGCCTATATTCCCGACTTCACCGTGGACAGGGTGAACCGCGCGGAAGGCACTCGCCTGGACCCGGGCGGCAAGGGCATCAACGTCTGCAAGGTGGTGAACGCGCTGGGCGGAAAAAGCCTCGCTCTGGGCTTTCTGGGCGGGGGCACCGGCCGGTACATCAAGAGCCGTCTGGACGAGCTGGGCGTGGAAAACGAGTTTATCTTCATCGATGGGGATACGCGCACCAATCTCAAGGTCGTGGACGAAAAACGCGGGACCTATACCGATATCAATGAGCCCGGCCCCGCCGTGGACGCCGCCGCGATTTCAGCGCTGGGCGAGCAGCTGTTTGCCAGAACCGGGCCGGGGGACATCGTGGTGTTCGCCGGCGGCGCGCCCAGGGGCGTACCAGACGAGCTCCTCAAGGTATGGACCGGGCGGTGCAAGGCGCTGGGCGCCTACGTATACGCCGACCTGGACGGTGCCCTCCTCGCCCGGACGGTGGAGGCGGCGCCCGATCTGGTCAAGCCCAACGACGCGGAGCTGTCCCGTCTGCTGGGCCGCCCTATGGAGAGCGAGGCCGACCTCGTCTCCGGGGCGAGGGAGCTTGCCGCCCGTGGCGTTCGCCGTGCGGTCATCTCCCTCGGTGCCAAGGGCGCGCTCTTCTGCGAGGGCGGCGCGCTTTTTATGGCGGAGGGCATCCCGGTGGACGTGCGCAGCACCGTGGGCGCGGGGGACTCCATGCTGGCGGCTTTGGCCTGGTGCCAGGACCGGGGCGTCGGCTGGGAGGAGGCCGCCCGCTGGGCTGTGGCCGCCGCCAGCGCCAAGGTCACGGAGGAGGGCAGCAGCCCTCCGGCCCTTGAGAAGGTAGAGGAGCTGTACGGCCGGGTCGTCTGTCACGGCGTCTGATAGAAAAGGAGTTGCATCCAGATATGAAGACAAGAGCGGTAAGACTTTACGGGGCGGGAGACCTCCGTCTGGAGGAGTTTGAGCTTCCCGAGCTGAAGGACGATGAGATTTTGGCCGAGGTCATCTCGGACAGCGTCTGTATGTCCACCTATAAGTGCGCCATTTTGGGGCAGGACCACAAGCGCGTCCCGCCCGACGTCCTCCACAACCCCACCATTATGGGCCACGAGATGGCGGGCAACCTCGTGGCCGTGGGCGGGAAGCACCGGGATAAATTCAGGCCCGGTATGCGCTTTACCCTCCAGCCCGCCCTGAACTACAAGGGCACCATGTGGAGCCCCGGCTATTCCTACCGGTACTTCGGCGGCAACGCCACCTACATGATCATCCCCCCTGAGGTGATGGAGCTGGGCTGCCTGCTTGAGTACAAGGGAGAGGCGTACTACGAGGCCTCTCTCGCCGAGCCCATGAGCTGCAGCATCGGCGCGCTCCACGCCGCCTATCATACCAAGATGGGCGACTATAACCACATCATGGGCATCCGTGAGGGCGGCAAGATGGCCATTCTGGCGGGGGCCGGACCCATGGGCCTGGGCGCGGTGGACTATGCCATCAGCTGCGACCGCCGTCCCGCAACGCTGGTGGTTACGGATATCGACGCCGGGCGCGTCGCCCGGGCAAAGCACCTGCTCTGCGACAAGGCCGCGGCGGCGGGCGTCCGGCTCGACATCGTTGACACCTCCGCCATGGCCGACCCGGCGGCGGAGCTTCTCGAAACCTACGGGGGCTTTGATGACGTGCTGGTCTATGCCCCCGTGGCGGCAGTGGCCGAGCTGGGCAGCGCCATTTTGGGCCGCGACGGCTGCCTCAACTTCTTTGCCGGTCCTACCGACCGGAATTTTGAGGCCAAGATCAATCTCTATGATGTACACTATAACTCCACCCACCTGATGGGCACCACCGGCGGCAATACCGACGACCTCATCGAATCTTTGGAGCTGTCCGCCGCCGGACGTGTCGACCCCGCCGTCATGCTCACTCACATCGGCGGGCTTGACTGCGCGTGTAAGACCATCT
>JBLJBF010000103.1:0-13739 GCA_047637855.1 Pseudoflavonifractor sp. | reverse complement strand
GACAGGCCCAGGTACTCCATCCGCCAGTCCCCCCCGGGGAGGAGATAGCCGGTGAAGTCCTCCCCCTCGGTCCATTCCGCGTCGGGGTGGTCGGCCCGCAGAAGCTCGTCATAGAGCCGGGCTCCGGCCACAGACGGACCGGGCTCCGGCGCGATGGTGAACAGAAAGGCTTTCAAGGGCGGCGCGGCGGTCGTAATGGCCCCGCTGCCCTCGGCTGCCTGGGGTGCCGGGGAAACGGCCGCAGCTCCGCCGCCCGCCGGGATCGAAGCCTGGGGCGGAGCGGAGGGGGCAGCGGTCTCCGCAGACTGGGGCGTCGGGGGGGCGGCCCCGCTATCGTTCTGGGCGGAGGACTCTTCTCCCGCCGTGCGGCTGAGTCCACAATAGCCCTGCGCCCCGGCCACGGGGGCCTCGGTGGTCTGCGCATCGGCGGCGGCAGAGGACTGGGTGGGGGCGTCCTCGCGTTTCTCGGCCGAGGGTGCGGCGGCGGGTTTTGCCATCATGGCGGCCCCGTAGTCCCCTTTGCCCGCGGCCCCTCTCAGGGCATAGACCCCCAGCAGGGCCACGGCGAAGACCGCTGCCGCGCCCGCCCAGGCCCGCCACCTGTTTGGCCGTCTTTTCAGGGCGGGAAACGGGATGGGCGCGGCCCCATCTTCCCGGATGCGGGCCATCACCTTCTCCTTGATAGAGGCGGGCGGCTCCTCGTTCAGGCCGGGCAGGAGGTCGTGCATGTGGGCCAGGTCCTCCGCCAGCGCCCGGCACGCGGGGCAGGCATCCAGGTGCTCCGCCAGCATCCGCTCTTCCTCCCCGGTCAGCACGCCGTCCAGGCGGGCGCTGAGCAGGTCCAGTATTTCATCACAAGTGCACATTGCGAAGCACCTCCTTTTCTGCCGGCCCGGCCGGGGTCTGTCCCCCCGACCGCGTTCCGTTTCTTATTCTGTCTACGTTATAGACGATATGAGTCCGAAGAAGTTCCCGTTCTCGCTCAAAACCTTCCGCAGAGCCAACCGTCCGCGGGCGATCCGGGACTTGACGGTGCCCTCCTCCAGCGCCAGCACGGTGCCGATCTCAGCGTAGGACAGGCCGTCCAGCTCCCGCATGACCAGCACCTGCCGGTGCTCGGGCGAAAGGGCCTCCAGCGCGGTGTGAATGACCGCCGACAGCTCCCGCCGCTCCACCTCGGCCTCGGGGGAACTGCGGTGGTCGGGCAGCTCGGCCTGGCGGGCCCCCTCCTCGTCATCCAGCGAGATGGTCATGGAGATATTCCTGCGCCGTTTCTCCCGGCGGAGGAAGTCGATGCACGCGTTGGACGCCAGCCGGTAGAGCCAGGTGGCGAAGGAGCTCTCCCCCTGGAACCTGGGCAGGCCCTGCCAAGCGTTGAAGAAGGCCTCCTGCGTCAGCTCGGCGGCGTCCTCGGGCGAGCCGGTCATGCGCAGAGTAAGGTTGTAGATGCGGCTTTGCTGCGCGTCCATCAGCGCAGCGAAGGCGTCCTGGTCCCCGGCCTTTGCCCGGTCCACCAGCTCCTGCTCATTGTCCAACTGCTCACCCGCCTTTCCCGTCTCCCATAATCTCCTACTCCAGGTCCCGCTTGATCCCCGCCGTGATGCGGTATATGTCCTCCAGGGTGGATATCTGGCTGATCTGCTGCTTATAATACCCCGCGTGGGGCACTCCCTTGAGATACCAGGCGTAGTGCTTCCTGGCCTCCAGGCAGGCTATGTGCTCGCCCTTGTATCCGGCCGCCAGCTCGAACTGGCGCACCGCCGTGTCGCAGCGCTCGGCCAAGGAGGGCGGAGGGGGGACCTCCTCCCCCGCCAGCGCGGCGGCGGCCTGCTCGAAGACCCAGGGGTTCCCGAAGGCCCCACGGCCCACCATGGCCATATCGGCCCCGGTGTACTTTAAAATGCGCACGGCGGAGGGCGCGTCGAACACGTCGCCGTTGGCGATGACAGGGATGGTCACCGCCTCTTTCACGGCACGGATATAGTCCCAGTTGGCTGTTCCGGCGTACATCTGGGTCCGGGTCCGGCCGTGGACGGCCACCGCCGCGGCCCCGGCGTCCTCCATAGCCCTGGCAAACTCCACGCAGTTGATACTGCCCCTGTCCCAGCCCAGGCGGAACTTTACGGTCACGGGTACTGTTCCCGCGCCGCGGACAACGGCCCTGAGCACCCGCACGGCCTTGTCCACATCCCGCATGAGACCGGAGCCGTCCCCGTTCTGCGCCACCTTGGGCACGGGGCAGCCCATGTTGATATCCAGGATGTCGCACCCGGAGACCTCAATTGCGATGGCGGCGGCCCGCTCCATGCTCTCCTCCTCGCTGCCGAAGAGCTGGGCGGCGCAGGGGTGCTCTCCCTCGCCCAGCGCCAGCAGGGGAAGGGACTTTTTATCCTGATAGCACAGGGCCTTGGCCGAGACCATCTCGGTGACGGTATAGCCCGCCCCCTTTTCCCGGCAGACCGTACGAAAGGCCAGATCCGTAACCCCCGCCATAGGGGCCAGGGCCAGCCTGGTGTTCACTTCTACATTTCCTATTTTCACGCAAAGACCTCGGTTGACAAATTCTGAGGTACATTGTATCATAAACTTATCCCCTGGGCAAGCGGATACCCTTGGTACTCAGGTGGAAATCTACTGACAATCAATAGGGAGTGTATGAGACATGGACAAGTACGTTTGCAATCTCTGCGGCTATATCTATGATCCTGCGGATGGCGATCCCGACAACGGTGTGGCCCCCGGCACCGCATGGGAAGACATGCCCTCTGACTGGGTCTGCCCTCTCTGCGGGGCCTCCCGGGACGATTTTTCCAAGGCTTAATCAAAAAAACCTCCGAGTCGTACTCGGAGGTTTTTTGTTTTTCTGCCCCGTTTTATGGAATTCCATTTTATGTAAATCACTTCCTTTTACGACTTTGTTTTTCCATATACTGGATTATACTGGTTTCCGAACCCTCTGCGGGCGGACAAGCCCGCCAAGGGAAAGGAGACGTGAGACGCATGGCAACCAAGGAACCCCTGAAAACCCGCGCCGCCCGGGCGAGGGAAGAGATGCGCGAGACAGGACGGCTGGTGCTTAGAGCCCCGGCTCTGGTACATACCGCGGAGTGCGCCATCCACTTTCTGCTGGGTGCCATGCTGTCGGGCGCCAAGATCTTCGGCGGATACGCCCCCTTCGGCCTTGCGCTGGTGGGGGCCTCCGGCTCCGGGCTGGACGGCTTTTCCGCCCTGCTGGGCGCCTGCTTTGGATACCTGAGCTTTCAAGGCTTTACCGACGGCCTGCGGTACGTGGCCGCCGCCATTCTGGCGTTCTCGATCTCCTTCGCCTTTTACGATGTGAAGCTCTGCCGCAGGGTCTGGTTTATCCCGGTGTGCACTGCCGGGATGGACGCGATCACCGGCTTTGTCTACCTGTCCAAGCGGGGCTGGTTTACCGCCGACACGGTCTTTTTCCTGACCGAGCTGCTGCTGGTGGGCGCGGGCGTCTATTTCTACCGCACCGCCCTGACCCCCTGGCGGGGCAAGCGGGAGGAGGCCCCCCTCACCACGAAGCAGCTGGTCAGCCTGCTCATTTTGGGCGGGACGGTGCTCATCACGCTGGCGGATATCCCGGTGCTCTGGGGCCTGTCCCTGGGGCGGCTGGCCGCCACCCTGGCGGTGATGGTGACGGCCTGCCAGTGCGGGGTCGGTCCCGGCGCGGCGGTGGGCGTCCTCTCGGGCCTCGCCATGGACATTTCCGGGACAGGCGGCCCCTTTTACAGCATGGCCTACGCCTTCGCCGGAGTGGTGGCGGGGGTCTTCCGACGGCAGGGCAAGCTCTTCTTCGCCGTGTCTTATGTCCTGGCTAACGCCATCGCCGTCCTGTGGACCTGGAACGACGGGCTCCAGATCGCCATCCTCTACGAGGTCTTCGTGGCATCGGTTGCCTTTATGGTCCTGCCCGACCGGCTTTTGCGCTGGGTGGGCGCTCTGTCGGTGGACGAACCCAAGCGGGATACCGGCTCTAAGGCCCGCCTCTACCTGAAGACCCGGCTGGACGCCACCGCCGCCACCTTCCGCGCGCTGCACGAGTCCCTGCGCGCGGCCTTCGCCGCGTCCGGCCGCAACGACAACGACGCCTCCTCTGTCTTCGACCGGGCGGCCGACCAGGTCTGCCGCAAGTGCCCCCTCCAGACCTCCTGCTGGCAGAAGGACTATGTGACCACCTTCAACGCCCTCAACGACGCGCTGACCGCCATGCTGGAGCGGGGGCGGGGGGAGACCGCCGACTTCCCCAGCTATTTCACCAGCCGCTGCCTTCACTTCCCCGCGTTTTTGTCGGCCGCTAACGAGGAGCTGGCCGCCCTCCTCTACCGCCGCCGGTTCCAGGCCCGCCTGCGGGAGAACCGCGCCTCGGTCTGCCGCCAGTACGGTTCTTTGGCCGACATTTTGGGGGAGGCCGCCGCCGAGTTCAGCGTGGACCTCACCCCCGACCCGGTGCGGGAGCGCCGCCTGCGCCAGCATCTCACCGCTTTGGGCCTGGAGGGGGAGGTCGCCGCCTTTTACGACGAGGCGGGCCACCTCCGGGTCGAGATAGAGGGCCCCAAGCTGGACCCCCTCACCGCCGGGGAAGAGCTGCGCAAGCTCTCGGCCCTGGCGGGGGTTCCCCTGCGGCAGGCCCTGGCCGCCGAGGGGCCAAGGCTGGACCGGCTGGTTCTTCTCCAGGCCGAGCCGCTGATGGCGGTAGCGGGCGTGGCCGCCCGGAAGAAGGACGGCCAGACCGTCAGCGGGGACACGGGGGCCTGGTTCAAGCTGGACGACGGCAGTCTATACGTCCTCCTCTGCGACGGCATGGGCAGCGGCCCGGAGGCCAGCGAGGACTCCACCTTGGCGGTCAAGCTGCTGGAACAGTTTTTGCGGGCCGGGGTCACGCCGGACGCCGCCCTGCGCACCCTCAACGGCGCGCTGGCCCTCCGGGGGGAAGAAAAGGGCGGCTTTACCACGGTCGACCTGCTGCGGGTGGATCTCTTCACAGGGGAGGCCACCATCTATAAGTATGGCGCGGCCCCCACCTACGTCCGCCACGGCAGCCGGGTAAGCCGCATCAGCGGCAGCGCCCTCCCCGCCGGTCTTGCCGAGGGGGAGAGCACCCCGGACAAGAGCGCCTTCCGGCTGGAGCGGGGGGACTGCGTGGTGCTGGTCAGCGACGGCATCACCGGCGGCGGGGAGGATATCTGGCTTCGGGAGCTGCTGGCCGCCTTCGCCCTGGACAGCCCCAAGGACCTGGCCTGCGCTCTGATCTCGGAGAGTGAGCGGCGGGACACCGGCGTGGACGACCGCACCGCTCTGGTGCTGCGCCTGATGGAGAGAACCTGACGCCGGGTGCCTTGCGGCACCCCTGTGTACAATATGACAGGGGCCCCCGTTCTCCGGAGGCCCCTCAGCCTGTCAAAGAAGTTCCGCAAGACTTCTTTGACAGGCTGCTAACACTTTTTGAAACACCGTAAGAAGTTTCAAAAAGTGGTTTCCCTGCACGCGAAAGGGAACCCTGACGGTTCCCTTTCACACTATCCTTCCCTCCGAGGCTTTCGGCTGGGCGTTTTTTGACAGCCTAAGGGGCCCCCGTTCTCCGGGGGCCCCTGTCTCGTTGTACACCACTATTTCTTTTTCCGCCGTCTGCCCGGCTTGGGCGCGCGGACGGCCGGCTTTCCGGCTCCGCCGGGCCGGGCCGGGCGCTCGTCCTTCGCCCGCACCTTGGGCCGCTCGATCTGGGCCGTATCCCCTTCCAGGCGGAACTCGATCCGCCCGCTGCCGGGGTCGGCCGCGACGCAGACCACCTTAAGCCCCATGCCGAAGGAAAAGACCGCTCCCTTATACTCCCCCCGGAGCGTCATGCGCCCCTCGTCGTGGTGGTAGCGATCCGGGGGCAGGGACTCCACCGGGAGAAAGCCTTCGACGCCGGAGGTCAGCATCACAAACAGGCCGTGCTTGATGACTCCGGACACCGCACCCGGAAAAACCTCGTCCATATGGGCCTGCATATACTCGGCCATATAGAGCTTATCGATCTCCCGCTCGGCGCTCTGGGCGGCAATCTCCCGCTCGGAGGACTGCACCGCCGCCTTCTGGGCCAGAACCGTCATCCGTTTCTCCCAGGGCGCGGTCTCCGCCCGGTCCCCGTCCTCCAGGATTTTGGTGAGGATACGGTGGACCATCAGGTCCGGGTAGCGGCGGATGGGACTTGTAAAGTGGCAGTAGTACTTGGCCGCCAGGCCGAAGTGGCCCAGATTTTGCACATCGTACCGGGCCTTCATGAGGGACCTCAGCACCATGGTGGAGATGATGGGGGCCTCGGGCTTGTCCTTCGCGTCGTCCAGTATCTTCTGGAGGGCAAAGCTGTCCGGCTCGCGGATGTCGTACCCGAAGGGCTCCAGCATGGTCCTCAGCCCCTCCAGCTTCTCCAGGGAGGGCTTTTCATGCACCCGGTAGACGGCGGGTTTCTTCCCGTCGAAAAGGTGCTGGGCCACGGTCTCGTTGGCGGCGAGCATAAAGGACTCGATGAGGGCCTCGCTCTCCCCCTGCTTTCGGGCGTGGATCTCCACCGGGCGGCCCTCCCCGTCGCAGAGGATATAGCTCTCGCTGGTGTCCAGGTCCAGGCTGCCCCTTAGCCTGCGCCGCCGCGCCAGCTTCCCCGCCAGCGCGGCCATGTCCCGGAGCATGGGCAGGATATGGGCGTACCGCTCCCGCAGGGCGCGACGGCCCGGCGCGCCGTCCCCCTCCTCCGGCGCCAGCAGCGCGTTGCAGTCCTCATAGGTCATCCGCTCCGTCGAGCGGATGATGCTCTTTTGAATGCTGTGGCCTTTCACTTCGCCGTCCCCGCTCATGGTCATGATGCAGGAGAGGGCCAGCCGGTCCACCCCCGGATTGAGGGAACAGATGCCGTTGGAGAGGGCTACGGGCAGCATGGGCACCACCCGGTCGGCAAAATAGACCGAGGTGCCCCGCTCCCAGGCCTCCTTATCCAAAGGTGATTTCTCCTCCACATAGTGGCTCACGTCGGCGATGTGGACGCCCAGTACCCAGTCTCCCGCTTCGTTTTTCTCCAGGGAGACCGCGTCGTCAAAGTCCTTGGAGGAGGCGCCGTCGATGGTGATGACTATCGAACCCCGCAGGTCGAGCCGCCCCCGGGCCGCCTCGGCGGGGACCGACTGGGGCGCCCGCCCGGCCTCCTCCAGCACGTCGGGCGGAAAGGCCTCGTCGATCTCGTAGTGGTAGAGGATGGCGGCTACCCCCGCCTCCCGGCTGCCCGCACGGCCAAAGGTCTCCCGCAGAAACCCCATGGAGGGCTTGCCCCCCGCACCATAGCTCTGGATCTCGGCGGCCGCCTTCTCCCCGGCCCGGATACCGGCGTGCTTGCCCACCAGCTTGATGGGCCCGGGCAGTTTGTCGCTGTCGGGCTCCAGCCAGAGCTCCCGCTCATACCGGCGCACCGTCCCCGTCACCAGGCGGTTGGCCCGCGCCGTAACCTTAACGATTTTGGCGGTATGCCGCCCCTCGCCTTCAGATCCCTCGTCGGGCTCGGCCAGAACCGAGTCCCCGTGCCAGGCCCCGCCGGTGGCCCGGGGCGGAATGAACCAGTCGTCCTCCCGGCTCTTGCCCCCCTCCGGCGTAAAAAAGCCAAAGCCCTTCCCGCTGCCCTGGAAGGTGCCCGCCATCTGCTCCACTGTCTTTTTCCCCTTTGCCATACCGGTTTCCTCGTTTTCTTTTTTCTTTATTGGTAGTATATCACATTCCCGCGGAATTTACAGAAAAAAAGCATCCAAGTCTCCTTCGGCCTCTCCGGGCAAATTTTAGTCATTTTTCTAATTTATTAGTTGTCAGCTTTCCGCTCTTGATGTATAATGACCAAGACGGCATCGCCGGGCGGCGGCCGTCCGAGCCGAAAAAGTAAGGAGTGGAAACAAGTATGAGCTATTCCGCGCAAAACATCCGCAACATCTGCCTATTGGGGCATGGTGGGAACGGAAAGACCTCCCTGGTGGAGAGTATGCTGTATTTGACCGGCGCGACCGATCGGCTGGGCCGCATCGCCGATGGGAACACCGTGTGCGATTATGATCCCGAAGAGACCAAACGCCAGATTTCCATCTCCACCGCCGTGGCTCCCGTGGAGCACAACGGCTGTAAGATCAACGTGCTGGACACCCCGGGCTATTTCGACTTCGCCGGCGAGGTGATGGAGGCCCTTCAGGTGGCCGACGCCGCCGTCATCGTCTACGCCTCCAAGGGCGGCCCCCTCAGCGTGGGCGCGGGCAAGGCGTGGAAGTACTGCGAGAAGCGCAGCCTTCCACGAATGATTTATATCTCCCGGACAGATGAGGAAAACGCCGACTACAACGCCGCTTTTGAGGCCCTGCGCACCGAGTTCGGCAAAAACATAGCCCCCCTCATCGCCCCCATCTGGGACGCGAACAAGAAGGTCACAGGCCTCATCGACGTGCTGCATAAGCGGGCCTACTCCTTCGACAAGGGCTCCCGCCAGGAGATGGACGTACCCGAGGATAAGCTCTCCGTGCTGGACGAGCTGTACGACGCCCTCAAGGAGTCGGTGGCCGAGACCAGCGAGGAGTTTATGGAAAAATACTTTAACGGCGAGGACTTCACCTACGCCGAGATGATTCAGGGCCTGCGCTCCGGCGTGCGGGACTGCTCCCTCTTCCCCGTGGTCAGCGGCAGCGCGGTCCAGGGTCTGGGCACCCGCACCTTGCTGGACACCATCGTGGAGCTGCTGCCCAACCCCTTGGAGGGCCGGGTTCTCATGGCCGAGAACGCCGACGGAGAGCGCAGCGAGTTCGTCTCCTCCCCCGGCGCCCTCCCCACCGCCTATGTTTTTAAAACGGTCTCCGACCAGTACGGTAAGTACTCCTACCTCAAGGTTCTCTCGGGCTCCATCAAGCCCGACCTGCCCATGGTCAACGCCCGCACCGGCGAGACCGAGAAGCTGGGCCGCCTGTATATCATCCGCGGCAAGAAGACCGAGGAGGTCAAGGAGCTCCAGTGCGGCGATATCGGCGCCGTGGCCAAGATGGAGCGGGTCAAGACCGGCGACACCCTGTGCGAGCCCCGCAAGGTGGTCAAAATCGACCCCATCCCCTTTGCCGAGCCCTGCTACTCGGTGGCAATCGCCCCCAAAACCAAGGGCCAGGAGGAGAAGATCGCCTCGGGTCTCACCCGTCTGAACGAAGAAGACCCCACCTTCGCCTGGGTCAACAACGCCGAGACCCGCCAGATGCTGATCTCGGGCGCGGGCGATATGCAGATGGACGTGCTGGTCTCTCGGCTCAAGAGCCGGTTCGGCGTGGACGCCGAGCTGAGTGAGCCCCGGGTGCCCTACCGCGAGAAGATCCGCAAGAAGGTGGAGATTCAGGGCCGCCACAAGAAGCAGACCGGCGGCCACGGCCAGTTCGGCGACGTGTGGATGCGCTTTGAGCCGGGCGAGACCGAGGAGCTTGAGTTCTGCGAGCAGGTCGTGGGCGGCAGCGTGCCCAAGAACTTCTTCCCTGCCGTAGAAAAGGGCCTGCGTGAAGCCGTGGTCCACGGCGTGCTGGCCGGCTACCCCGTGGTAAACCTGAAAGCCACCCTGTTTGATGGGTCCTACCACCCGGTGGACTCCTCTGAAATGGCCTTTAAGATGGCCGTGCAGGTCGCCTATAAGACCGGTATGCCCCAGGCAAGCCCTGTGCTGTTGGAGCCCATCGGCGAACTGAAGGTCACCATCCCCGACAGCTACATGGGCGACGTGATCGGCGACCTCAACAAGCGCCGGGGCCGCGTCATGGGCATGAACCCGGACGGCGAGGGCAACCAGGTGGTGGAGGCCGAGGTCCCCATGGCCGAGATGACCACCTACGCCATCGACCTGCGCAGCCTGACCCAATCCCGCGGTTCCTTCGTCTTCCACTTCGTCCGCTACGAGGACGCCACACCCGCCGCCCAGGAGAAGGCCATTGCCGAGGCCAAGCTCATGGCCGAGGAGGAGTAATTTCATCTTCCGCAAGGCCCCGCCCCCCAGGGGCGGGGCCTTATTTCAATCATCCGTGTCGGGTTTTCTTGTAAGGGTACACCTCCACGCTCCCAGCCGCCACGCGCTTGTCTGCGGGCAGGCCGATGAGGACATCGGCCCCTACGCGGCGCGGCGCTTGTAGGGCGGGGGCTCGCCCCCGAAGGCGATCTCCTCAAAAATTGAGTTTCCGCTGCTCCTCACATCTCTGCTCTCACAAGGAGCCCCGCCTATGATTCGCAAGCTTTTCTCTTCCCTCCTTGCTTTGGCCCTCGCCGCCGCTCTGATTCTGCCCGCTGGGGCCTATGCCGACCTGCCCAAGGACCACTGGGCCTATGCCGACATGAGCCAGGCGGTGGAGCTGGGCGTTTTAAAGGGTTATGAGGACGGCACCATGCACCCGGAGGACTCCCTCACTTGGGGCCAGAGCCTCATCATGCTGGGACGGGCCTTCTACGGGGAGAGCCTTGCCGCACAGCCGGTAGACGAATCGCGCCACTGGGCTGCGGGAGCGTACCTGTCGGCCCTGTCCGCGGGTATTCTGGAGGGGGCCGACTTTCTCCCTATCGCCCCCGACCGGCTGGACGACCCGGTTACCCGCCGGGACATGGCGGTCCTGCTGGACCGGGTATTTCTCTGGCTCGCCGGGGCGAACCCCCTGCCTGTGGACGACCTCCCTCTCCTCTTCGACCTCTCCTCCCTGCCCGCGCCCTACCGGCCCTCCGCCCTCCAGTGCGTGGCCAGGGGTCTGATCAAGGGCTATGAAGACGGGCGGTTCGGCGGAGAGGATCTGCTCACCCGGGCCATGGGGGCGACCCTCATCGTCCGTGCCCTGGCCCTGGCCGAGCCCCCCGCGGAGCAAGAAACCATCACTTCCCCGGACGCCCCCCCGGCACCCGGCCCCCTGACCGCTCTGGGCTGCAACCCGGAAAAACGCATTCGGCTCTACGGCACCGCCGAGATGCTCCGCTACCCCACCCGGGAGGAGGCCGAGGCCCATATAGCCGACGTGACCGTCCCGGTCTGGCGGCTGGACCGACTCAGTGGCCTAAAAACCCCCTCCCAGCTCACCTTCCCCGTCAACGCCGCCCTCGCGGAGGATATGGAGGCCATCTTCACCGAGATCTTCCACGACCCGGAGCAGTTCCCCATTTACCACATCGGCGGTTACGACTGGCGGGGGGATGGCGCCAAGGGGGAGCACAACTGCGGCACCGCCGTGGACCTCAACTACATCGAGAACTATCAGATCTCCCCCCAGGGGGTGATCTATGCCGGTCAGTGCTGGCTCCCCGGCGAGAACCCCTGGTCCATCCCGCCCGACGGCAGTGTGGTGCGCATCTTCAACGCCCACGGGTACACCTGGGGCGGCAACGGCTGGCCCGACCGCAGTCCCAAGGATTATATGCACTTCTCCTATCTGGGCCTATAAATGAAAACCGGCGGTATACCTGAGTGTCAGGTATACCGCCGGTTTTATTTTTCCATGACCCGCAGCGGCGGTCCGTCCAGATAGATCACCGCATCGCAGCGGGCGACGGTCTCGGCCTCATGGCTCACCAGCAGCACCGGTTTCCCCAGCGCCCGGACCCGCTCCAGAATGCGGCCCGCCCGGGCCGCGTCCACGCCGGTGAAGGGCTCGTCCAGGAGGTAGAGGTCGCCCCCCAGGGCCAACGTGCGGGCCAGAGCCAGACGGCGGCCCATGCCGCCCGACAGGGTGGCCGGATAGGTTCCCTCCTCCCCCTCCAGCTCGGTCAAGGCCAGCCAGTACGCCGTCTCCCCCCGCCGGGCCCTGGGCAGCACATCGGTAATATGCTGCCCCACGGTGCGCCAGGGGAGCAGCCGGTCCTCCTGGAAGAGGACGGCCACACGGTCACAGCCCTCCACGCTGCCCCCCTCAGACCGCTGCAGCCCCCCCAGTACCCGGAGGAGCGTGGTCTTCCCGCAGCCGGAGGGACCGGAGAGGGCGGTGACGCCCCGGTCGGGCAAATCGAGGGAGAACCGGTCCAGCACCGGCTTGTCGCCAAAGCGCACGGTCAGATCCCGCACCCTGATCATTCCCGCCGCCCCCTCTCCAGCCGCCGGAAGAGGCCGGCCAGCAAGTTCTCCAGCAAGAAACTCAGGACGATGACCACAGCCGTCCAGGCGAAGAGGGCCGCGGGCTCCAAATAGAGCTTTGCCTTGTACATCTCAAGGCCGATAGAGCCTTTGGGCTGGCTGATAACCTCGGCGGCCACCCCCGACTTCCAGGCGAGGCCCAAGCTGGTGGCGCAGCTGCTGGCCAGGTAGGGCAGGACGCTGGGAAAGTAGACAAGCCTTGCTGTCTTAACGGATGTAAAGCGATACGCCTTTGCGCATTCCAGGAGGAGCGGGTCGGTCTCGTCAATCCCCTTGCGGACATTGCCCCACACCACGGGCAAGGTCATCAGCCCCGCGCACACACCGGGCGCAAGGCCGGTGGAGAGCCACAGCATGATGAACAGGATAAAGGAGACCACCGGGATGGCCCGGATGACCCGGATCGCGGGGGAGAGCAGCAGGTCGGCCCAGGGGAACGCCGCGGTCAGCACAGCCAAAACCGCGCCTGCCGCCGCACCGGCCAGAAAGCCCGCCAGCACCCGCCCCAGGGACAGGCCGGCCGACCGCCAGAAGAGGGGCGTGGCCGCGAGTTGGAGGAGCTGCCCCACCACCGAAGCCGGGCTGGGAAAGAGGAGCTCCTTCCCCACAAAAAGGGCCACAAGCTGCCACACCCCCAGCCAAAAGGCCAGGGGAGCGACAACTTTCAGTATTTTCTTGGGAACCAAATTACCCAACGTAGTAAAAATCGTCGGCCGGAATCCCGCCGCCAAGGCTCTTGGGGTCGGCGGCGTTCAGCACCTCGAAGTAGCCCTGAATGCTGTCGCGCATTTTCTCCCCGCTCATATAGACAAGATTGATCTGGGGAATGGCGGCGGCGGCTATCTTGGCGTTGGGGGTGATCTCATACTTGGCGACCAGCTCGGCCCCCGCCGCCACGTTGTTCTTCACATAGTCGATGGAGGCGGCATACTCTTTGAGGAAGGCGTTGACCGCCTCGGGGTTCTCCTTGGCGAAGGCGGTGCGCACCGCGATGCAGCTCATGGTGAGCACACCGTGGTCGGCCACCGCGTCCCACTCCTTGGTAAAGTCCAGGGCAAAACGGACGGCGGGGTTCTTCATGGTCACAGCCGTGGCGGCGGGGACGGGCATCATAGCCAGGTCGATCTCACCGGCGGCCATGAGGGTGCTCAGTTCGTCGGCCGTCTTCCACTCCACCTTCACGTCCTTGCCCGCCTCCAGACCGTTCTTGCTGAGGAGGTAGTTGAGGACATACTCGGGGTTGGCCCCCTGGCCGGTGGCATAGAGGGTCTTGCCCGCCAGGTCGGCCATAGAGTGGACAGTGTCGCCCTTTTCCAGCACGTAGAGCACGCCCAGGCCGCATACGGCCAGCATCTGCACGCCGCCCTTGGTCTTATTGTAGAGGGTAGCCGCCACGTTGGTGGGCAAAGCCGCGATATCCAGGTCGCCGTTGATGAGTTTTTCGTTCACATCGGTAGGCGCGGCGGCAATGGTGACGGCGTAGTCGTTGGCGGTGGTCCCCGCCTCGTTGTCGGCCAGGAGCTTCACGGCGCTCATGCCCGTGTTCCCCTTGAGGACGGCCAGATTCACCTTAGTCCGCTCG
>JBLJBF010000102.1:0-2109 GCA_047637855.1 Pseudoflavonifractor sp. | reverse complement strand
CCGCTCTCCCGCTGCACCAGCTCCTGGAGGGCGGTCTTATAGTCCCGGCTGCCCGCCTTCTCCCCTTCTCCGTCCAAAATGAACCGGGTAATCATCCTTCGGGCCGACCCGATGCCGCCGTCCAGATACACGGCGGCGAGGAGTGCCTCCACGGCGTCGGCCACGATGCTGGGCCGCTCCCGGCCGCCGCCCGCGTCCTCCCCCCTGCCCAAAAGGAGATGCTTCCCCAGGTCCAGCGCCCGGGCCACCTCCACCAGGCTCCCCTCGCACACCAGAGCGGCCCGGGTGCGGGTCAGGTCCCCCTCGGGGAGATCGGGGTGGGCGCGGTAGAGATAGTCGGCCGTCACCATGCCCAGCACCGAATCGCCCAAAAACTCCAGCCGTTCGTTGCTCTGTAGCCCCTTGCCCCGGTTCTCGTTGGCGTAAGAGCTGTGGGTGAGCGCGTTTTCCAGCAGCGCCCGGTTTTGAAAGCGGTAACCCAGCTTTTCCTCCAGCTTGTCCATTGCGTTCACCTTCTCAAAAAGAGAAAGCCCCGCCTGACGCGGGGCTTTCCCCTTTTATGTTTTTCTCTATGGGAAAGTACTGCGGCTTACTCGTCGATCTTGGCCTGGAGATAGCGCACCAGGTCTCCCACGACGCGGATCGAGGCGGCGTCTTCCTCGCTCATCTCCTCCACACCGAACTCCTCCTCCAGGGCCATGGAGAGCTCTACCAGGTCCAGAGAGTCGGCGCCCAGGTCATTCTCGAAGGAGGTATCCATGGTAATGTTCGCGGCGTCTACGGAGAATTGCTCGGCGAGCAACTCGGTCAGTTTTTCGAAAATCATGCTCATCTACTCCTTATCGCAATGCGCGATGTTGTATTGCACTAAAATAATAGGCATAAACCAATTATCTGTCAATAGGCAAATGCAAAATAATCGCGGATTATTCTCCGCCGACGCCGCCGAGCTCGGAAACAGGCAGGCGCATATAGTCCACATTCTCCGTGATATCCTCGATGATGCCCGACGCGGCAAACTGCTGGGCCTGCCGGATGGCGTTGCGGATGGCGTATGCGTCGGAGGAGCCGTGGGCCTTGATGACCGGCTTGGAGATGCCCAGCAGTGCGGTGCCGCCCACCTCACGGGGGTCCATGGTACGCTTGAAGTCCTTAATGCCGTCCTTCACCAGCAGCGCGGCCAGCTTGGTGACCATGTTTTTCTTGAACATCTTTTTGATCTCCCCGGCCAGGAAGCTGCCCGCCCCCTCCAGGGTCTTTAAAAAGATATTGCCCGAATACCCGTCGGCCACAATGACGTCCACCTGGCCCAGCACGGCCTCTTTTGCCTCCACGTTGCCCACGAAGTGGATGCGCTTTTCCTCGTCGGCCTTTGTCAGAAGCTTCCAGGTCTCCCGCTGGAGATCGGTGCCCTTGCTCTCCTCGGCCCCGATGTTCAAAAGCCCCACCCGCGGCTCGGGCCGGCCCAGCACCCGCTCGGCGTAGTAGCTGCCCATGAAGGCGAACTGGAGCAAGTACTCGGGCGTCCCCTCCGCGGTGGCCCCGCAGTCGATGAGGAGGGCGCCGCCCTTGGCGGTGGGCACCAGAGGGCACATGGCCGCCCGGCGGATGCCCTTGATGCGCTTGACCAGCAGCGTGGCCGCCGACAGGAGGGCCCCGGTGCTCCCCGCCGAGACAAAGGCCGCCCCGCTCCCCTCTTTCAGAAGGTTCAGGCCCACGGTGAGAGAGGAGTCCTTTTTCTCCTTGAAGGCCGAGGCGCTGTTGTCGCAGATCTCCACCACCTCAGACGCGTGGGCGATCTCGATGCCCGCGGGCAGCTCGCCATACCCCATCTCCTTAAGGCAGGACAGGATCTCCTCCCCCCGGCCCACCAGAACGACCTCTACCCCCAGCTCCTTCACAGCGCTGACGGCGCCCTCCACATTGCTTCTGGGCGCATGGTCGCCCCCCATGGCATCTACAATAATTTTCACGGTGCGGTCCTCCCGTCTCTATTCGGTGTCCAGGGTCTCTAAAATGTCCAGGCCCCTCTTACTCAGCTCGGCGTTCTTGTTCCGCTTGTTCCCCACAAAGCTCCGCTTTGCGGGGGCCCCTTCTTTTTTCTGCATC
>JBLJBF010000101.1:0-18876 GCA_047637855.1 Pseudoflavonifractor sp. | reverse complement strand
CGCCTGGTCATCGCCACCATGGACATCGAGGAGATCAACACCGACCGGGACAAGTTCCTGGAGGCCGTCTCCCGCAACGTGGAGGGCGAGCTGAAGAAGATCGGTCTGCGCCTTATCAACGTGAACGTGACCGATATCTCCGACGAGTCCGGCTACATCGACGCTCTGGGCAAGGAGGCCGCAGCCAAGGCCATTAACGACGCGAAGAAGAATGTGGCCGAGCGCAACCGCGACGGCTCCATCGGCGAGGCCCAGGCCCACCGCGACCAGCGCATCCAGGTGGCCGAGGCCGACTCGTCCGCCATCCAGGGCGAGAACAACTCTCAGGTCGAGATCTCCATGTCTAACGCCCAGCGGCGCGAGAAGGAGGCCGAGGCCACCCGTCTGGCCACCGCCGCCGAGAAGATCGCCACCGCCCAGGCGCTGGAGGAGGCCTACGCCGCCGAGCAGAAGGCTGAGGCCGCCCGCTACGCCCGTGAAAAGGCCACCCAAGAGGCCGATATCATCGTCAAAACCGAGATCGACAAGCGCCGCAAGGAGCTGGAGGCCGAGGCCGAGGCCGAGCAGATCCGCCGCCGGGCCAAGGGTGAGGCCGACGCGATTCTGGCCAAGATGCAGGCCGAGGCCGACGGCGCCCAGGCGATCCTCCTCAAGCAGGCCGAGGGCCTCAAGCAGGTGGTGGCCGCTGCCGGCGGCAGCGCGGACGAGGCCGTGCGCCTCCTGCTGGCCGACAAGATGGAGAGCCTTATGCGCATCCAGGTGGACGCCATTAAGAACGTGAAGATCGACAAGGTCACGGTCTGGGACGGCGGCCAGGGCCAGGACGGGAAGACGGCCACCGCCGGCTTTCTCTCGGGCCTTGTAAAGAGTATCCCGCCCATGAGCGAGATGTTCGACATGGCAGGCATGGATCTGCCCGGCTATCTGGGCAAAAAGCGGGAAGAGCCTGCCGCTTCCCCCGCCGCCCCCGAAGCCGAGTAAACTAAAAAGGGCCGCCGGTCGTGAGACCGGCGGCCCTTTAAAATCTGTCCAATCGGAGCACGCAGGGCGCAGGCTTGCCCCCGCCGTCCCAAATTACCGCCCCATCACCCGTTTAAGGAGATACCCCTCACGCACCCCCGTGGCACTCATGGCCAGCTGTTCGGCCCCGCACCGGATCAAAATCTCCCGTGCCAGAATAAGCCCCGGCACAAGGGTATGTACCCGGTCGGGCGCGGCCCGAAGAATGAGCCGCAGCGCGTTGCGGTCCCCGTTGGCGAGCCTGCTGTAAAGGGAATTTACTTCGTACATGGGGATGAGCCTGTTCTCCGGCCCGGCCCCCGACAGAAGGCCGCAAAGCTTCACGATGGCCCGCACCGAGCCGCCCACCCCCAGCAGCGCATCGCAGCGGGGGATGGATTGCGTGTCCAGCAGGGCCGCCGTATGGGCGCGGATGGCCTCCTGCTCGGCCGCCGTGGGGAGAATTCCGCTCACGAATTTTGTGAAAAGGGAGACCACGCCCACATTCAGACTCACGGAGGAGGTGATGGACCCGCTCTCATATCCCACCAGCTCGGTGGAGCCGCCGCCGATGTCCGCCATCAGCCCGGCAGGGGAGGGGACACCCCAGGTGGCCCCCCGGAAGGAGAACTCCGCCTCCTCCTCCCCGGACAAAATCTCCACCCGGATGCCGGTGCGGGCCCGGATGTCCTCCAGCACCTGCTCCGTGTTGGTGAGGCCCCGCAGGGAGGCGGTGGCGAAGACGTAGAGGGCCGAGACATCCAGGTCGGCCAGCAGCGTCTGAAAGTCCGTTAAGACCCGGCAGGCGGCCAGGATGCCCTCCCCGGCGAGGACCCCGTCCTCCACATACCCTGCCAGCCCCACGGTCTCCCAGCGGTTGAGCAGGGGACGAAACCCGTCTCCCTCATAGTGGTAGACGGTGAGCTGTACCGTATTGGACCCGATGTCCACAACGCCGCATTTCATGGCTCTTCCCACTCTCATTCATAGTCTATGTAGCCCTAGTTTATCCCGGATCGGCCGCCGTTGCAATCCTTTTTTAAACCAGCGTGGCGGGTTCCTCTCTGCGCTCGGCGTGGGTAAGGGCCAGCATACCCAGATTGTTACCCAGCACCCCAAAAAAAGAGGCCATAAAGGCGAGCTGATCCACGCTCTGACCCTGCGAGAGTTGGATTGCGGCCAAGGTAGCCGCGATAAGTGCCCATTCACCGGAGGGAGGGCCGCATCTCGCCATATTTATCACCGCCCTGTTCAGTTTATGCGATTCCGGCCGGGATGGTCCCATCCCGGCCGGCGGCTTAAATGCTGGGATTGTAGTCGGTGAGGGACTGCACGAAGGACTGCATCTCGTCCTTCGAGTTGATGGAACGGGTGTGGCCGATAATGGCCCGCTGCGCGTCGAGGGAGAGGGAGGCGAAATACTGCATGGAGTTATAGTCCTGAACCAGGGCCATGCCAAACCCCATGGGAAGGTCGGCAATGGGATTGATAGAACGCAAATAAAACAGCTCCTTTCCAAATTTCCGCCGTGCATAGCTTGCCCCGAGCTGCGGATTCTATGTGTGCCGGCCGCGCCGATTTACCGCGAAAAATGTAAAAAATAAAAACGAGGTCCACGGACGGCGGGCCCGTGGACACGTCTTTTATGGGACGGCCTCGATGGCCCCGCAGCCGATGCGGCTGCCGCTGTCCCCCGCGGGCTGGGAGCGGTAATCGTCCGGCATATCGTGTATGATGACGGACCGCCCGACCACCTCCTCGGGACGGAACCGCCCGGTGTAGACGATGGTGTAGGCCAGACCGTCGTTGGCGAGCAGAACGGGCAGGTCGCCCGCGTGGTCGGGGTGGGGCCGCCCGGCAGGATTGTAGTGTCCGCCGGCGCAGTGAAAGGGCTGGTCGCCGCCGTCGCAGCAGTCGCCATACTCGTGGATATGAAAACCGAAAAATCCGTCACCCGGCAGCCCGGCTACCCGCACCAGCAGCAGGCTGCCGCCCTGGAAGGGGTAGAAGAGCACCTCGCCCAGCAGTGCCGGGTAAGCCGGACTGCCCCGAACCAAAGCGCGGGCCGCCGGCTGGCCCTCCACCAGGACCCGCGGCATATGGCAGGGATGGTCGCGCATATGAAACCGCCTCCGTTCAATCACATTTCTGGCCCATCTTATGCGCCAGAACGTAAAAAGGCCCCTGCGCTGCAAGCGCAGGGGGCATTTTACTCAGCGATAAAAATCACACGGCGCGGGTGACCTTACCCGAACGGAGGCATCTGGTGCACACATAGACGTGCTTGGGTGCGCCGTCCACGACTGCCTTGACGCGCTTCACATTGGGTTTCCAGGGGCGATTGCTGCGGCGGTGGGAGTGGGACACCTGAATACCGAACACAACGCCCTTATCGCAAAATTCACATTTGGCCATTCGCTTGAACCTCCTCGCTCGTAGTCTCAACTGCTCAGAAAGCGTCGAGTAGTATGATACCAGAAACGGGAGGAAAATGCAAGGCCTTTTTTCAAGAAAAGGGTCGCCGCCAACGGAGAAGCGCTGTAAGGGGAAAAATTCCAAGCGCTCCATTTCTCTCTTGCCAAATCTTTTGCCAGCCTATATACTAAAGTGTAACTAGCACGGGGAGGAATCATTTGTGGAAAGCCTATACAGCGTCACGCTTGGAAAGATTATCAAGGAATTTAATCTGGAGGTCCTGCGCGCGGGCACGGACTATGAGGAGCGGAGCATCCGCACGGAGGATATCAACCGCCCCGGCCTCCAGCTCATCGGATTTTTCGATTATTTTGACCCTACCCGCATCCAGGTACTTGGCAAGGTGGAGACCACCTACCTAAGCGGTCTCACCGAGGAGCAGCGGCAGGGCTGTTTCGACAGCCTTCTGGCGCAGGACATTCCTGCCCTCGTCATCACCCGGGAGATGGAGCCCTTCTCTGAGTGCATGGCCCTGGCCGATCGGTACGACCGCACCATCCTCCGCACAAAGGATACCACCTCCTCCTTTATGTCTGGCCTCATTGCCTTTCTACGCAGCGAGCTGGCCCCCCGCATTACCCGCCATGGCGTGCTGGTAGAGGTCTATGGCGAGGGCGTCCTCCTTTTGGGCGAGTCCGGCGTGGGCAAGAGCGAGACCGCGATTGAGCTTGTCAAGCGGGGTCACCGCCTGATCGCGGACGACGCGGTGGAGATCAAGCGGGCCAGCGACAAGCGCCTCATCGGTACCGCGCCCGAGCTGATCCGCCACTATATCGAGCTGCGGGGCATCGGCGTCATCGATGTGCGCCGTCTTTTCGGCATGTCCGCCATTAAGGAGGCGTCCAGCATCGACCTGGTGGTCAATCTGGAGCAGTGGAAGGACGGCGCCGTATATGACCGTCTGGGGCTGGAGAATCTCTACACCAACATCCTGGAGGTTCCTGTGAACTCCCTTACCGTGCCGGTGAAACCCGGGCGCAACCTTGCCGTCATCATCGAGGTGGCCGCCATGAATAACCGCCACAAGAAGATGGGCTATAACGCCGCGCTGGAGTTTACCAAGCAGATCAACGAGCACTTCGACCAGGCGTTGAGCCAGAAGAAGGACTGAGATCCGTCAACCGAAGAAAAAAAGGGGGGGCGCCTACGCGGCGCTCCCCCCCTTGCAAATTTTCCCCTATTATATTATAATGTGATAAAAGGCAGAGTAGGAATGCGCGTGTTGCGCCCAGATGGGCCAGTGCCGGCGGGACGGGGAGTTGTCCGCCGGACGAAAAGTGAGTATGTCACGCTTCGCACGTCTCGCGGTCGGTGTGATAAGCCCTGCGTCTGCGCAAAAAACCGTACAGGCCCTCCGGCCTTCCCGGTTTTTCGCTGCGCTCCGGTCTTATCCCACCTGCTCGACGGCTCAGCGCTTCTCACTTGCAGTGCGTATTTCCGCATCCCGCTGCCGCATACCGGGGTGTATGTCCTCCCTCTGTGCGGCGTCCCGCCATGGTTTTCCATGGCGGCTGCCGAAGTGTGGGAGGTATTTTTATGCCCAAAATCATGACCGGCCAAGAGGCCATCGACTACGTCCACAGCTACAACTGGCTGGGGAGCCGTCCGGGGCTCTCCCGCACCAAGGACCTGCTGAGCCGCCTGGGACACCCGGAGCGGGAGCTGCGCTTTGTCCATATCGTGGGCACCAACGGCAAGGGCTCCACCGCCGCTATGCTGGCCGCTATCCTCCGCGAGGCGGGCTATACCACAGGGCTTTACACCTCGCCCTATCTCTGGCGTTTTCACGAGCGCATCCAGGTGGATGGCGCCGAAATCACCGATGCCGAGCTGGGGGAGGTGACGGACTGCGTCCGCCGCTCCGCCGAGGGGATGGAGGACCACCCAACCGAGTTCGAGCTGGTTACCTGTATCGCGCTGGAGTATTACCGCCGCCGCGGCTGCGGCATCGTGGTGCTGGAGGCCGGTCTGGGGGGGCGCCTGGACTCCACAAACGCCATTTCCGCGCCCGAGGTGGCGGTGATCACCAACATCGGGCTGGACCACACCGAGCTGCTGGGGGACACGGTGGAAAAGATCGCCGCCGAGAAGGGGGCGGTCATCAAACCCGGCTGTGAGGCGGTGCTCTACGGGCAGACCGCCCCGGTGGAGGCCGTGATCGCGGAGATCTGCCGTACCCAAGGCGTGCCCCTGACGGTTGCCGACTTTGCCGCCGTGCGGGTGCTGGAGGACAGCCGCGGCGGACAGGTTTTCGACTATGGCGGGCTGGACGGGCTGACCATTCACCTCTTAGGCGCGCACCAGCGCAAAAACGCGGCGGTGGCGCTGGAGACGGTGTTCGCCCTGCGCCGCCGCGGCTGGGCCGTGTCCGACGAGGCCGTGCGCCGGGGGCTGGCCCGGGCCCAATGGCCGGGCCGATTTGAGATATTGGGGGAGCATCCCCGGTTCATCGTGGACGGGGGGCACAACCCCCAGTGCGCCACCACCGTCGCCGCCAACCTGGACGACTATTTCCCGGGGGAGAAGGCTGTCTTTTTGGTGGGGGTCCTGGCCGACAAGGACTACGCCGGGCTGATCGAGGAGATCGCGGGCCGGGCACGGGCCTTTGTGGCGGTCTCTCCCGACAGCCCGCGGGCGCTCCCGGCGGCGGAGCTGGCCCGGCATCTGGCCCGGTACGGTCTGCCCGTCACCGTCTGCGGCTCGATTGCCGAGGGGGTGGCTGCCGCGTCGGCTCTGGCCGGCCCGTCGGGCCTGGTCTGCGCATTGGGCTCGCTCTATATGGCGGGCGCCATCCGGGCCGCCTTTGGGCGGTACTGAGAGGGGTGGGCCGTATGAAAAAAATTAACACGAAAACCCTGCTGCGGGTCGCCATCCTGATCGCGGCCGATGTGGTGCTCACCCGGTTCCTTTCCGTCGAAAACGGCATAGTGCGCTTCAGCTTCGGCTTTGTCCCCATCGCCCTCTGCGGGATGCTGTACGGGCCCGCCTGGGCGGGCGCGGCGGGGGGTGTCGCCGACCTGCTGGGGGCCACCCTCTTTCCCAAGGGCGCTTTTTTCCCCGGGTTCACCCTCTCGGCCATTTTGACGGGAGTTCTCTTCGGCGCGCTGCTCCGGCGGAAGGAGAAGAGCCTGCCCCGGCTGGCGTTGGCCGTGGGACTCAACTGCCTGGGCGTTAGTCTCTGCCTCAATACCCTCTGGCTTACCATCATGTTCAAGACGCCCTTTTATATCCTCCTGCCCACCCGCGCTCTCCAGGCCCTCATCCTCATCCCCATCCAATTTATCGTCCTGCGGCTCGTCGGGCGCTATGCAGACAGGCTGAGATAAGAACAATTTGTAAAAACTTTGTTTCAACCTCTATGCAAAAAGGGAAACTTATATTAGAATAGATAGGACAGAAACGAGTAGGGAAGGGTTGTGTTTTATGACAGAACCGCAATATAAACGCGTTCTGCTGAAAATCAGCGGGGAGGCGCTGGCGGGCGAGGCCACCCGCGGCCTTGATTTCGACGTGATCGGCAGCGTGTGCGCCGTCATCCGTAAGTGTGTGGACGCGGGCGTCCAGGTGGGCATCGTGGTGGGCGGCGGCAACTTCTGGCGCGGCGTGAAGGATGGCGGCGGCAAGATGGAGCGCACCCGGGCCGACCAGATGGGTATGCTGGCCACCGCGCTCAACTGCCTGGCTCTGGCCGACGTGCTGGAGCAGGACGGCGTGCCCGTCCGGGTGCAGACCGCGATCGAGATGCGCTCCATCGCCGAGCCGTACATCCGCTCCCGCGCCATACGCCACCTGGAAAAGGGGCGGGTCGTCATCTTCGGCTGCGGCACCGGCAGCCCCTTCTTCTCCACCGATACGGCGGCCGTTCTCCGCGCCGCCGAGATCGACGCCGACGCCATTCTGCTCGCCAAGAACATCGACGGCGTCTACTCGGCCGACCCCCGGAAGGACGCCGCCGCCGTGAAGTACGACTTCATCACCTACAGCGAGATACTGACCCGGCATCTGGAGGTCATGGACTCCACCGCCACCAGCCTCTCCATGGACAATAAGATCCCCGTGATTTTGTTCGCGCTGAAAGACCCGGAGAATATCTACCGTGTACTCATGGGCGAAAAGATTGGAACGATCGTCAAGGAGGCATAAATGACATGAAAGAGCTCAACAAGGAATTCGACGCGAAAATGCAGAAGACCATCGACGTGGTCGCAAGCGATTTTGCCGGCGTTCGGGCCGGCCGTGCCAATGCCGCCGTGCTGGACCGCATCGCCGTGGACTACTATGGCACCCCCACCCCCATCAACCAGGTGGCCGCCATCTCCTCGCCCGATCCCCGTACCCTGGCGATCCAGCCCTGGGACAGCTCCCTCCTGAGGGCGATCGAGAAGGCCATCCAGACCTCCGACCTGGGCATCAACCCCCAGAACGATGGCCGGCTCATCCGCCTTGCCTTCCCCCAGCTCACCGAGGAGCGCCGCAAGGACCTGGCAAAGCAGGTGCGCAAGTACGCTGAGCAGGGCAAGGTGGCCGTCCGCAATATCCGCCGGGACGCCATTGACAAGCTCAAGGCTATGGAGAAGCGGGCGGAGCTCACCGAGGACGACCTGAAGGACCACGAGAAGGATCTCCAGGAGATCACCGAGAAGCGCTGCAAGCAGATTGACGAGCTGACCGAAAAAAAGGAAGCCGAGCTCATGGCGGTATAAGAATATCGTTCACCGGCGCACACTGTGCGCTCCTACGGAGTGCGTAGGGGCGCACAGTGTGCGCCCGTAAGGGAGATCTATTTCGTATGGCTTTTTTTAGACCCAAGGACCGCGCCGCGGCTCAGGTAGACTTTAAAAACCTGCCCCGGCACGTGGCCATCATCATGGACGGCAATGGCCGCTGGGCCAAGAAGCGCGGCCTGCCCCGTACGGCAGGCCACGCCGCGGGCGCGGAGAATTTCCGTGCCATAGCCACCTATTGCAAAGAGATCGGGTTAGAATATTTAACGGTGTACGCCTTCTCCACAGAGAACTGGAAACGCCCCGCCGATGAGGTCACGGCCATCATGGGCCTTTTGAAACGGTACTTGCTGGAGGCCATCGGGCGTATGGAGCGGGACCGGGTGAGGATGTGTTTCTTCGGGGACCTCTCGCCCTTGCCGGAGGAGCTGCGCCTCCTCTGCGAGCAGACCCGGGAGATCTCGAGGCATTACGACGGCGTGCAGGTGAACATCTGCCTCAACTACGGCGGCCGGGACGAGCTGCTGCGGGCCGCAAGGGCCTATGCCGCCGACTGCCTGGAGGGGAAGGCCGACCCCAACCACCTGACCGAGGAGCGGTTTGGGGGCTATCTCTTCTCCGCCGGCGTGCCCGACCCCGACCTGGTCATCCGCCCCAGCGGGGAGAAGCGTATCTCAAATTTCCTCCTGTGGCAGTCGGCCTACTCCGAGTTCTACTATACCGACGTGCTCTGGCCCGACTTTAATAAAGAAGAGCTCCACAAGGCGCTTTGCTCCTATCAGCACCGCCAGCGGAGATTTGGAGGTGTGACCAATGGCTAAACGGGTTCTTGTGTCGGTGGTCTATATCCCGCTGATTTTTGTGATATTCTATCTCACACCGAACATTGTTCTGCCCATCGCCATCTCCGTCCTCTCCATGATCGCTTTGCACGAGGTGCTCTGGTCCACCGGGTTTGTGAAGAACACCTGGATTTCAGTCCTCTCGGTTCTCCTGTCGGGCGCGGTGCCGTTCTGGGTCTATATCGGCCAGGGGATGCGCTCTGCGCTGGTGGTCATTTTTATCTACTTTGTGGCCGTTTTTTTGGTGGCGATCTCCAGCCACTACACCGTCACCACGGAGAAGATAGGCGGGGCCTTTTTCTTTGCCATGCTCATCCCCTACTTCCTCTCCTCCTTCATCCGCATCAGGGCGATGGACCACCATATGGGCGGGTTTTACATTATCCTGCCGCTGGTGGCCGCCTTCATCAGCGATGCCTTCGCCCTCTTTGCCGGCCTGGCCTTCGGCAAGCACAAGCTGGCCCCCGAGCTCTCCCCCAAGAAGACGGTGGAGGGGGCCGTGGGCGGTTTCCTGGGGGCGATTCTCGGCTGTATGCTCTATGGGCTGGTGCTCGAACAGTTTTTTGCCGTGACAGCCAGCTACCCGCTTCTGGCGCTCTACGGGGCTTTGGGCAGTGTGCTGGCCCAGATGGGGGACCTGTCCTTCTCCTATATCAAGCGGCAGTACGGCATCAAGGACTTCGGCAATATCTTCCCGGGCCATGGCGGCGTGCTGGACCGGTTTGACAGCGTGATCTTCTGCGCGCCGCTGATCGAGATTCTTATCCTCTGGCTCCCCGCCCTTTCCGTCTAAAGGCGCATCAACACCTGCCGAATCAGGAGGAGGCCCATATGCAGCGACATATTTCTATTTTGGGCTCTACGGGCTCCATTGGGCGGCAATCACTGGATGTGATTGCCGCCTGCGGCATGACTGTGGCCGCACTCACCGCCAACCGGGACGTGGCGCGGATGGAGGAGCAGGCCCGCCGTTTCCGCCCCGGGCTGGCCGTCATGGCGGATGCCGCCGCCGCGCGGGACCTGAAGGTCAGGCTGGCCGACACCCCGGTCCGGGTCTCCTCGGGCATGGAGGGGCTGACGGAGGCCGCCGCTTTGCCCGGGGCCGACACCGTCATTACCGCCGTGGTGGGCGTTGTGGGCCTGCGGCCCACCTTGGCCGCAATCTCGGCCGGCAAACGGATCGCGCTGGCCAACAAGGAGACCATGGTCTGCGCCGGGGAGCTGGTGATGAGCGAGGCACGCCGCCATGGGGCCGAGATCCTCCCCGTGGACTCAGAGCACTCGGCGCTCTTCCAGTCCCTCCAGGGCTGCGTGGACCGCAGGGAGGTCAAGCGCCTGATCCTAACCGCCTCGGGCGGCCCCTTCTACGGGCGGAGCAAGGAAGAGCTGGAAAAGGTCACGCTGGCCGACGCGCTCAAGCACCCTAACTGGTCCATGGGGGCCAAGATCACGGTGGATTCGGCCACGCTGATGAACAAGGGCCTGGAGTTCATCGAGGCCATGCGGCTCTATGAGCTGCCGCCCGAGAAGATATCCATCGTGGTCCACCGGGAGAGTATAGTTCACTCCCTGGTGGAATACTGTGATAATGCTATGATCGCCCAGCTGGGCGCGCCCGATATGCGCCTGCCCATCCAGTACGCGCTCACCTGGCCCGCCCGTACCTCCGCCGCGGCCGCGCCGTTGGACCTTCTGCGCTGCGGCCCGCTCACCTTTGGCGAGGCCGACGAGGCGGCTTTTCCCTGTCTCGCTTTGGCCAAGGGGGCGGCGAAGACCGGCGGGACGGCCACCGCCATCCTCAACGGGGCAAACGAGGCGGCGGTGGGGCTCTTCCTAGAGGGGAAGATCGGCTTTATGGACCTCCCCCGGCGGGTGGAGCGGGCTCTCTCCCGGGTGGCTCCGGTCTTTAACCCAACCCTGGAGGATATTCTGGCCGCCGACCGGGAGGCCCGCGCTCAGGCGCTTGTGTAAAGTAAAATAGCCTGTCAGATTTTGCCCCTGATAAAGGAGTGTTTCAGCCTATGATGATCGTCTATATTCTCATCGCCATCCTCATGTTCGGACTGCTCATCGCCGTCCATGAGTTTGGCCACTTTATCGCCGCGAAGAGCCTGGGCGTAAAGGTCAACGAGTTCGCCATCGGCATGGGCCCCCGCCTGCTGCACACCCAGCGGGGGGAGACTGCCTATACCCTGCGCCTGTTCCCCGTCGGCGGTTTCTGCGCCATGGAGGGGGAGAGCGAGGACTCGGGCGATCCCAGGGCCTTCAACAACAAGCCCGCCTGGCGGCGTTTTATTATTTTGATCGCGGGCGCTTTTATGAACTTCCTCACCGGGGTGCTCATCTTCCTGCTCCTGAACGCCGGGACCGGCAGCTTTGTCACCACCACCATCGGCGGCTTTATGGACGGATTTCCCCTCCAGGGCGAGGAGGGACTGCTGCCCGGGGACCGCATCGTCAGAGTGGACGGCCAAGCCATCTATCTCAAGACCGACCTGGACATCTTTCTGAACCGGGCGGGCAGCACCGTAGACCTGGTGGTGGAGCGGGGCGGAAGGCGGGTGCCCCTGAACGCGCTGCCCCTCCAGCCCCGGCAGTACCCCGGCCAGGAGCAGCTCAAGTACGGTCTCCTCTTCACGGAAAAGACCGCCACCCTTGGGGATAAGCTTGTGCTCACCTGGTATCACTCCATCGACACGGTACGCCTTGTGTGGCTCAGCCTGGGCGACATGCTCACCGGGCAGGTGGGCCTGCGGGATATGTCGGGGGTTGTGGGCATCGTCGGCATGGTAGGCCAGGCCGGGGAAATAGGGGCGGCCCAGGCGGGCGCGCTGGGCGCGCTGTGGAACATTCTGGACTTTACCGCCCTCATCGCCGTCAACCTCGCCGTCATGAACCTGCTGCCCATCCCGGCCCTGGACGGCGGGCAGATCCTCTTCCTGCTGGTCGATAAAGTGTACGGCCTTTTCAGCAGAAAGCGCATCAGCCAGAAATACCTGGGCTATATCAACGCCGCGGGCCTGCTGTGCCTCCTCGGCCTCATGGTCGTGGTGGCCTTCTCCGACGTGATGAAGCTCTTCGGAAGATAAGAGAGGTCTTATATGACAAAACATATCATGGTAGGCGGCGTCCCCGTGGGCGGGGGCGCGGCCGTATCCATCCAGTCCATGTGCAATACCCGCACCCACGACGCAGACGCGACGGTGGAGCAGATCCTTCGCCTGGAGGCCGCCGGATGCCAGATCATCCGGGTGGCGGTGCCCGACATGGCCGCCGCCCGGGCCGTGGGGGCCATCAAAGAGCGCATCCACATCCCCCTGGTGGTGGACATCCACTTCGACTACAGGCTGGCTTTGGAGTGCGTTGCCGCCGGGTGCGACAAGGTGCGCATCAACCCCGGCAACATCGGCGGGGAGGAGAAGGTCAAGGCGGTGGCCGCCGCCTGCAGGGCGCGGAATATCCCCATCCGCATCGGCGTGAACGGCGGGTCGCTGGAAAAGCCGCTTCTGGCCAAGTACGGCGGCGCGACGGCAGAGGCTCTGGTAGAGAGCGCCTTCGGCCATATCGCGCTGCTACATAAATTTGACTTTGACGACATCTGCATTTCCCTCAAATCCTCCAGCGTGCCCACCACCATGGCGGCCTACCGGCTTATGAGCGCGCAAAGTGATTATCCTTTACACCTTGGCGTCACCGAGACAGGCACCGTCCGCATGGGCACCCTCAAGTCGGCCGTGGGCATCGGCGGCCTGCTGGCCATGGGCATCGGCGACACGGTGCGGGTCTCCCTCTCGGCCGACCCGGTGGAGGAGGTCCTGGCGGCCAAGGACATTTTAAAGATCGCGGGCCTGCGCAAGGACGGCCCCGAGTTCATCTCCTGTCCTACCTGCGGGCGTACCCGCATCGACCTGATCGGGCTGGCCAACGAGGTGGAGGAGCGGCTGAAGGGGATCGATAAGCCCATCACCGTGGCGGTCATGGGCTGCGCGGTCAACGGTCCGGGCGAGGCCTCCGCCGCCGACGTGGGGATTGCCGGCGGGGACGGGGAGGGCCTGATCTTCTGCAGGGGCGAGATCGTGAAGAAGGTCCCCCAGGAGCAGCTGGTGGATGAGCTGTTCAAGCTGATCGAGACGCTATAAAGAAAAATTAGGAGCGAACTTGTCTATGTCCGAGCAGAGGATACCCTTTCTCAATCTATTCACCGCCTGGCGGCCCGAGGGAGAGCTGGCGGCTTTGGCCGGGACCGCGCTGGTTACCCGCGCGGTTATCGACAAGGCCACCCGATCCATTCAGGCCGAGGTGGTCTGCTCTGCTATGCCCGCCGAAGGTCAGAAGGAGCGCTGGGAGCAAAGCCTGGCCGCCGCCTACCGGGTGGAGCGGGTGAACCTGACCGTCGTGGTGCCCGACGTGCCGGAGGCAAGCCCCGGCCCCACAGCCGCGCCCGATCCGGCGCAGCCCCCCGCCGAGACCAAGACCGACGACCCCTTCAAGCGCACCGAGGCCCTGCGGGCAGCTGCCATGAAAAAGCTGAAGACCGCCAAGGCCCCCGATAAGAAGGGGGGAGGGGGCCGGAAGCTCTACGGCAGGGAGATCCCCAAGCGGGACCCCATCCCCATGAAGGACCTGAACCTGGATATGGGCACCGTAGTGGTGGAGGGGGACGTCTTTACCGTCGAGCACAAGGAGCTGAAGAACAGGGGGGCCTGGGTCATCGGCTTTGACATGACCGATTACACCGGCTCGGTCCATATCAACAAGTTCACGCTGGGGGATGAGGGCAAGCCGATTGTGGACGGGGTGAAGCCCGGCCAGCACCTGGTGGTGCAGGGCAAGCTGAACCTGGATCGCTACACCAATGAGATGGTGCTGGAGCCGTACGCCATCGCGCTGGGGGAGAAGCTTCAGAAGACCGACGCCGCGCCCGAAAAGCGGGTGGAGCTCCATCTGCATACCACCATGTCCACCATGGATGCCCTCACCGACACCAAGGCGGTGGTCAAGCGGGCCGAGAGCTGGGGCCACAGGGCCATCGCCATCACCGATCACGGCGTGGCCCAGTCCTTCCCCGACGCGTGGCACGCCGCCAAGAACATCAAGGTGCTCTACGGTGTGGAGGCCTATTTTATCAACGACGTGGACGACCGGGTGGTGGTTCACGGTGACAAGGAACAAGACTTTACAGGTGAGATCGTCTGCTTCGACATTGAGACCACCGGCCTTGATAACCGGAATGACCGCATCACCGAGATCGGCGCCGTGGTGCTGCGGAACGGTCAGGTGGCCGAGACCTTCAATACCTTTGCCGACCCCCAGCGGCCCCTGACCCGCCAGATCACCGAGCTCACCGGCATCACCGACGAGGACCTTGTGGGCGCCCCATCCCAGGCTGAGGCCATCAGGGCCTTTCTGGACTTTGCGGCCGGACGGCCGCTGGCCGCCCACAACGCTGATTTTGATATGGGCTTTATTGCCGAGGGGGCCCGCAGGGCGGGGCTGGAGTTCCGCTACACCGTGGTGGACACGCTGATTCTGGCACAGAACCTCCTGCCCGACCTGGGCAAGTACAAGCTGGACATCGTGGCCGGCCATCTGCACCTGCCCGATTTTAACCACCACCGGGCTTCGGACGACGCAGCCACCGTGGCCTATATGCTCGTCCCCTTCTTCCGTATGCTGGGCGACATGGGCATCCACACCCTCCAGGCCGTCAACCCGGCGATGAAGAACCTGCGCAGCGCGGGCAAGGCCCGCCGCCAGCCCAAGCATCTCATCGTCCTGGCTAAGAATCACATCGGCCTGCGCAATCTCTATAAGCTGATCTCGCTGGCCCATCTGGAACACTTCAAGCGCTACCCCATCATGCTCAAGAGCATTATCAACGAGAACCGGGAGGGGCTCATCATCGGCTCGGCCTGTGAGGCGGGCGAGCTTTACGAGGCCGTGTCGAAGCGGAAGGACTGGAACGAGCTCAAGCGGATTGCCTCCTGGTACGACTTTTTGGAGATACAGCCCCTGTGCAACAACGCCTTCATGCTGCGTAACGAGACGGTGGAGAGCGAGAGAGAGCTTAAGGACTTCAACCGCACCATCGTGTCGTTGGGCAAGGAGCTGGACAAGCCGGTCTGCGCCACCGGGGACGTCCACTTTCTGGACCCCGAGGACGAGATCTACCGCCACATCCTGCTGGACACCAAGGGCTTTGAAGACTGCGACGCGCCTTTGCCCCTCTACTTCAAGACCACCGAGGAGATGCTGCGGGAATTCGCCTACCTGGGCGAGGAGGACTGCTACAACGTGGTGGTGCGCAACACCAATCTGGTGGCCGACTGGTGCGAGCGCATCGACCCTCTGCCCAAGGGCCTCTTCGCCCCCAAGCTGGAGAACTCGGCCGAGGAGCTTACCGAGCTGGTTTGGAGTAAAGCGAAAGAGCTTTACGGAGAGAACCCGCCCCAGCTGGTGACGGACCGGATCAACGTGGAGCTGGGGGACATCATCAACTGCAAATATGACGTGATCTACATGTCGGCCCAAAAGCTGGTGCGAAATTCACTGGAGAACGGCTACCTGGTGGGCTCCCGGGGGTCGGTGGGTTCGTCGCTGGTGGCCTTTATGTCCGGCATCACCGAGGTAAACTCCCTGCCGCCCCACTACCGCTGCCCCAGCTGCAAGCATTCCGACTTCGAGACCGCGAAGACGCTGGGCAAGGGCTGCGGCGCCGATATGCCCGACGCCTCCTGCCCCGTCTGCGGCACACCCTATGTAAAGGACGGCTTCAACATCCCCTTCGAGACCTTTTTGGGCTTTGGCGGCGACAAGGTGCCCGATATCGACCTGAATTTCTCGGGCGAGTACCAGGCCAAGGCCCACAAGTACACCTTCGAGCTCTTTGGAGAGAGCCATGTGTTCCGGGCGGGCACGGTGGGCACCGTGGCCGAGAAAACGGCGTTCGGCTACGTGAAGAAATACCTGGAGAAACGGGGTCTCCAGGCTGCCCGGGCCGAGGAAAACCGCCTGGCACTGGGCTGCACGGGGGTGAAGCGCACCACCGGCCAGCATCCCGGCGGCATGGTAGTCATCCCGCAGAACCGCGAGATCTACGACTTCTGCCCCGTCCAGCACCCCGCCGACGACACCGCCACCGACATTGTCACCACCCATTTTGAATACCACTCCATGGAGAGCAATATCCTGAAGCTGGATATGCTGGGGCACGACGATCCCACCATGATCCGTATGCTGGAGGATCTCACCGGCGTAAACGCCCGGGAGATCCCACTGGATGACCGCGACACCATGAGTCTCTTCACCAGCTCCGAGGCGCTGGGCTTTGTGAACGACGGCGTTCTGGGCCCGACCGGGGCGGTTGCCATCCCGGAGTTCGGCACCTCCTTCGTCCGGGGGATGCTGGAGGACACGACCCCCGCCGAGTTTGATATCCTGGTGCGGCTCTCCGGCTTCTCCCACGGCACCGATGTGTGGCTGGGCAATGCCAAGGACCTCATTGTCAAGGAGGGCATTCCCGTCAATCAGGCCATCGGCTGCCGGGACGACATCATGCTCTTCCTCATCTCCTGCGGCATGCCGGAGAAACGGGCCTTTAAGATCATGGAATCGGTGCGAAAGGGCAGGGGACTGCCCGACGGGGCCGAGGACGAGATGCGCGCCGCCGGGGTGCCAGACTGGTACATCGGCTCGTGCAAGAAGATCAAGTACCTCTTCCCCAAGGCCCACGCCGTGGCCTATGTGATGATGGCCTTCCGCATCGCCTGGTTCAAGGTCCACCGGCCCCTGGCCTTTTACGCCGCCTATTTCTCCATCCGCGCCAAGGCCTTTGACGAGACCTATATGTGCCGGGGGATGAAGGTGGTGCAGAAGAAGATGAAGGAGATCCGGGACAAGGACAAGGAGGCCACCGCCGTGGAGCAGGATATGCTCACCACGCTGGAGGTCTGCTACGAGTTCTACCTCCGGGGGTTCCGGTTCAAACCCGTGAGCCTCTACGAGTCGGACGCCATCAATTTTCTCCCCAGCGGAGCCGACGCCCTCATCCCGCCCTTCTCGGCCATTCCCGGCCTGGGGGAGACGGCGGCCAAGTCCATCGCTGAGCAGCGGGAGGGGAGGGACTTCATCTCCATCGAGGAGTTTGCCGCCGCCTGCCCCAAGGTGTCCAAGACCCATATCGGGCTGTTGAAGGACGCGGGGGCCATGGGCAGTATGCCCGACACCAGCCAGCTCACCATGTTCTAGGAGGGACCTTCTTCCGGCCTTGGATCAGGGCCTCCCGGTAAGCAAACACCGCCCGCCGCGCATATACGCGGCGGGCGGTCAGCTCTATTCAGGGATGGTACCTTAGTCGGCGGGCCCGGGCGGAGAGGCCCCGTCGGGCGCGGCGGGGAGCAAAACAAGCTGCCCATCCCGGACGGCCACCTCGGCCCAACCGCCGGGGGCGAGGGCCCCGGTGAGAAAGAGCTCGGCCGCCGGGTCCTCCACCTGGGCGCGGATGGCCCTGCGGAGGGGACGGGCACCGTAGTCCGGGTCAAAGCCCTTGTCGGCCAGCAGGTCCAGCGCCTCCCCGGAGACCCGGAGCGTGGCGCCCAGACCCGCCACGCGGGCGGCCACCTCCTCCAGCATCCGCGCCCCGATCTCCCTAATCTCGGCCCGGGTGAGCTGGCGGAAGACAATGGTCTCGTCCAGCCGGTTTAAAAACTCGGGCCGGAAGACCTTTTTCAGGTCCTCTAAAATAGGGGCGCGCAGCTCCTCCAGCGTGCGGGTCTCCCCCTGAGCGATCCCGGAGGAGAAGCCCAGCCGCCCGCCCTTGGCCGTAATTCGCCCGGCCCCCACGTTGCTGGTCATGACCACCACGGTGTTGCGAAAGCTGGTCTTTTTGCCCTGGGCGTCGGTGAGAACGCCGTCCTCCATGATCTGCAAAAGGATGCCCCACACATCCGGGTGAGCCTTCTCGATCTCGTCGAAAAGCACCACCGAGTAGGGCTTGCGCCGTACCTTCTCGGTGAGCTGGCCCCCCTCCTCGTGCCCCACGTAGCCGGGGGGAGAGCCGAGGAGCCGGGAGACGGTGTGCCGCTCCATATACTCGGACATATCAAAGCGCAGCAATGCGTCCTCACTGCCGAAGAGGGTGGCGGAAAGGGCCTTACACAGCTCGGTCTTGCCCACCCCCGTGGGGCCGAGAAAGAGGAAGGCCCCCGTGGGCCTGCCCGGCTCCTTAAGCCCTACGCGGCCCCGGCGGATGGCCCTGCACACGGCCTTCACCGCCTCCTCCTGGCCCACCACCCGGCGGTGCAGCTCCTCCTCCAGGTGGAGGAGCCGCTCGGACTCGGCCTGGGTGAGGGTGGTGACCGGGATTCCCGTCCACTCGGATACTACGGCGGCCACGTCCTCTGCCCCCACCGCGCCTCTGTCCTGCCCGGAGCGCCAGCGCAGCTTCTCCCGCTCCAGCTCACGGCGGAAGTCCCCCTCCGCATCCCGCAGCATGGCGGCTTTTTCAAAATCCTGGCCCCGGATGGCCTCCTCCTTCTCGCGCTGAGCATGCTCGGCCTTCTCCTCCAGCGTGCGCAGGCCGGGCGGTGTGGCCAGCCGTTCCATACGGACCCGGGAGGCGGCCTCGTCCATCAGGTCGATGGCCTTGTCGGGGAGCCGCCGGTCCCCGATATAGCGGACCGAGAGGGTGACGGCGGCCTCGATGGCCTCGTCGGTGATCTCCAGCCGGTGGTGCGCCTCGTACCGGTCCCGGATGCCCCGGAGGATGGCGGCCGCCTCGTCCCGCTCGGGCTCGCCGATGACCACGCTCTGGAAACGCCGCTCCAGCGCGGCATCCT
>JBLJBF010000100.1:0-2404 GCA_047637855.1 Pseudoflavonifractor sp. | reverse complement strand
ACTCGCTACCTCCACCTTGGCAAGGTGGCGCTCTACCAGATGAGCTACACCCGCAGCGACAAGAAGTATTCTACCTAAAAACCTGCTGTTTGTCAAGCGTAATTACAAGTTTTCTCTCCCGGCGGTTCCCGCCGTGGGACGAACGCCCCCAGACTCCCCGGCAGGGAGCTCGGGAGCGCCCTCCTCGGGGGGCGGCTGGGCCCCGCAGGCACGGTAGGCCGAGCGGTCCCACTGGTAGCCGAGGTTCACCAGGTCGGCGTCTGAGAGGCCCACTCCCTCCTGCGCCGTCACATCCACATGGCGGTACTCCCCGTCCGACAGACCGACAATGTTCCAAAAATGGGGCCTGTCCCCCATCGTTCCGGAGACCACGTAGCTCTCCAGCCCCTCCTGCTTGGCCAGAAGCTGGTAGGCCAAGGCCAGGCCCTCGCTATCGGCCGCGCCGTCCACCAGCGCGGCATACGCGGTATTCCTTCGCTGCGCGCCGTCCTTCTTCCGGTCGGCAAAATAGGTCACGTCGGACTTCAACAGCAGATCGATCGCGCGGACGGCGCTCTCCCCGCTCAGTCCCCGGGCAACGCCGGCCAGCTCCCCCGCACGCTGCTGCAAGGCCTGGGCCTGCTTGCGCAGAGTCTCCTGATCCTCGGGGTAGGTGAGTAATATCTCCACAATCCGCAGCTCGCCGGTGTACCCCTTGTCAGAGGGGTAGATATCCACCTCGATCTCGGGCATGCCCAGCGCGAAGAGGGGCGAGGCATAATAGGCCTGCCGCACCAGAGCGCGGATGGCCGCTGCGTCCTCCGCAAAGTAGCTGATCCGCAGGACCTTCTCGGCTGAAAAGGTCGAGAGGGCCTCCTGGATCTCGGTGCGCACGGCGCTGGTGCCGGTGACCGAGACGATGCTCTTCACCTGCTCGGCGGTGCGGCGGTAGGTGATGAAGATGTTGGCCTCGTAATAGGAGACGATGTAGGCCTTGTCATGCTTGATGAAATCCACGGCGTAGGCTCCCAGCGGGTCCCGCTGGGCCACCTCGGCGCAGGCGTCGGCCAGATCGGCCTCCACATCCCCCTTGGCGCTGCGGGGAATATAGTTGGAGAGATGGACCACGCCGTGCTCTAAGCCGGTCTCCACCATGCCGTGGATGGCCTCCCCCAGCTCGGTATAGTTCTCCACCCGAAAGGCTGAGGGGTCGCTTCCAGCACTGAGGACGCCCCGGTGGGCCTGAATGGAGAGGTAGTCCCGGTCCGTCATGGCGGCGCAGCCGGACAGAAGCAGGGCCCCCGCCAAGAGGAGGGCCGCCAATCGGTATCTCATATGGGCCCTCCTTTCTCCCGCGGCGTTTTACAGCCCCAGGGACTCGTCCACCAGGATGACCTCGGCGTACTCTATGCCGTTGGGCTTTTCCCACAGGACCGTCAGCGCGCGGCAGATGCGCTCCGGGCTGCTGCAGTCGTAGCAGCGGTCCCCCTTGACGGCGCAGGGGGTCTTCTTCCCCAGGCGCTGGGCGTTCTTGGGGGCGGCGATGTTGCGGGCGCGCCAGAGCGCGGCGTCGTAATCGGGCGCGAGCTTATTGACGCCTATGACGAGGTAGAGCTCCTTATGTCCAAATATGGTGGAGGCCACACGGTTACCCGAGCCGTCGATGTTGATCAGCTCCCCAGACTCGGCCGCGCCGTTGACCGAGCTGATGTAGACCTCGGCGCCGACGGCGGCGGCGGTGGCGGCGTCCCGGTCGCCATCCAGCCAGTGCCAGTAGACGGTGTTATGGGCAGGGAGAGATTCGCCAAGCCCCAGCGCACGGACGGTGACGGACCCGCCAATTCCGATGGAGCGGCCGTCCAGCTTGTCGTTTAAGTAGGCCGCGGCCTCGGCAGCGGTGGCAAAGTGGGCTGTGTGAAACCCACGCTGCTCTACGTTTTTTAAAAATTTCTCAAAGTTCGCCATGGAAAAATCCTCTTTTCTATTTGGTTTTGAGCTCACACAGGTCAGATATCGTTCTGCTTATACTCCCGGAACCCGTCGCCCAGGACCTCGTGGGCTTCGCAGACGATGATGAAGGCCTGTGGGTCCAGCTTCTTGACAATACGCTTGATCTCCACGATCTGACGCCGCTTGAACGCGCACATGAGCACCTTTTTGGCCGCGCCGGAGTAGGCCCCCTCCCCGTGGAGCAGCGTGACGCCCCGGTCCAAGTCGTTGACAATGGCCTGGGCAATGGCCTGGTAGCTGTCGCTGATGATATAGGCCACCTTGGCGTTGTCACCGCCGTAGAGCACACCGTCCAGGACGATGGTGGAGATATAGAGGGCCACCAGGCCGTAGAGGGCGCTGTACAGGCTGCGAAAGACTCCGGCAGCAGCCACGATGACCACCAAATCGATGCCCATCAGCAGCCGCCCCATAG
>JBLJBF010000099.1:0-5679 GCA_047637855.1 Pseudoflavonifractor sp. | reverse complement strand
ACACCGGAAGAAGTTTCAAAAAGTGGTTTTCCTGCATGCGAAAGGGAACCCTGACGGTTCCCTTTCACACTATCCTTCCCTCCGTGGCTTTCGGCTGGCGTTTTTTGACAGTCTGAGGCGGGCGCACTGCACCCGCCTATTCTCCCTTGATCTCGTCCCAATAGCGCCTGGCGGCCTGCTCGGTCTTGTTCTCGCCGTAGGTGTAGTATTTGATCCCCACCAGCTTATCTGGCAAGTACTGCTGCTTTACATAGTGGTCGGGGTAGCTGTGGGGGTAGAGATAGCCCTGCTCCCGCTCCATCCCCGCCGAGTCGGCGTGCTTGTTCTGGAGATGGCGGGGGATGTCGCCGGTTTTGCCCACCCTCAGGTCGGACATAGCCGCCTCGATGCCGACACAGCCCGAGTTCGACTTGGGCGCGGTGGCCATGAGCGCCACCGCGTCCCCCAGGGGAATGGCGGCCTCGGGCAGACCCAGCATATTGGCCGCGTCGATGCAGGCCTTGACGATGGGGATGGCCTGTGGGTAGGCCAGGCCCACGTCCTCGCAGACCATGACCATAATCCGGCGGCAGGCCGAGATCAGGTCCCCCGCCTCCAGAAGACGGGCCAGGTAGTGGAGCGCCGCGTCGGGGTCGGAGCCGCGGACCGACTTTTGCAGGGCCGAGAGAATGTCGTAGTGATCGTCCCCCTCCCTGTCGTACCGCATGGCCGAGCGCTGGGCGACAGCCCTTGTGTCCTCCATGGTGACAAGCAGTTCCCCTTGTCGGCGCTTCGCCGAATTGAGCAGCAGCTCCACTGCGTTCATGGCCTTGCGCACGTCGCCGCCGCAGGCCGAGGCGATGTACTCCGCCACTCCCGTTTCACGTCTCACCGTCTCCCCCATCCGCGCCTCCATGAGGGACAGGCCCCGCTCCACGGCTGGGAGCAGGTCTTCCGCCGTGACGGGCTTAAACTCAAAGACGGTTGACCGGGAGAGGACGGCGTTGTAGATGTAAAAATAGGGATTCTCGGTGGTGGAGGCGATAAGGGTCACGTCCCCGCTCTCGATGACCTCCAGCAGGGACTGCTGCTGCTTTTTGTTAAAATACTGAATTTCGTCCAGGTAGAGCAGAATGCCGTTGGGGGCCAGCAATGTGCCTACGTCTGAGATTACGTCCTTGATGTCGGAGAGGGACGCGGTGGTGGCGTTGATGCGCCGCAGGGCGCGGTTGGTCTGGGCGGCGATGATATTGGCCACCGTGGTCTTCCCCGTCCCGGAGGGGCCGTAAAAGACCAAGTTGGGGATGTTGCCGCTCTCGATGATGCGCCGCAGCAGCCCGCCCTCGCCCAAAATATGCGTTTGCCCCACCACCTCGTCCAAGGTCGCGGGCCGTATCTCATCCGCCAAAGGCCGGTACGCCATAAGTCCCGCCCCCCCTTCTCCATTTCTCTTATCATCATACCGCAATTCTAACATATGTTCTATCTACTGTAAAGCAGTTTTATAGGGGTATCGGCAAAAACGGCAGCCCCGGTCTGAAGGCTGAGAGCATATCGAAAATCTAAGCAGTCCCGGCCTGAAGGCCGGGACTGCTCTTGTCGTCTATGACGCCCTGACAAACCCCTGGTACCGGGTGCCCTGGAAGGTGAGCCGGCCCTGGTCTCCCTCCGCCAGCATACCGAACTCCTGATCGGGGACCCGCAGCTCCAGCCGGTCGCCGCTCTCCACCTGGAAGGTGACATAGTAGCTCGTGCTGCTGTCGCGGTGGGTCATGCCGCCGCTGTCCGAGTGGATGTGGTCGGATACGTCGGCCCGCTTGGCTACCACCTTCACCTCTACCGTAAGGACGGGGGAGGCGTTATTTTTCTTCCACTGGGCCGCCCCCCGCACCAGTGTCACGATGATGACGGTTATGACCAGCCCGAAGGTGAATACGAATAAAATCGGAAAAAGTCCCCACATGATATTAAATCCAAAGCCCATGCCGCGCCCCCTTAGCCGTACAGAGGGTACTTCTCCGTGATGGCGGCCACCCGGGCGCGGATATCCTCTGCCTTGCCGTCAAAGTCCACGGCAGCGTCCCAGATGCAGGAGGCGATGACCTTCATGTCCTCCTCATTCAGGCCGCGGGTCGTGGCGGCGGGGGTGCCCACACGGATACCCGAGGTAACGAAGGGCTTCTCCGGGTCGTGGGGGATGGCGTTCTTGTTGACCGTAATGTGCACCTCGTCCAGCCGGTGCTCCAGCTCCTTGCCGGTGACCCCCGCCTTGCGCAGATCCACCAGCATGAGGTGGTTATCGGTGCCGCCCGAGACCAGGTCAAAGCCCTGCTCCATCAGGCTGCCGGCCAGTACGGCGGCGTTCTTGACGACCTGCTGCTGATAGACTTTAAACTCGGGCCGCAGCGCCTCGCCGAAGGCTACGGCCTTGGCGGCGATAACGTGCTCCAGCGGGCCGCCCTGGCTGCCCGGGAAGATGGCCGAGTCGATCTTTTTGGCCAGCTCCTCCCTGCAGAGAATCATGCCGCCGCGGGGACCGCGGAGGGTCTTATGGGTGGTGGTGCTCACCACGTCGGCATAGGGGATGGGGCTGGGATGCACCCCGGCGGCCACCAGCCCGGCGATGTGGGCCATGTCAACAAACAGATAGGCGCCCACCTCATGGGCGATATCGGCGAATACCTTGAAATCGATGATTCGGGGATAGGCCGATGCCCCTGCCAAAATCATCTTGGGCTTATGCTGATGGGCCAGGTCCCGGACCTGGTCATAGTCGATGTAGCCCTTATCGTTCAGCCCGTAAGCCACCATATTGTAATTCTTGCCCGAGAAGTTCACGGGGCTACCGTGGGTCAGGTGCCCGCCGTTGGCCAGGTCCATGCCCAGAACGGTGTCCCCGTGCTCACACAGGGCCTGATAGACGGCGAAGTTCGCGTTGGCGCCCGAGTGGGGCTGGACATTGGCGTGCTCGGCCCCAAAGAGCTCGCAGGCCCGAGCGCGGGCCAGATCCTCTGCGACGTCCACACACTGGCAGCCGCCATAGTACCGCTTGCCGGGGTACCCCTCGGCGTACTTGTTGGTGAGCACCGTGCCCACGGCCGCGAGTACCGCCTCGCTCACGAAGTTCTCCGACGCGATCAGCTCGATATTGCGGCGCTGACGATCATACTCCTGGCGGACAGCCTCGCCCACCTCAGGGTCCTGGGCGGCCAGAAAATCCATAATGTCCTTGACCATACTATTTCCCCCTATTCGTTGATCGGTATGTTCCCGGGTCGCTCCTTCCATTATAGCGGCTATAGGATAGATTTACAATCCAATTTTCAGTCGTTTTTTTGACAAGTCTATGGTATGATGGGGAAAATGAGGTGAAGCACATGAAAAAGAAAAAGGATATTCTCGCCATAATTGGAGAACTAAAGGCCCTCTACCCCGACGCGTACTGCTCTCTGGAGTATGAAAAGCCCTACGAGCTGATGTTCGCCACCCGCCTGGCCGCCCAGTGCACCGACGAGCGGGTGAACAAGGTCACTCCCGGCCTCTATGGCCGTTTCCCCACCCTGGAGGCGCTGGCCGCCGCCGACATCAGCGAGGTGGAGGAGCTCATCCACTCCACCGGCTTTTTCCGGGCAAAGGCGCGGGACATTGTGGCCTCGGCCAATATGCTGCTGGAGGTGTACGGCGGCGTGGTGCCCAACACGATGGAGGAACTGCTAACGCTGCCCGGCGTAGGGCGGAAGACGGCAAACCTTGTCCTGGGCGACGTGTATCGCATCCCCGGCGTGGTGGTGGCCGACACCCACTGCATCCGCCTCTCGGGCCGTCTTGGTCTCACCGACGGCACCAAGGACCCGGGCAAAGTGGAGGAGCAGCTGCGCAAGATCCTGCCGCCCGGGGAGTCCAATGACTTCTGCCACCGCCTGGTGCTCCACGGCCGGGCCGTCTGTATGGCCCGGAGCCCCGAGTGCGAGCGCTGCACCCTGCGCCCCTGGTGCGACTACTACATAAAGGCCAAATAAAAAGATCCGCCACCTCGCGGTGGCGGATCTTTTTATTTGGATGCCTCTGCCTTCGTCCGTTCGTAGAGAATCCGGATCCCGTCCAGCACCAGCGACGGGTCCACCACGTCGATCATATCGGTGTTCTCGGCCACCAGGTGAGAGAGCCCGCCGGTGGCCACCACCTTAACCGCCCCCTCCGGGTAGCCCATCTCCCCTTTGGCGGCCCGGATGAGGTACTCCATGGAGCCGATGTACCCCATCACCGCGCCCGCCTGGATCTGCCCCACGGCAGTACCGCCCAGGACGGTATCCGGCATGGCCAGCTCCACGTTGGGCAGGCGGGCCGTCTTCTGAAAGAGGGCCTCGGTGGTCAGGCGCACCCCGGCGGCAATGCAGCCGCCCAGATAGGTCCCCTCCCGGCTCACCGCGTCCAGCGTGGTGGCGGTCCCGAAGTCCAGAACCAGAACGGGCGCGCCGTACTTCTCTATGGCGGCCACGCAGGCCACCGCCCGGTCGGCCCCCAGGCGCTCGTCGCTCTTGATGCCGTAGGGCAGGCCGGGGTCTAAATCCTCATCGACCAGCAATGGCCGCTTGCCGAAGTACTTAATGATGGCGCTGTTAAGCGTGTACATCACCGGGGGCACCACCGAGGCGACTACCACGGCCTCCACCGCGCCGGGCTCCAGCCCAAAGCGCTGAAAGTACTGGCAGGCCAGCAGGCCGATCTCGTCAGAGGTGCGCACCGGATCGGTCTTCAGGCGGAAACTGCCCCGCAGTGCCTCCCCCTCGAAGACGCCGAACTCCATTTTGGTATTGCCTACGTCGATCGTTAAAAGCATAGCCGCACTCCTCCTACAGTTCCATAAGATGACAGGTAAGCCCGTCGCCGCCGGACTCCAGAACACCGTATGCGGCCCGCCAGGGGTCCCGGATGCTGCCGGGGTTCATGATCCACATCCCGCCGTCCCGGGTGCACAGGGCCTCGTGAGTGTGGCCGAAGAGGACGGCGTCCACGCCGATCCTCCGCGCCGCCTCCAGCAGTGCGCCGATCCCCAGCTTCACATGGTAGAGGTGCCCATGGGTCAGCAGAACACGCCTTCCCTCCACATCGGCGATGAGCTGGGCGGGCACGTCGCTGTATCCGTCGCAGTTGCCGCAGACATTCTCCAGCGGGATCTGCGGGAAGATCTGGGCCAGTGCCTGGGCGTCCCGCGCCACATCTCCAAGGTGGAAGATCCGGTCGGGCTGCTCCTCCTCTACCGCGCGTTTCATATTGGTCACATTTCCGTGGGAATCCGCAAAAACGAGTATCTTCATCTGCACCTTATTTTCCTTCCGCCATATAATGAGAATGAACGTTCCAACATACACTGACTTGGAGGGATATGCCATGCAAGACCCTAAAAAACTGCCCATCGACATCATGAGCTCACCCGAGGCCGCCGCTTTGCTGAAGAATAAGGACTCGGTCATGGGCCTTTTAAACTCCCCCGACGCGAAAAAACTGATGGAACTCCTGAACCAGAACGGCGGCGCGGGCCTGAAAGGGGCCGCCGATGCCGCCATGCGGGGGGACTCCAGCGCCCTGATGGGCTTGATGCAGAAGGTCATGGACACCAAGGAGGGCGCCGACGCCATGGAGCGGCTCCAGAAGACGGTGAAATAACTCCCACACCCCGGGGACGAAGCTACGAGGAGG
>JBLJBF010000098.1:0-7583 GCA_047637855.1 Pseudoflavonifractor sp. | reverse complement strand
GATGAGGTCGGTGCCTCCGGTTGTAGCCCCCCGGAGGAAGACGAGCCCCAGCGAGAGGCCCAGCAGCACCCCGCCGAAGATACAGCCCAGCAGGGGCTGCTCCATGGGCTGAAAGACATGGAACCGGTCCACCAGATCGATAAAGAGAGAGGATGTCCCCATGGCGTAGAGAGAGCTGACCAGCAGCCGCCCGCCCAAGAGCTTCCACCCCAGCAGAAAGAGCGGAATATTCATGAGGAGGACCAGCGTACCGATGGGGAGCAGGGGCAGGAGATGATTGATGATCTGGGCCACGCCGGTAAGCCCGCCGAAGGCAATGGCGTTGGGCTTATAGCACCAGTTAAAGCCGAAGGCATAAATGCCGGAGGCGACGGTGAGCAGGACATAGGTCCACACAGTATCCAGAATCTTGGACTTGAACTTCATAAAACACCTCAATCCTACAGGCGGTCTCCGCCCGCCCGCGGGCACATACGGTTCGACCTACAGTAAGGTAAGCTGCTCCTGTCCCCGGTCCTCCTCCCTGAGGAGGGCCCCGGCGATGGGCAGGCTGCGGGCCCGGTAGCGCGCGGCGTTGACAATGGTGGTATCCTCCAGGGGCTGTACCCGCTCGACCTTATACCGGGGCTTGAGTGTCATGATATTGACGCCCTGGGTGCTGCGGGTGCTCTTGGGGGCAAGGCTGGCGGTATGGAAGACCACGCATCGGCCCTCGGTGGAGATGACGGCCAACTCCAGGTCCCCCGTAAGGAGGATCGCGGCGGCCAAAGGCGACTTGTCCGAGTAGGCCCCCGTCAGCTTCTTCCGCCGCGTCTGGGTCTGATAGGTGCCCAGCTCCACCCGGGCGGCCTTCCCGTTTTCAAAGAGAAAGAGGACATTGGCGCTGTAGTCCCCGGGGATGCAGGCCCAGACCACGCTCTCGCCCTGCTCCATGTCCAGCTTGGTGGGCAGATAGTCACCCAAAATGCTTGCCTTGGCGTCGTCAAAGTCGGACAGGCGGGTCTTATAGCACTGCTGGCGGTCGGTGAAGACCAGCAGCTCGTCGCGGTTATTGGCCTCCCACTGGAGCCAGGGGCCGTCCCCCTCCTTGTACTTCTGGTCGCTGGCCATGCGGAGAGAGGCCGCCGTGATCTTCTTAAAATACCCCTCCCGGGAGAGGAAGGCGGTGGCGGCGTAGTCGGCCACCTCCTCGGTCGGATCAGGCTCGGCGGCCAGGATATGCTCGTAGATGATCTCGGTGCGGCGGGGGAGGGCGAACTTCTTCTTCACGTGCTCCAGCTCATCGGCGATGATCTTTTTGATGCGCTTGGGCTGGTTGACGGTGTCCTTGAGGTCGGCGATCTCCTCCTCCAAGGTAGAGGTTTCCTCGATCCGCTTTAAGATATACTCCTTGTTGATGTTGCGCAGCTTGATATCGGCCACATACTCGGCCTGGACCGCGTCAATGCCGAACCCGATCATCAGGTTGGGCACCACCTCGGCGTCCTCCTCGGTCTCCCGGATGATCTTGATGGCCCGGTCGATGTCCAGCAGAATTTTCTTGAGGCCCTTGAGGAGATGGAGTTTCTCCTCCTTCTTCTTCATGACGTAGTAGACCCGGCGGCGAACCGCGTCCATACGCCAGGCGGTCCACTCCTCCAGAATCTCCCCCACACCCATGACACGTGGCATGCCGCCCACCAGAATGTTGAAGTTGCAGGAGAAGGAATCCATCAGGGGGGTGGAGCGGTAGAGGCGGGCCATGAGCTTTTCCGGGTCGGTCCCCCGCTTGAGGTCGATGGTGAGCTTGAGGCCGGCGAGGTCGGTCTCGTCCCGCATATCCGCGATCTCCTTGACCTTGCCGATCTTCACCAGCTCGGCCACCTTGTCCATAATGGCCTCCACGGTGGTGGAGTAGGGGATCTCATAGACCTCGATGAGGTTTTCTTCCTTCACATAGCGCCACTTGGACCGGACCTGAAAGGAGCCCCGGCCGGTGCGGTAGATGTCGGCGAGCTGGTTTGCGTCGTAGAGAAGCTCCCCGCCGGTGGGGAAGTCGGGGGCCTTGAGCAGGTCCAGCAGGTTGACCGCAGGATCCTTCATATAGGCAATGGTGGCGTCGCACACCTCACCCAGGTGGAACCCGCAGATATTGCTGGCCATGCCCACGGCGATACCCATATTGGAGGCCACCAGGACGTTGGGAAAGGTGGTGGGCAGCAGCGCCGGCTCCTGGGTGGAGGAGTCGTAGTTGTCCACAAAATCCACCGTGTCCTGGTCGATATCCCGAAAGATCTCGGTGCAGATAGGGTCCAGCTTCGCCTCGGTGTACCGGCTGGCGGCCCAGGCCATGTCCCGGGAGTATACCTTGCCGAAGTTGCCCTTGGAGTCCACCAGCGGGTGAAGCAGCGCGCCGTAGCCCCGGGAGAGACGGACCATGGTGTCGTAGATGGCCTGGTCGCCGTGGGGGTTGAGCTTCATGGTGGTGCCGACGATGTTGGCGCTCTTGGTGCGCCCGCCCGTGAGCAGCCCCATTTTGTACATGGTGTACAGCAGCTTGCGGTGGGAGGGCTTGAAGCCATCAATCTCGGGGATGGCGCGGGAGACGATGACGCTCATGGCATAGGGCATATAGTTGATCTCCAGCGTCTCGGTGATGGGCTGCTCCAGCACCTCGGGCCGCAGCCCCATGACGTTGGGGTTGTTTTTGCGCTTTGCCCCCTCCTCGCGGGGGTTCTTTTTTGCCATCGATATCAGTCCTTTGTGTAGGTTCAGGTCAGCGCGGCGCGGGCGGCGGCGAACTGCCCGAACAGCCCGTCTAGCATGGTGAAGTAGTCCTCCGCCTGCTGGGCAAGCTCCTCTCCGACATACCAGCCCTCGTGAATCATATCCGCCCACAGGCCATAGGAGCCGCCCCCCTCATGGGCCGCGGGATAGGAGACGACGGGGTCGAGGCGGTAGAGCTGGCCGCTGTTGCGGTAGAGCGCCAAGGTGGAGATGCGCCCCACCAACTGGTAATAGCGCTCGGGACGCTGATAATCCCCCGGGTCCTCAGGGGGAGGATCAAAGCTATAGAGCAGCGATTTCGCAACTCTCTCGGCATATACGCTGTAGTTGTTTTTCAAGACAGCGGTGTCCTGGCTGTACCGCCTGACCGGCTCCCGCAGCTCCTCGGGCAGGTAGCGCAGATAGTCCTCGGGGACCACCGCCCGGCGCAGCACCATGTCGTTTACCTCATTGAGCTTCTCCAGCCGATAGGCGGCGGAAGGGTCGGCCGGAGGGGCGGGAACGGCGGTTGGCACGGGCAACCCCGGGGAGGGCGCGGGGGTGGCGGCCAGGCCCCAGAGCGTCCAGATCAGGAGCCCGGCGGAGAGAAAAAGGGCGGCGGCGGAGAACACCAAAGTCAGGCGGTTTTTCATATCGGGCCTCCTCTTATTCGGGTTTTATCCCGCGGTCAGGGCGGCGGTCTGGAAGGGCGCGCTCCAGGTAACGGTATAGCCCAAAGCCTCGCCCAGAGCGCGGAGGGGAACGTAGGTGCGGCCATCCCGGGCGGCGGCGGGCACAGCGAGACTCAACGCCGTAATTCCGTTGGGGGAGACAACGGAGTAGGCAGTGCTGTCCAAGGTGAAGGTGACGGTCACGTCTCCCTTGGTGCAGATAGCGGTGCGGGCAGCCCCATCGTAGGCCACAGCGCAGTTCATAGCCTGGGCCACGGTGCGCAGCGGGACTAAAATTCGCCCGTCCCGGACCACCGGCTCTGCCACCTCCCAGGCGTCGGTGCGCACCGCCTGAAACTGGATTGGGGTGCCGTCCACCGTGACGACGAGACCGTTGAATCGGGAGAGGGGACCGACTGCCCACTCGGCAAACAGGGCGGCGCGGAAGTCCCCCTCCCCGGTCAGGCCCTCGGTCTCCATATACCGCGCCTTGGAGACGCCCAGGATGCCGCCGTAATACCCGGCGAACCAGGCGTCGGCGTCAAAGGCGGCAAACTCGGACGGATAGCGGGCGGCCAGGTCCTGGTCCCCTCCCCGCGCCCTCTCGGCATCATAGCTCTCGGTGAGCCACAGGTAGCGCATCTCCTTTTGAAAATCCGCCTCCAGATAGCCGGGACGCTGAGCCGCAAACCAGTTGGCCTTGCTGTTGGGGTTCCCGGGCGGGTAGGCCAGAGTCTTCATGAACCAGGCATCTGCATCGAAGGCGGAGGCCGCCTCCGAGTTGACGGACACATATCCCTCGGCCCAGCGCTCCATGGCGGCGTACTCCTCTCGGGTCAGGTTTTCCATGGCAAGGTAGTCGTCAAAAGTGCTCCCTTCCCCGCACCGGGCCAGCTGCCACAGGGCCAGGCCCTCGCCTCCCGACACGTCCGCCCTTGCCTCCGCCAGTGCGGGCGCGGCGAGGGCGGAGATCAGCGCCAGAGAGAGCATCACGGATAGCAACTTTTTCATTTTTCGGTCCCTCCTGCCCGGTTTTTCCGGGGCGCGGCGATCACGAGATATCGGCCAGCTCCAGGTACTTGTAGCCGTTTTCGGTGATATGGTCCTTCCGGCCCTGGAGATTGTCTCCCAGGAGGAGATCAAAGACCTCGCCTGTGCGGACGATGTTTTCGGGCATGACCTTGATGAGCCTCCTGGTCTCGGGGTTCATGGTGGTGAGCCACATCATTTCAGGCTCGTTCTCACCAAGGCCCTTGGAGCGCTGGATGCTCACCTTCTTGTCCCCGATCTGGGCGAGGATATCGCTCTTCTCCCGGTCGGAGTAGGCAAACCAAGTCTTCTCCTTGTAGTTGATCTCGTAGAGGGGGGACTCGGCGATGTAGACATACCCCCGCTGAATGAGGGTGGGAACCAGACGGTAGAGCATGGTCAGAATCAACGTGCGGATCTGGAAGCCGTCCACGTCGGCGTCGGTACAGATGACGATCTTGTTCCAGCGCAGGGCCATGAGGTCAAAGCCCGCCAGGTCCTTATTGTGCTTGTCGCTCACCTCGCAGCCGCAGCCCAGTACCTTGAGGAGGTCGGTAATGATCTCATTCTTAAAAATCTTTCCGTAGTCGGCCTTCAGGCAGTTCAGGATCTTGCCGCGGACCGGCATGATGCCCTGGAACTCGGCATCCCGGCTCAGCTTGACGGCCCCCATGGCGCTGTCGCCCTCGACGATGTAGAGCTCCCGCCGCTCGGTGTCTCTGGTGCGGCAGTCCACAAACTTCTGCACCCGGTTGGAGATGTCCACGTTGCCCGAGAGCTTCTTTTTGATGTTGAGCCGGGCCTTCTCGGCGCTCTCCCGACTGCGCTTGTTGATCAGAACCTGCTCGGCGATCTTCTGCGCGTCGAAGGGGTTCTCGATGAAGTAGACCTCCAGCTGGGAGCGGAGGAACTCGGTCATGGCCTCCTGAACAAATTTATTGGTGATGGACTTCTTGGTCTGGTTTTCGTAGCTGGTCTGGGTGGAGAAGTTATTGCTCACCAGCACAAGGCAGTCCTGCACATCGTTCCAGGTCACCTTGCTCTCGGCCTTCTGGTACTTGTTCTGCTGCTTTAAAAACGCGTCGATCCCGTTTACGAAGGCCGACTTCATGGCCTTTTCCGGGCTGCCGCCGTGCTCCAGCCAGGAGGAGTTGTGGTAGTGCTCGATGACCTGCACCGTGTTGCTGAAACAGAAGGAGACCGAGAGCTTGACCTTGTATTCCGGCTTGTCCTCCCGGTCCCGACCCCGGCGCTCGGTCTGCCAGAAGACGGGGGCGGTGAGACTGCTCTCCCCTGCCAGCTCGGTGACATAGTCCACAATGCCGTTCTCATACTTGAACTCGGTGGTCTCAAACTTCCCACCCACCTGGTTGCGGAACCGGAAGGTGATCCCCTCGTTGACCACCGCCTGGCGCTTGATGACGTCCAGATAGTATTCCACGGGAATGTCGATGTCGGTGAACACATCCAGGTCGGGCTGCCAGCGGAAGAGGGAGCCGGTCTTTCTTCTGTCGGCGGGCTCCTTCTGAAGGCCCCCCACGTTCTCCCCCCGCTCAAAGTGGAGGGTATACTTAAACCCGTCCCGATAGACGACGGCGTCAAAAAACCGGGAAGCGTACTGGGTGGCGCAGGAGCCCAGGCCGTTGAGGCCCAGGGAGTACTCGTAGTTGTCGCCGTCGCCGTTGTCGTACTTGCCGCCGGCATACAGCTCGCAGAAGACCAGCTCCCAATTGAACTTCTGCTCCTTCTCGTTCCAGTCCACGGGGCAGCCCCGGCCAAAGTCCTCCACCTCAATGCTCAGATCGGCGTAGCGGGTGACGGTGATGACGTCGCCATGGCCCTCCCGGGCCTCGTCGATGGCGTTGGACAGAATCTCAAAAACGGCATGCTCGCAGCCCTCCAGTCCGTCGGACCCAAAGATGACGCCCGGACGCTTACGCACCCGGTCGGCCCCCTTCAGGGCGGAGATGGACTCATTGCCGTAGATCTTATTGGTCTTAGCCATTCGCTTCCCTCGCAGTACACATATTTTATCAGTTTATTTTACCGCACTTTATACCGCGGTGTCAAGAAATGGCACCGAAACAAAAAGATCGGCCCGCTCCTTTCGGAACGGGCCGATCCCGGCCGGTCTGCGCGAATCAAGCGAACACTCGTCCGCGAGGCCAAACCCTGGACAGTCATGCGAAAACTGATCCGTTGGGTGGTTGGTTTCCCGTAGGGGGAACCGCTCCCAATGAACTCCCTTCGCCTTTCGCCTGAGGGCGTACCCCAGGTCAGCCCGAGGTTGCCCGGCACCGGCTTAAAAGAAGCTGCGCTTGACTTGTCCGAGCATAGTATGTGTATGTACTTATTTCTTACACCTGGAAAAGAGCGGTATATTTGACGGAATATTTGTCCAAAATGAAAATACACTGAATGGAGGGAAAGGAGACGGTGTTATGGCAGAGCCCGCCAGGGCATTTACCTTCCGAAAAAGGCGGCCCACACCCGAGGAGGAGGAAAAACAGGCTCTCATGGAGGGGCTGATCCGCACAAGGACGCTCATCGCCCAGGCATACTCCTGTTTCAACAGTACCCGCGACCCGGACTTAATTGAGTCTTACGTCTTTGAGATTAACGCCCTCCAAGCCCGGTACTCCTATTTGCTGCGCCGGGTGAAGGAGCTGGACGGCGCGGTGCGCGGATAAGGTTTGGCTGTTCCGGCTAAAAACACTCTGGAGGTGGGGCTTTGGACGGTTTTTTGAACACGCTGCCCTGGCTGGCCGGCGGGCTGATGCTGGTCGTGACCATGGCCCTGCTGCGGCGGCCCCTGCGGGGGCTGGCCCGCGTGCTGGCCCGGACGGGCGTGGGGCTGGCAGCCCTCTATGCCCTGAGCTACGTGGGGAGCTTTATCGGGGTCACCCTGGGCGTAAACCTGGCAAACGCCCTGGTGCTGGGCGTGCTGGGCGCCCCCGGGCTGGGCCTGCTGCTGATGGTGCATTGGGTTCTGCGGTAGCGGGAGTGCGTAAAATAGGGCTTGACAACAGGACCTCGTCCATGTATACTAATTCTTGCGCTATGGACGATTAGCTCAGCTGGTAGAGCATCCGCTTGACGTGCGGGAGGTCACAGGTTCAAGTCCTGTATCGTCCACCA
>JBLJBF010000097.1:0-2730 GCA_047637855.1 Pseudoflavonifractor sp. | reverse complement strand
ACTCTTTTGTAACCAGTTTCAAGCGGTAGATAAAACCAGTTACATCCCGAAATGCGGTCTGCCCTGTGTGGCAGGCGCTTTCCGCCCCTTTCCCCTGACAGGATTTGGAGGTAAGAATCGTGTGAAAGGCTGCTCCGCAGGGCGCTTCGCCGTTCAGGTCAGTTCCCCAAACAGGCGATAGCCCTTTTTGTCCGGCCCTCCGTCCTTGCGGTGAAAGGCAAAGGGCTTATCAAAATGCGCGCACGCCAACGCGTAATGACACAGCGCGATACCCAGATCCACCTCTGTTTTTTTATAAACCAGGGAGACCGGGGGCTTAAGGAGCTGCCTGTAAACCAAGACCTTGCCTCCGGATTTTTCAAAATACCAGGGCTGGAGGTTCATGCCGGACGGCGCCAGATGCGCGGCTTGGATACATGGGTCCTGCGGCGCGTTGGTGATCTCGTCGATGGGCTTGCGCCTGAATTCGTCTGGGCTGCGGTGGACAGATTCATTCGCCTGGCCAAACGCAATGGAGATAATGTCCTTGTCGCTGACGGGTTCCGTATCTCTTGTTTTGCCGAGCCAGACGCTGCCGATATCCTGGGCGTCCAGCCACAGGATAAGCTGCTCAAAGAGAAAGCCCGCGCTCTCCGCTTCTTGTTCTCTGCCCTGCCCGCTGACGATCAGGTAGTGCGGGGCCTGCACTTTAAAGATACCCCTGGCTTTGGCGATAAACCGGTACTCCAGCGGGGTATCGGGGTAAAGCGGGGTAAATTCGTTGATAGCCCCGCGTATTTTTTCAAGCTGCTCCGCTTCAAAGGGCTGCCCGGTGTAAGTTCTGCATGACTTTCTCCTGCTGATGGAGTCAAATAGGTCCATACTGCAAGTCTCCTTTTTCACAGTTTGATGGGTTCGTCAATCGAATAAAGCGTTATTGTAAATTAGTCCGGGCGCTGCCGCCCGAATTTCCACTCTCCAGCGCCCGCTCCATGGCGGCACGGACGGGTTGGGCACGGTCAGCCAGGTTATTTTGCCGCAGCAGGGCCGAGATCTGGCCGCCTACCCGCTCCACTTCCTCCCGGAAGGCGGAGGCCGACAGGCGAAGGGCCCCGTGGCCCAGGATGATGAGCTGCTCGGCGTAGTCAGAGGTGGCTACCCGCACCCGGTGCTTTTTTCCCAGGTCGTAAGTGACCTTTTCGATGTAGGCGTCGGCCGTCTCGGCCTCTTTTGTGAAAACCACGTGGAGGTTGTGGTAGCGGCTCTCGTCCCGCACATTCCGGGGTACCCGATAAGCGTCAAATACCACGATGACTTCGCTCTTTTGAAAGCCCTGGTAATTGCTCAGCAGGTCCAGCAGCAATTGCCGGGCCGCGTCCAGGCTCTCCCGTGCCACGGTCTTCAGCTCGTCCCAGGCGAAGATGAGGTTGTACCCGTCCACCAGCAGATATTCCGGGCCTGCGGGGATGGGGGGCGCCCTGTGGAGGGCGGCCTCAATGGCCTCCCTGGCCGGGGAGGACGGTGTGAAGCCACGGCGCTTTACAGCCCCATAGGTTCGCTCGAAGATGGCCTGCAGCTCCTTATCCTCGGCCGCCGCGTCGGCGTATGCGGCCGGGCCGGGGCACGGGGCGGGGGAATCCGCTTTCTCCGCCTCCGGTCCGCTATCCGGCGCGAGGCCCGCGCTTACATGGGCGTAGGTCTCAACCTGGTCCCATTTGACCGTGAAGCCCGCGCCGTGGGCGCAGAAGACCGAGTTGGGGGTGTTCTCCAGGTCCCGCTCCGGGTCGTACCCCGACGCCGCGACCGCGGCGGCTTGGTCGGCGCAGGGGCGGTATCCGCCGCTGACGCAGAAGAGCCGTCCCTGCCCGGCGGTGTAGGCCGTGACCTGACGGGCGTAGTCCCGCAGGCCGGATACCGGAGCCGAGCCGGTGAGGACGGCCTGTGCGCCCGCCGTCCCGGGGGGCGCCAGGTCCCCGCCCATCCGCTGGAGGTCGGACATGGCCCGGCCCAGACTTGCCTGGGGCAGCTCCAGCCGGAAGTCGTAAAAGGGCTCCAGCAAGACGCTCTCGGCCCGCATGAGACCCTGGCGCACCGCCCGGTAGGTGGCCTGGCGGAAGTCGCCCCCCTCGGTGTGCTTTTCGTGGCCCCGGCCGGCGACGAGGGTTATGGTCAGGTCGGTGATGGGCGCGCCGGTGAGGACGCCCAGATGGGTCTTTTCGGCCAGATGAGAGAGGATAAGCCGCTGCCAGCCCCGGTCCAGCACGGCCTCAGGGCAGTCGCTGCCGATGCGCAGGCCGCTGCCCCGCTCCCCCGGCTCCAGCAGGAGGTGGACCTCCGCGTAGTGCCGCAGGGGCTCGAAGTGGCCGATGCCCACAGCGGGCGTGGCAATGGTCTCCCGGTAGACGATGCTCCCCGCGTCGAAGTCCACCGCCATGCCGAACCGGGCCAGAATGAGGGCCTTTAATACCTCAAGCTGAACCTCTCCCATGAGCTGGAGACAGATCTCCTTGGTCTGACCGTTCCAGACCAGGTGGAGCTGGGGGTCCTCCTCCTGAAGCTGACCGAGCTTTAATAGGGCGGCGTGAGGGTCGCACCCGTCGGGCAGGCGGACCCGGTAGGTGAGTACCGGCTCCAGCACCGGCCGTTTCCAGTCCCTCTCCCAGCCCAGCCCCTGACCAGGGTAGGTGCGGGAGAGGCCGGTCACGGCGCAGACCGTGCCCGCGCTTACCTCCTCCGCCATGTGAAACCTCG